>NZ_VFTA01000006.1:0-233773 GCF_007003935.1 Mesorhizobium sp. WSM4310
GGGGGGCGGGGCCCGCCGCTCTTTTTTGTTGCCTTGACCCAGCAGGACCGGCGGCCTCAAGCCGCTTTTGCTTCCGGCTTTTGCAGCGCGAAGGAATGTCCGTCCGCATCGAAGATATGCAGGTCCTCGGCATTGGCGCTCAGCCGCAATGTCGAACCGCGCTTGACCTCGACATTGCCCGGCAGTTTGGTCACCAGCGGCAGGTCGGCGCGGCCGATATCGACATAGACCAGCTGGACCTCGCCGAGCTGCTCGACATAGTCGACCGTTCCCTCGAACAGATAGTCCGCGCCGCTGGCGATCATCAGGTCTTCCGGCCGCACGCCGAAACTGACCGCCGCGCCCTTGGCCGAGGCCGGCGTGGTGATCGGCACCGCCGCCTTGCGGCCGCCGACATGGCTGACGACGGTCGGGTTGCCGGTCTTGTCGATGGTTGCCGGCAGGATGTTCATGGCCGGTGAGCCGATGAACTGGGCGACGAACAGATTGCCGGGTTTCTTGTAAAGGTCCATCGGCGTGCCGACCTGTTCGACATGGCCGTCCTTCAGCACCACGATGCGGTCGGCCAGCGTCATCGCCTCGACCTGGTCGTGGGTGACATAGATCATCGTCGTGTTGGGCATCGATTCCTTGAGCTTGGCGATCTCGATGCGCGTGGCGACGCGTAGCGCGGCGTCAAGGTTCGACAGCGGCTCGTCGAACAGGAACACTTTCGGATTGCGCACGATGGCGCGGCCGATGGCGACACGCTGGCGCTGGCCGCCCGACATCGCCTTGGGCAGTCGGTCGAGATAATTGGTCAATTGCAGGATTTCCGCCGCCTGGCGCACGCGGCGGTCGATCTCGGCCTTGTTCTCCTTGCCGATCTTCATCGAGAACGCCATGTTGTCGTAGACCGTCATATGCGGATAGAGCGCGTAGGACTGGAACACCATGGCGATGCCGCGCTTGGACGGCGGCACGTCGTTGACAACGTCGCCATCGATCTTGAGTTCGCCCGACGTGATTTCCTCGAGCCCGGCGATCGAGCGCAGCAAGGTCGACTTGCCGCAGCCCGATGGACCGACGAAGACGATGAACTCGCCCGATTTGATATCGAGGTCGATGCCGTGGAGAATGTTGAGATTGCCGTAGGACTTCTTCACTTGTCTCAGATTGACATCGGCCATTGGTGTCCTCCCAGTGATTTCCTCAAAGATTTCAGTCTATGCGCCCGAACCAGGCGCCGTAGCCGCCAAGCTCGATCGAACCGGTGCTCGCCTGCCCGGAAAACCCGTGTCCCGGCAAAGGTTGCAGTGATCGGCTGCCAAGGTCAACCTTGGCCGGCTTGGCGCCCAGGTTGAAGACGCAGACAACCTGCTCGTTGCCGGCGCGGCGCGTGAAGGCGACGGTGTCGCCCTCGCTTTCGATGAAGGTGATGTCGCCCTTGGCCAGAGCCGGATGGGCGCGGCGGAAGGTCAGGAAGCGCCGATAGTGCTCGAGCAGCGAAGCCTGGTCGCCTTGCTGGACATTGACGGCCTGCGCCAGATGCTTGGCCGGCACCGGCAGCCAGGGCTTGGCCTGGGAAAAGCCGCCATTCCTGGCGCCGCCATCCCACACCATGGGCGTACGGCAGCCGTCGCGGCCCTTGAACTCCGGCCAGAAGCGGATGCCATAGGGGTCCTGCAGGTCCTCGAAGCGCAGTTCGGCCTCGCCCAGCCCGAGTTCCTCGCCCTGGTAGATGCAGACCGAGCCGCGCAGCGACATCAGCAATGCCGAGATGACCTTGAGATAGGCGACAGGGTCGGCTTCGCCGGCGGCCCAGCGCGAGGCCGGGCGCATCACGTCATGGTTGGAAAACGCCCAGCACGACCAGCCGTCGCTGGCGACCTTGCCAAAGGCTTCCAGCACCGAGCGCACCTTGGCGGCGCTGATCTTTTCCGGCGCCAGGAAGTCGAAGGAATAGCACATGTGCACGCGCTTGCCGCCGGCCGTGTAGGCGGCCACGACTTCCAGCCCGCGCTGCGAATCGCCGACCTCGCCGACGGCGGCGGTTGCCGGATATTCGTCGAGCAAAGCGCGGAAGCGTTCGAGGAAGCCGAGATTTTCCGGGCGGCTCTTGTCGTAGAGATGGTCCTGGTAGTTGTAGGGATTGACCGCCGGCGCGGTCTGGTCGTTGCGTTCTTCCGGCGGCAGCGGCGGATTGTTTTCCAGGCCCTGACTGTGGAAGTAGAAATTGATCGTGTCGAGGCGAAAGCCGTCGACGCCGCGTTCCAGCCAAAAGCGGGTGACGTCGAGCAGCGCATCCTGGACTTCACGGTCGTGGAAATTGAGGTCGGGCTGCTCGGCCAGGAAATTGTGCAGGTAATATTGCTGGCGGCTGGTGTCCCACTGCCAGGCCGACCCCCCGAAGATCGACAGCCAGTTGTTGGGCGGCGTCCCGTCGGGCCTGGCGTCCGCCCAGACATACCAGTCGGCCTTGGAATTGCTACGGCTCGACCGGCTTTCCTTGAACCAGGGATGGATGTCGGCCGTGTGCGACAGCACTTCGTCGATCATCACCTTGAGACCCAGCCGGTGCGCCTCCGCCGTCAGCGCGTCGAAATCGGCCAGCGTGCCGAACATCGGGTCGACGTCGCAATAGTCCGAGACGTCATAGCCGAAATCCTTCATCGGCGATTTGAAGAAGGGCGAGATCCAGATGGCGTCCGCGCCGAGCGCGGCGATGTAGGGCAGCCGTCCGATGATGCCCTTGAGGTCGCCGATGCCGTCGCCGTTCGAATCCTGGTAGCTGCGCGGATAGATCTGGTAGATCACCGCGCCTCGCCACCAGTCGCGATCGATGGCGAGGTCGGGGTTCGAACTGGCTTTCAAAGCGGATTGCATGATTTCAGCCTCCTTTCACCGAGCCGGCGAGCAGCCCGCGGACGAAATAGCGCTGCAGCGAGAAAAAGACGATTAGCGGCACGATGATGGTGATGAAGGCCGATGTCGTCAGGATCTCCCAGTTGCCGCCGCGAGAGCCGAGCAGCGCGTTGAGCTTAGCCGTCAACACGATCTGGTCGGGTGCCGTACCAAGGAAAACCATCGCCACCAGGAGATCGTTCCATACCCACAGGAATTGGAAGATGGCGAAGGAGGCCAACACCGGGAAGGACAGCGGCAGCACGATCTTGACGAAGATCTCGAAATCGCTGGCGCCGTCGATGCGGGCCGATTCCATGATCTCGCGCGGCAGGCCGGCGATATAGCTCCTCAGCAGGTAGATGGCGAAAGGCAGGCCGAAGCCGGTATGCGCCAGCCAGATGCCGAGATAGGTCTTCGACGGCACGCCGAAGAAAGTACCGACGCCGTTATAGAGCTTGAGCAGCGGGATCAGCGACATCTGCAGCGGCACTACCAGCAGGCCGATGATGACCGCGATCAGCAGCGCACGGCCGGGAAACCGCATCCAGGCCAGCGCATAGGCGGCAAAGGCGGCGATCAGGATCGGGATGACCGTCGCCGGTATGGTGACGGTCAGCGAATTCATGAACGAGCGGCCGATGCCTTCCGAGAACAGCACCGTCTGGTAGTTGTCGGGGGTGAATTTCGGCGGCGCCGACGAAGCATAGTAGAGACGCTGGCCGCGGTCGCCTTCGAACGCCTTGGGCGAGGTCATGACGAAGCTGCCGTCGGCATTGACCTGCAGGGTGACGCCTTCACCCAGGTCGGCCGATGAGCCGGCCGGATATTGCGTCGGAGCGGCCGCCTTGACGCCGAAGGCGCTGATGTTGCGCTTGGCGCCATCGCCGAAAATGTTGCCCTCGAGAACGTACTTGCCGTCCTTCTGGGTCTGCGCCGTGGCGGGCGGCAGCCGCCCGGCCTCGGTCTGGCTGGAGCTGGCGAATGAATTCCACCAGCCCGAGGCGACTATCTGGTCCTTGTCGCGCAGCGACGAGACCAGGATGCCGAGTGTCGGAATGGTCCAGATGGCAACGAAGACCAGCACCGCTATGTGGACGCCGAAACGGCTGGCGAAGGATTTTCCGGTCGCGACGGCCATCTCAATGTCCTCCCGTCTCTTTGTTCGCCTGGCGGATGTTCCAGACCATGATCGGGATGACCGCTATCATGATGATGATGGCGATCGTTGCGCCGCGGCCGAAATCGCCGCCGCCTCGGAACATCCAGTCGAACATCAGATTGGCCAGCACCTGGCTGTTCCACTGGCCGTTGGTCATGGTCAGCACGATGTCGAAAACTTTGAGCACCAGGATGGTGATGGTGGTCCAGACAACGGCGATGGTGCCCCAGATCTGCGGCACCATGATCTTCCAGAAGATCTGGAACGGGTTGGCGCCGTCGATGACCGCGGCCTCCAGCGTCTCTTCCGGAATGCCGCGCAACGCCGAGGACAGGATGACCATGGCAAAGCCGGTCTGGATCCAGATCAGGATGATCATCAGGAAGAAATTGTTCCAGAACGGCAGCGATATCCACACCTGCGGCTGGCCGCCGAAATGCTGGATGATGGCGTTGAGCAGGCCGATCTGCACCTGGCCCTCGCCGCGATACTCGTAAATGAACTTCCAGATCACGCTGGCGCCGACAAAGGAGATGGCCAGCGGCAGGAAAATCAGGCTCTTGGCGATCGTGCCCCACCAGATCTTGTCGGTGAGCACGGCGATGATCAGGCCGAGGAAGGTGCAGGCCGCCGGCACCACGGCCAGCCACAGCAGGTTGTTCAGGATCGAGCGCCGGAGGTCTGGATCGCGCAAAGCCCACTCATAGTTGGCGAGCCCGACGAAACTGCTGCCGCCGCGGTCGAGGAAGGAGAGCCATAGCGTCGCGATCACCGGGTAGATCAGGTAGATGGTGAGAATGATCAGCGCCGGGCCGACGAACAGCCATGGCCGCACAAGGCCCTGCCGGCGCAGATTGTTGACGGCAGCCGTGCCGGTGACCCCGCGCGAAGGGAAGGTCAGGTCCAGCAGTTTGTTGGCGCCCCAGAAGTAGGCGACACAGCCGCCGACGCCGATGATGATGACGAAAATGGCCGAGAAAATCTGAGCCGCCATGGGTCCCTCTCCCTGCGCATGACCAGCCAGGCAAGCTGGCGGTCGGATGCACCGACTTTGTGAGTCATTCGGAACAATCGAAACGCGAAGGCTTCCGGCGTATGCCGCCGGTCGGACCCGGGCCGTGGCCCGGATCCTGCAGGAGGATCAGTAAGGTTCCAGCTTGCCTGTTGCGATCTACTTGATTGCGTCCCAGCTCTTCTGGATGTCGGCGGCCACGTCCTGGGCGGACTTGCCGCCGACCAGATCGATCATGCCGGTCCAGAATGAGCCGGCACCGATCTTGCCGGGCATCAGGTCGGAGCCGTCGAAACGGACTGTCGTCGCTCCGACCAGGATCTCGCCCTGCTTCTTCAGCGCATCGCTGCCATAGGCATCCTTGTTGGCGCTCTTGAAGGGGGTGACGAAGCTCTTCTGTGCCATCCACAATTCATGCGCGAGCGGCATTTCGAGGAACTTGATGAACTCGCGCGATGCCTTGGAATCCTTGGTGATCATCACCAGCGTTCCGGCGACCTCCAGCGGCGTTCCGAGTTCCGGCTTGGAGGCGTAGGGCGGGTAGGGGAAGAAGTCTGCGTCCTGGCCGAGCTTCACGCCCTCCGGGAAGAAGGACGGGATGAACGATGCCTGATGGTGCATGTAGCACTTCGGCGGCACGGTGAAGAGCCCCTTCGGGCTGTCGCGGAAATCGGTCGCCGCCACTGCCTTGGCGCCGCCATCCACCATCTTGTCGTCCGTGGCGATCTTGCCGAAAATGTCGATGGCGCTGACCACCGCCGGGTCGGTGAACGGGATCTCGTTCTTGACCCACTTGTCGTAGACTTCCGGCGGCTGCGTCCTGAGCATGATGTCCTCGACCCAGTCGGTCGCCGGCCATCCTGTCGCACCGCCGGAACCAAGCCCGATGCACCAGGGCTTGCCGCCATCGGCGATGATCTTCTTTTCGAGCTCGGCCAGTTCCTCTTGCGTCTTCGGCACCTTGTAGCCGGCTTCCTCGAAATTGTCGGGCGAGTACCAGACCAGCCCTTTCACGTCGATCTTGTAGGGAAAGGCATAGAAGGCCGACTTGCCGTCCTTGCCGGTATAGGTGCCGAGTTTGGCCCAGGAGTCGCCGGCGGCGTAGTTTTCCTTGATCCAGGCGGCGACGTCGTCGCCCAGCGGAGTCAGCACGCCCTTGGAAGCGAGGTCCTGGATCAGGCCCGGCTGCGGCAGGACGGCGATGTTCGGCGGGCTGCCGGCCTGGGTATCGATGACGATCTGCTGCTCGTAGTTTTCGGACGAGGAGTATTTCACCTCCGCGCCGGTCGCCTCGGAGAAATAGTCGAGCACCGAACGGACAAGCGTCTCATCCTCGCCGCGCCACGGCCCGAAGATGGTCAGCGTCTCGCCCTTGAGGTCGACCTTCTTGAGGTCTTCAAAGTTTGCCCAGTTGAAGCGCTTGTCCTCGCCTGGCTTGAACTTCAGTTCGGCATGCGCGGGCGTATTCAGGGCGAGCGCACCAAACGCAACACCCAGCAAAAGCATTTTCTTCATCGGTATTCCTCCCAGTGGGTCACACACACCGGACGGAACCTCCATTCCGCCCGCCGACGCCGCAGGACTGTGACTCAGTCGCAAGGGAACCGCAACCTTTCGAAGAGTCTTCCAAAGCGCTTTGGCTTTTCGGATCACGCCATTGAATCATCTGAAAGTCAAGAGGCTCGGTAGCTAATCGATTTAATTTTGCAGATTATGCCGCCGAAAAGTGCACCGCAGCATGCTTTTTTGGCAGCGCAACAGCAATTTTCGTTTCAAACTGACTCCAACCCCGACTATGGTCATCTCGATACCGTCGCGCCTTTGTGGCGATTGGGTCGATTCAATTTAAAAGCGCTTTGAGGGAATGGAGGCCGTTGTGAACCTCAAGCAGCTCGCGCATATGCTGGCGCTTTCGCAGACCACGGTAAGCCGGGCACTGAATGGCTATCCGGAGGTCAACGAGGAGACGCGCAGGCGCGTCATGGACGCCGCCAAGCGCCATGGTTATCGCCCCAATCCGAGCGCGCGGCGGCTGGCGACCGGCAAATCCGGCATGATCGGCTATGTCCTGCCGACGGGTGCGGCCGTCGACATCGATCCGCATTTTGTCGAGTTTCTGTCCGGCCTCGGCGACTATGCCCGCTCGCACGAGCTCGACCTCGTGCTGTCCCCGGCGGACGCCGACGACCAGGAGACGACCTATCGGCGCATCGTCGCCAACCGGCAGGTCGATGCCGTCTATATCTCTTCGCCGCGGCCGCAGGACAGTCGGGTGGCGCTGGTCAGCACGCTCGGCATTCCCTTCCTCGTCCATGGCCGCAGCGAGGGCTTCGATTTCGACTATCCCTATCTCGACATCGACAATGAGGGCGCCTTCCACGAAGCGGCGCGGCTGCTGGTCCAGCTCGGCCACCGGCGGCTGGCGCTGATCAATGGCGACGACCGCGAGACCTTCGCCATCCATCGCGAGCGCGGCGTGCGCCGCGCGCTCGCGGCAAGCGGGCTAAGCCTGGGCGAACGCCATGTCTGCTCCGTGGTCATGACCGAAGAGAACGGTTATCGCGCCACCAGGCGCCTGCTCGAGGAGGGCGACGCGCCGACGGCGATCGCCTGCTCCAGCCTGATCATGGCGCTGGGCGTCGTGCGCGCGGTGCGCGACCTCGGCCTCACCATTCCCGGCGATGTCTCGCTGATCGCTCATGACGACGTCTTCCCCTGGTTGAAGCCGGAGAATTTTTCTGTGCCGCTGTCGACGACGCGCTCATCCATCCGCCTTGCCGGCGCCCGCGTCGCCGAGCGGCTGGCGGCGCGGATTTCGGGGCTGGAAGAAGGCGCCCGCGGCGAAGTCTGGCCGGTCGATCTGGTGGTCAGGGGATCGGTTGCGGGAGCGCCGGCCTAGCGGTCGAAACGCAATCACTCTGAGCGAGGGGGGGCGGCCCGGTAATCGTGCGGAACGGTAAGCCGCCCCCCAACGTTAGCGCATGACGGGGTGAGAGGAGGCAAACATGGTTTCGTGGAAAGGCACTTGGCGCAATCAATACGGCTCGGTTGTGATTATCGAAGATGATAGTGGTGGCATGATCCGGGGTGTCTTCAGGACAGCGTTGCCGGACAGCAGCTTCTCCGGGATGGTGGTGCCATTCTATGGCGCCGCTCATGGAGATGTGATTGGCTTCACGTCTGCGGCGTCGGGAAAGGCGGGGCCTGCCGCTGTCAGCTACACCGGCATTGTTCGAGACGGCAAGATCGAGATGTTGTGGCACACGGTGGCCGGACAGGTGCTCTCAGCCGAGGCGGAAGGTGAGCCCGCAAAGCTGACCACGGTTGGAGCATGGCGCGCCTTCGGGACGAGCCTGGACACCTTCGAGCGTATTGACTGAGCGATCTCACTGGTTCGCAGCCACGTTAAACTCCAAGCTAACCTTAGTCGCTTGCCGCCCCGGCGGCCTTGATGTCCAACAAGCCGTAGCCGAAATCATTGTCTCTGCCCTTGGGGCCGAGATCCTTGGCGGTGGCTGCCAGCGCTTTCTCGATGTCGTCGGCCGAGCGGTCGGGCGAAGCATGGAGGAGATTGGCGATGGCGCCGCTGACGATCGCCGCGGCGAAAGAGGTGCCGGTGACGACATCCGAGCCGGCGCCGCTTGGCGCCACCATTTCGACGCCCGGCGCCGAGATGAAGACATAGGCGCCGCGATTGGCCTGCGGCATCAGTCCGTCCTTGGCGTCGGTCGCGGTCACGGCGATGACGCCGTCGAAGGCGGCCGGATAGCCATAGGGCGCCTTCGGCCCGTTGTTGCCGGCGGCGGCGACCAGCACCATGCCGAGCGCGCGGGCATTGCGGCAGGCGGCGCCGAGCAGGTCGTTCTTCGGCCCGACGAAGCTCATATTGATGATGCTGACATTCTGCTCGGCCGCCCAGTCGAGCGCGGACAGGATGACGTCCATGGTCGACTTGCCGCCTTCGAAGGCGCGGGCGTGGTAGATCCTGGCGCCCGGCGCCATGCCTTCCAGCGCGCCGACGCCGGCGATCAGCCCGTCGATCGAGGTGCCATGGTCGCGCTTTTCGACCGGCACGTCGGGCATGGCGTCGAACTGTCCGGCGATGACACCGGCCAGTGCCGGATTGGTGTCATCGATGCCGGTATCGATGACGGCGACGCGGACGTTTTGACCGCTCGCCTGTTTGGCATCGAGCGCGATACGGTCAAAGGCATAGTTGACGATGCCGGCGGCCTGCTGCAGCGAGTAGATGTGGTTGGGCTCGCGCCGCTGCGTCCGGCCGTCGGCGGCAAGCTGCGCCAGCACGACGCCGACGGGGCGACCATCGGGAATACCGAAGCGTACCAAAGTGGTGCCGAGCAGGCGTGACTGGCGCTGCGAGCGCACCTGGAGGCCGAAGGAGGCGGCGATCTGCTGCACGGCGCCGGCATCGCCGTCGACCGTCACCAGCACCTCGTCGGGCACAAATTCGCCGGCCACGGCGCGCGGTGGCTGGACGGCGACGAGATCGGTCGGCGAGACGATCGGCCCGCCGGCCGGAGGGCCGGCCTGATTGTTGCCGGGCGGCGTGACCGGTTCCGGCGGCGGCGTCGGCACCGGTGCCGGAGGCGCGACCGGATTGGGAAACAGGTCGACGATCAAGGCGGGAAGAAAGACGGCGGCCGCCTGGGCAGGACCCGCACCGCTGGCATTGCCGCTGGCGCTGCCGTCCTTGGCGCAATCTGCGCCGGCCGCGTTGGTGCCGTTTCGGCAGTCGATTTTCGTCTGGTCGCTCTTGGCGGCATTGGTCTGTGCCGACGCAGGCACGGCGGTGATTGTCATCGCCGCCGCCACGATTGCCGCAAATCGAAGGGCCGCCTCAGCCGCCATCAACCGGTTTCCTTCCCTCGATCACAGTGTCGGCGAATGGCTGGGCTGCAATAAGGCCAAGCTGCTTGGCATAGTCGGCTGCGTTGGCGGCGGGAATGCCGATCCGGAACACGCTGTCTGCGGTCGGTCCACCGATGACCTTCAGCCCGTTGCTGCCGAGGAATGCCGAAATGTCCGACATCTTCGCATCCGGTTTGAACTTGACCAGGGCGAACGGCATTTTTGCCAGATCGTCTTGCGCGCCGGCAATCTCGAAATCCTTGCCCTTGCCACCGGGCTGCACCAGGGACTGCACAGCGATCAGCGCCAGCAGGACCGCGGCCGTCGCCCAGGCGACGCCGACCGGCACAGCCATGAAGCGGCTCCAGGCCTGCGCCAGCCAGGACGAGCCAGCCGGCTTGCGTGCAGGTCCGGCCTCGGCATCGAGCGCCTTGGCGAAGCGGCTGAGCGCATCGGCTGGCGGGCGGATTGCTTCATTGGCGGCCGATGCGCCGGAGAATTCGGCCTCGGCCTCGCCAAGGGCTGTCATCGCCGCCGGATCGGTCGCCAGCCATTCCTCGACGGCTTCGAGGTCGGAGCCTTCCAGCGAGCCGTTCAGGTAGAACGGCAGCAGCGTTTCCATTTCGTCGCGACGCGACATTTTTTCAGCGGCGCTCATGGCCACCCCCTGTCGTAACCGGCCGCCTTGAGGGCCTCGCCGAGTTTCTTGCGGGCGTAGAACATCCGGGTCTTGACCGTCGCGACCGGGATGGCGAGCACCTCGCCGATCTCTGTCACCGACTGCCCGTGATAATAGGCAAGATCGATCACCGTGCGGTGTTCTTCGGGCAAGGCGTCGATGAAGCGGCGCAAGGCGGCGGCCTTGTCTTCCTTCATGGTGACGACCTCCGGCGTGTCGGCGCTGTCCGGCACCGCGGCGGCCGCCTCGTCGTCGATCCAGTCTTCCTTCTTCTTGCGCAGCAGCGACAGCGCCTTGAACCGGGCGATGCCGAGCAGCCAGGTCGAGACTTCGGAGCGCCCTTCGAAGCACGGCGCCTGGCGCCACAGCTCAAGGAACACCTCGTTCGCGATATCGTCAGCCATCATTTCCGATCCCGTCTGGCGCGCCACGAAGCGGTAGACGCGCGCGTGGTGACGCATGAACAGGAGCCGCACGGCGGCACGGTCGCCCTTCGCGACCCGGTCGACAAGCGCACGATCTGTCTCCGTCGCCGCCGTCATGGCCGGTCGAGCCGCCTGGCTCCTGCCTGCTCTGTCGCCGATCGGTCCAAAAAGGTTCATCCTCCGCCAAGGAATTTGCGGAGGCTAACCGAAGAGCGGGGCGGTTGCCAGTAGGGACGCCTTCCTTCCCCCCCTTGTGGGGGAAGGTGGATCGGCGCGCAGCGCCGAGACGGATGAGGGGTGGTCCAGCGGAGTGAGACGTTGGCGTTCCCTGGAACACCCCTCATCCGTCGCCTTCGGCGACACCTTCTCCCACAAGGGGAGAAGGGAAAGCCGCCCTCACCCCAAGAAAGGCTTCGCTTTCATCGTCGCGGGCACCGGCACGCCGAGCCGGCTCAGCACCGTCGGCGCCAGCTGCAACTGGTCGAGCAGAGTATCGGCCTCAGGCCCTTGGCCTTGTCCGAAATAATACAGCGCGAAATCCTGCATCTCGTTATCATGGCCGCCATGGTGGCCGCGGTCGGTCTGGCCGTGATCGGCGGTGACCATGACCTCGTAGCCGGCCGCGATCCAGCCTGGCAGGAAGGCGGCCAGCATGCCATCCATCGCATAGACCGCATGGTCCATCTCGTGGCAGTCATGGCCGAAGCGATGGCCCATCGAGTCCAGTGTGCAGGTGTGCAGGATGCCGTAGTCGACGCCGTGGCGTTTGGTCAGCATGGTCAGCGTCGCGAACAGATCGACATCGCTCGGCGTCATCTGGTTGCGGGCGTTGTAGCCGGTCATGGTGTGGAACCGGCCATGCGTGATCGGCCCGCCCGGCTCGTCATATTCCATGTCCTCGACCAGGTCGAACGGGTAGGAGCGGAAGAATTCCGACCAGTAGGAGTGGGTGACCGCCCCGGTCTTGCCTCCGGCCTTGCTGACTTCCGAGAAGATGTCGGGCTGCGCGACGCGGAACCGGTTCTCGTTGGAAAGAATGCCATGCACCTGCGGCGACACGCCGGTGTGGATCGAGGCATAGCAGCAGGCCGAGGTCGACGGCAGCACTGAGCGCATCTTCCAGACCCGCGCCTCGCCCGATTGCACCCAGCCTTCGAGATTGCCCATCAGCCGGCGCCAGTTGCGATAGGGAACGCCGTCGAGGATGATCAGCAGAAGCTTGGATTTGAGCGCCATGGGCTGCTCCATGCAGTCTTGTCATAGAGGGCAGGGATGGGGTCCCGGGCCCGACCAGCAGGTCGTTAGTTCCCCGCGCTGGCCATGCGCCGCCCCTTGATCGCCTTTTCCAGCCAGCCGATCTCCATCTCAGGGACCGACGACAGGAGAAGGTCGGTATAGGCGTCGAAGGGCGGCGTCAGAACCTTGCTCTTCGAACCGTAGCGGACCACTTCGCCGCGATACATCACCGCGATCGAATCGGCGATCGACTTCACTGTCGCCAGATCGTGGGTGATGAAGAGATAGGCGACCTTCTCGTGCTGCTGCAGGTCGAGCAGCAGCTTGAGGATGCCGTTGGCCACCAGCGGATCGAGCGCCGAGGTCACCTCGTCGCAGATGATCAGCTTCGGCTTGGCGGCGAGCGAGCGGGCGATGCAGACGCGCTGCTTCTGGCCGCCTGAAAGTTCCGCCGGATAGCGGTCGACAAAGCCCTTACCCATTTCGATCTCGTCGAGCAGTTCGGCGACGCGCTTGTCGCGTTCCCTGCCGCGCATGCCGAAATAGAATTCGAGCGGCCGGCCGATGATGGTGCCGACGGTCTGGCGCGGGTTCATCGCGACGTCGGCCATCTGGTAGATCATCTGCAGCTGGCGCAGATCTTCCTTCGGCCGGTCGGCGAGCCGGTTGGCGAGCGGCCGCCCATCGAAGGTGACAGTGCCTTGCTCGGGCGGCAAAAGGCCGGTGATGGCGCGCGCCAGCGTCGACTTGCCGGAGCCGGATTCGCCCACCACTGCCAGCGTCTGGCCGGGGTAGATGTCGACCGACACGTTCTTCAGCACCTTGACGTGGCCGCCGCCATAAGCGGCGGTGACGTTCTTCACCGACAGGAACGGCGTGGCGCCGGGGGTCTGCTCCTGGTGCTCGATCTCATGCACCGAGACCAGCGCGTTTGTGTATTCCTGGCGCGGCTCCTTGATGATCTGGCGGGTACCGCCCCATTCGACCAGCCTGCCATGGCGCAGCACCATGATCTCGTCGGAGACCTGGGCGACGACGGCAAGGTCATGGGTGATGTAGAGCGCCGCCACATGGGTGTCGCGGATGGCGTCCTTGATCGCCGCCAGCACGTCGATCTGCGTCGTCACGTCGAGCGCCGTTGTCGGCTCGTCGAAGACGATCAGGTCGGGTTCCGAGCACAGCGCCATTGCCGTCATCACGCGCTGCAACTGGCCGCCCGAGACCTGGTGCGGAAAGCGTTCACCGATGGTTTCCGGGTTCGGCAGGCTGAGCTTCTTGAACAGCGCGACGGCGCGCTTTTCGGCCTCGGCGCGTGTCGCCGTGCCATGCAGCAGCGTGGCTTCCACCACCTGGTCCATCAGCCGGTGCGCCGGGTTGAAGGCGGCCGCCGCCGACTGCGCGACATAGCAGACCTCGCGGCCGCGCAGTTTGCGGAAACCTTCCTTGCCGCCCTTCAGGATATCGCGGCCGTTGAGGATCACTTCGCCGCCGGTGATGCGCACGCCGCCACGGCCATAGCCCATCGACGACAGGCCGATGGTCGACTTGCCGGCGCCGGATTCGCCGATCAGGCCCAGCACCTTGCCCTTTTCCAGCGTCAGCGAGACATCGTGCACCAGCACGATGTTCTTTGGCGCTTCGCCGGGCGGATAGACCGTGGCCTCGATGCGCAGATTCCTGATATCGAGCAGCACGCCTGGCTTGGGTTGTCCGGGCTTCGCGTTGCTATCAGCCATCACCCGCGTCCTCCCTTCAGGCTTGTCGTGCGGTTGAGGATCCAGTCGGCGACAAGGTTGACCGAGATGGCGAGCGCGGCGATCGCCCCCGCCGGAATGAGTGCCGCGGCAATGCCGAAGACGATGCCGTCCTTGTTCTCCTTGACCATGCCGCCCCAGTCGGCGTCCGGCGGTTGCACGCCAAGGCCGAGGAAGGACAGCGTCGACAGGAACAGCACCGCATAGATGAAGCGCAGGCCGAGTTCGGAGACCAGCGGCGACAGCGCGTTGGGCAGGATCTCGCGGAAGATGATCCAGGCGCTGCCTTCGCCGCGCAGCTTGGCCGCTTCGACATAGTCCATGACGTTGATGTCGACGGCGACCGCGCGCGAAAGGCGGTAGACGCGGGTCGAGTCGAGAATGCCCATGACCAGGATCAGCGTCACCAGGTTCGTCGGCAGCACGGAGAGCACGACCAGGCCCATGATCAGGGTCGGGATCGACATCAAGAGGTCGACGAGGCGTGACAGGATCGTGTCGAACCAGCCGCCAAACACCGCTGCCGAGAAACCGAGTATGGCGCCGAGCGAGAAGGACAGAGCGGTGGCCAGCACGGCGATGAACAGGGTGATGCGGGCGCCGTAGATCATGCGCGACAACAGATCGCGGCCGAGATTGTCGGTGCCCAGCCAATGCGCGGCCGACATTGGTTCCCAGACGTCGCCGACGATCTCGGCATTGTCGTGCGGCGAGATCCACGGCGCGAAGATCGCCGCCAGCACGAACAGGGCGGTCAGCACCAGGCCGATCAGGGCAGGGATGGGGATGCGTCTTATATCGAGCATGCCCGCCCCCTCACTTTGGATGTCTGAGACGCGGATTGGCGACGATCGCCGCAATGTCCGCGATGATGTTGAGGCTGATATAGACAGCGGCAAAGATCAGGCCGACCGCCTGCACCACCGGCACATCGCGCTTGGTGACGTGGTCGACCAGATACTGCCCCATGCCGGGATAGACGAAGATCACCTCGACGACGACAACGCCGACGATGAGATAGGCGAGGTTGAGCATGACGACGTTGATGATCGGCGCGATCGCGTTCGGAAAGGCGTGCTTGCGGATGACGGCGAAGGCCGAGAGCCCCTTGAGCTCCGCCGTCTCGACATAGGCCGACTGCATGACGTTGAGGATGGCGGCACGCGTCATGCGCATCATGTGGGCCAGCACCACCAGCGTCAGCGCCGTCGCCGGCAGCGCGATCGCCTGCATCCGCTCGCCGAAGGGCATGCCGTCATAGACGGTCGAGATGGCGGGGAACCATTGGTGCTGAACCGCGAAGTAGAAGACGAGCAAGTAGCCGATGAAGAATTCCGGGAAGGAGGTCGAGGCGAGCGCCAGCCCGGAGATCAGCTTGTCGACCCAGCCATTGCGGAAACGCACGGCGATCAGGCCGAGCGTTATGGCCAGCGGGATGGCGACGATCGCCGCCCAGAAGGCGAGGAACAGCGTGTTCCACAGCCGGCCCTTGATCGAGGTGGCGATATCCTGGCCGCTCGACATGGCGGTGCCGAGGTCGCCGGTCAGCACGCCGCCGAGCCAGTGGAAATACCTGACATAGGCCGGATCGTTCAGCCCGAGCTGTTCGCGCAGATTGGCGAGCGACTCCGGCGTCGCCGATTGTCCCAGAATGGCTTGAGCGACGTCGCCGGGCAGGATTTGCGTGCCGGCGAAGATCAGGACCGAAATGGCCAGCAGAAGGAGGATGCCCAGCGCGATGCGCTGGGCAATTAGCTTCAGGATGGGTGAGGACATCTCCGCAAAGCCGGACTCAGGCCTGCAGCCAGCACTTCGCCAGGGCGTAGCCGTTCATCAGTTCCTGGTGCGGATCGTCCACCCAGCCATCGACCTTGGCGCCGGTGGCGTCGATGAACTGGTTGAACATCGGCAGGATCAGGCCGCCTTCGTCACGCACCATGACGGCCATGTCGTGGTACATCTGCTTGCGCTTGGCCTCGTCGAGCTCGGCGCGCGCCGCCAGCACCATCTTGTCGAAGTCCGGGCGCTTGAAACGCGTGTCGTTCCAGTCGGCGGTCGACAGGTAGGCGGTCGAGTACATCTGGTCCTGCGTCGATCGCCCGCCCCAATAGGAAGCGCAGAAGGGCTGCTTGTTCCAGACCTCGTTCCAGTAACCGTCGCCGGGCTCGCGCTTGAGCTCGATCTTGATGCCGGCCTTGGCCGCGCTCTGCTGGAAGAGCTGCGAGGCATCGACCGCGCCGGGGAAGGCGACGTCCGAGGTCCTCAGCAGAACGGTGCCGTCATGACCGGACTTCTTGTAGTGGAACTTGGCCTTGTCGGGATCGTACTTGCGCTGCTCGATTTCGGTGAACAGCGGATAGGACGCGTTGATCGGGAAGTCGTTGCCGAGCGAGCCATAGCCGCGCAGCACCTTGGTCAGCATCTCTTCGCGGTCGATGGCGAGCTTCAGCGCCATGCGCAGGTCGTTGTTGTCGAAGGGCGCCGTGTTGCAATGCATGATGAAGACATAGTGGCCCGGACCCGCATGGTTGCGGATGGTCACGCCCGGCACGCGCTTGATCAGGTCGACGATCTTCGGCTCGACGCGGTTGATCATGTTGACCTGGCCGCCCTGCAGGGCCGCCGTGCGCGCCGTCGCGTCGTTGATGACGATGACTTCGATCTGGTCGGCATGGCCCATCTTGTCGCCCTGCCAGTAATTGGCAAACCGTTCGGCGCCATGGCGCACGCCGGGCTCGTTGGTCTTGACCACATACGGGCCGGCCGAAATGCCGGCATCGGGCTTGTCCTTGCCGCCATTGGGCTGGACGATCAGGTGGTAGTCGCTGAGCAGGTAGGGAAGGTCGGCATTGGCCTCCTTCAGCGTCAGCACCACTTCCTTGCCGCTGGCCTTGATGGTGTCGATGCCCTTCATGTAGCCGAGCGCGCCGGACTTCGACTTCTCGTCCGAGTGGCGCTCCAGCGTGGCGGCCACGTCCTCGGCGGTCACGGTCTTGCCGTTGTGGAATTCGACCCCGTCGCGGATTTTCAGAGTCCAGGTCTTCGCGTCGTCGGATGAGCCGATCTCTTCGGCGATGCGGTTCTCGAGCTTGCCGTCCGGCGACAGCTCGACGATCATTTCGCCCCAGCACTTGCCGAAGGCGAACGGCACCTGCGTCATGAACAGCGCCGGATCGAGACTGTTGGTGGATTCGCCGCCGACCAGGCCGGCCTTCAGCGTGCCGCCCTTGACCGGGCCTGCCGCGCGCGCCGCGCTTGAAAGCAGCGAATTGGCGAAGGGCGCGGCGATGCCGAGCGCTGCCGCGCGACCGAGAAAATCACGACGGCTCAGCTTGCCCGCTGCGACACGCCGGCTAAGGAATTCCAGTTCGTTCGACATGTTGAGTTCCTCACTCTGTTGGTTCGACTCTACGGTCGATTTTTGTTGTTAATTCTCCCTGAATAATGAGGGTAAGCTAACGCCGTAAGCAAGACCGAATGCGACATGCCGTGGCGTAAATCGTACGTCGCATTTGGACCAAGGGCGTCAGCGCTCAGACAAGCGCACGTGGAATTTTCTCCTCGAAATTGCACTCGAAGACGATTTGTTCGCCCTCATAGGCCTCGATTCTGGCGCTGACGATGAAGTTTTGTGCGTCCGATCGCATCTCTGCCCATGTCTCGGTTCGCACCGACCATCCATTTCGCGACAATGTCTGCGTCCAGTGTGTTTTCCCAGAGGCCGACAATGGATTGTCAGGATGGATCGTCCATGTTTCGCGGGCGATGCTGCCATTGACCAGGCCGTGGTCGAGATCGCGCACCTCGCCGAAATCATCCGCAATGGAAAGCGTGACGATTCCGGTCTTTTCGTCGCGATCGACATGGCGTTCGGAATTCGCTGCACGGGTCGTCTCGGTGGCCCAGGGCGCAGCACCTTCCGGCTCGGCGAACGTCGCTTCGCCGCCTTTCGCCAGCGGCCGCAGCGGCAAGGCAAGTGTCGCCGCCGACAAGCTTAACTGCGCCGGTTCCGGCGACGGCCAGATCATGGGCCAATAGGCGTTCGACACGGCGACGCGCAGGCGGTGGCCGGCCGGCACGCGGTAGGCGCATTGATCGAGCACGACGCGCGCCGACACGGTCTCGCCCGGCGCCAGTGCCTGCGGGAATTCGTGCGAGTCGCGATGTGTCAAATTGAGCACACCATAGGAGATCAGTTCGGAAGCGCCGTCGGGATGGACGTCGCAGAGCCGCACCGCGATGTTGGCCTGCGGGCGATCGGAAGCGAACGTGACCTCGACTTCCGGCGCGCCGACAATGTCGATGGTCTCGGCGAGTTCCGGTTGGTCGAAACACACCGACAGTGCATCGTCGGGACGCTGGTCGCCCGGCAATTCCGGACCGAAGGTGAACGGAAAATATTCGCCGCCGGCGAGCCCACAATTCTGCGGCGAGGCGACAATGGTTGGTTGGCTCCCCTTGGGCAGCAGTTCGATGGCCTGGGTCTTGATCGCGGGTGACGGCCATTGTTGCTCGGCCACCCAACGGCCGGGCCGCTCGGGGTGCCAGCGCGCCGGACGCACGCTGTCCATCACATAGGCGCGGTAGGCGGGATCGCCCTCGACGCCGGTCTCGGTGCCCTTCAGCCAATGGTCCCACCAGCGCAGCGCCTCCTGCAGGAAGCCGATGGCCGGCTGGGGGCCGGCATAGTGCGGGTATTTGTGGATCCAGGGGCCGACAATGCCCCTGACCGGCGCCTCGATGTTGGTGACCAGGTGCGAGATCGTGTTGCGGTAGCCGTCATGCCAGCCGCCGATCGACAGAACGGCGGCCTTGACGGCCGAAAAATCCTCGCAGATCGAGCCGCGCTTCCAATAGGCGTCGCGATGCTGGTGGCTGAGCCACAGCGGCAAAAGGAAGGGCTGGTTCTCCAGTCGGGTCAGCCACAGATCGCGCCATCTGTTGTCGCCGGCGATCAGCGGGTCCGGCGGCCGCGACGAGTAGGAGAGCATGGTCGAGGCCCAGCCGAAATTCTCGATCAGCAGGCAGCCGCCCTTGTAGTGGATGTCGTCGGCGTAGCGGTCGACGGTCGAGCACAGGCTGATCACCGCCTTCAGCGCCGGCGGCTGCTTGGCCGCAACCTGCAGGCAGTTGAAGCCGCCCCAGGAGATGCCCATCATGCCGACATTGCCGTTGCACCAGGGCTGAGCCGCCGCCCAGGCGATGACGTCGCAGGCGTCCTGCAATTCCTGCTCGGAATATTCGTCGTCCATCAGCCCTTCGGAATCGCCATTGCCGCGCATGTCGACGCGGATCGAGGCATAGCCGTGGCCGGCGAAATAGGGATGCGTCAGCTGATCGCGAAAAATGGTGCCGTCACGCTTGCGGTAGGGCAGGTGCTCGAGGATGACAGGCACCGGATCGTCGCCGGCATCCTCCGGCATCCACACCCGCGCGGACAGCCGGCAGCCATCCGGCATGATGATGCCCATATCGGGGAATTCAACGACCTTGCGGGGAAATTCGGTGACGGTTTTCATGGGTGCGCATAACGCCCCGAGGCGCGGCAAGTTTCAATCGCCATTCGCGACTGGAGCAGCGAATTATGCGACCTGTGCCGTTACCGCAATTCGTCCAGCAATTCGGGATGTCTTTCCAGCAACGTCATCAGTTGGATGGTCGGACCGCTAGCCTCGATCAGGCCTCTTTCATACTTGTCGAAGGCATTCTCGCCGACCTTGAACAGCGATCCCGCCTCGCGCTGTGACAGTTTGAGCTTTGTGCGCATCCGCCGGATGGTTGCTGGAGCGGGAACGCCATCGATCTTTTCCTTGAGGGCACGAAGAGCTGCGTCGACAGCAGTCATGTCGTCTCCAACATGCACACCTTCGCCCTGCGAAGCCGGATAGTAACCTGGCAGGTCGACAATCATGCTCTCGCCCTTATAGGTCACGGTGAATGGACGCACTTGACGCGTCAGGGTTTCCCGGTTTCGGGGGAAATCATCGTTTCACTTCCTTCTCTTGTCGCCATGCGTTTTTTCCATGCTGCAATATGCCACCATAAAGGGGGCAATTCAAAGTGGATGATCCTGCGGCCGAAGGTTAGTCTAGCGGAATATCGTTCTCGCCCTTGCTCGCCTGGTAGGCGCCGGACAGCGCGTCGTAGCGTGCCGAGATCTTGCCGATGCGTGTCTCCAGCCGCTGGCGTTCCGCCTCGGGCAGCGCCCGCACCATCCTGCGGATGGAAAAACTCTTCCAATAGGCATTCTGGGCGTTGTAGCCGCCTGGGTCGAGGGTGAAGACCTCTTTCAGGATCTTCAGGTCGTGCGGGATCGCAAAGCTGTCGCGCGAATCCTCGTGGCTGAAGAGATAGTAAAAATTGTCGAAGCCGGTCCAGGTGATCGCCGACAGGCAGAGCGAGCAGGGCTCATGCGTGGCGATAAACAGAGCGTCCTTGGTGTCGACGCGCTCGGCTTTCGGCATCTCGTAGAACCGCTTCAGGCAGTGCACCTCGCCATGCCAGAGCGGATTTTCGATCTCGTTGTTGGTTTCGGCCAGCACCAGCGAGCGGTCGTCCTTGCGCAGGATCGCCGCGCCGAACAGCTTGTTGCCATGGGCAACACCCTCGGCCGTCTTCGGCACGATATCGTGCTCGATAACGTCGAGCAGGCGGTCGATCAAGGAAATGTCGGTCATGGGGATCAAAAGCTTTCAGGGGAGATGGATCTCGTAGGCGTGCGAGAAATGAAACTCTTCGAGATTCGAGCCGTCGCCGCCGCGGTCGACGATCAGGAAATCCTGTGGCTCGCCAAGCGGCGTCAGCACGCCGTGCCAGAGATTGCGCGAATAGTTGATGCCTTGTCCGGGCGCGGTGATGAAGGCGTGCGGTTCGCCCGGCCCCTCCTTGCCGTCAAGGCAGACGACGACCAGGAACGGACGCGGCGACAGCGGAATGAAGGCCTGGCTGCCGAACGGATGCCGCTCGACCATGGTCAGTTTCAGCGGCAGTTCGTAAGGCGTGCCGCGCACCATCGAGATCAGCACGCGCGCGTTCGGTCCCGTGGCTTCAGCGGTGGCGAGGTCGTGGTAGCGCTCGGCCTTGCCGCCATTGATCGGGTAATGGTTGTCGCCACCCATGTCGATGACATCGCCGAAGGGGGCAAAGGCCTCCCGGGTCAGCTTCTGTGCTGTGATGCGGGTCACCGCGCGCGACCGCCGATGCCGACGCCGCCGAGCTTGGCGTGCCGGTTGACGTCCTTGTAGAGCAGGTAGCGGAACTTGCCGGGGCCGCCGGCATAGCAGGCCTGAGGGCAGAAGGCGCGCAGCCACATATAGTCGCCGGCCTCGACCTCGACCCAGTCCTGGTTGAGGCGATAGACCGCCTTGCCTTCCAGCACGTAGAGCCCGTGTTCCATCACATGCGTCTCGGCGAAGGGAATGACGGCGCCCGGCTCGAGCGTGACGATGGTCATATGCATGTCGTGGCGCAGATCGGCGGGATCGACGAAGCGGGTCGTCGCCCAGCGGCCTTCGGTGCCCGGCATCGGCGATGGCGCGATCTCCTGCTCGTTGGTGAAGAAGGCTTCCGGCACGTCGAGACCGTCGACCACTTCGTAGGCCTTGCGGATCCAGTGGAAGCGAACCGGCGCCTTGCTTTCATTGCGAACGGTCCAGCCGCTCGCCGGCGGCAGGAAGGCAAAGCCGCCGGGCCGCAACACATGCTTCTTGCCGGAAAGCAGAACGGTCAGTTCGCCCTCGACCACGAACAGGGCGCCTTCGGCGCCGGCGTCGGGCTCCGGCCGGTCGCTGCCGCCGCCAGGCTCCACCTCGACAATGTATTGCGAGAATGTCTCGGCAAAACCGGACAGTGGCCGCGACAGGATCCAGACGCGGGTCTTGTCCCAGAACGGCAAGGCGCTGGTGACGATGTCCCGCATCACGCCCTTGGGAATGACGGCGTAGGCCTCGGTGAAGACGGCGCGGCCTGTCAGCAATTCAGATTGGCCGGGATGGCCGCCATGCGGTGCGTAGTAGGTGCGCTCTGGCATCCTGATCGTGTCCATGGGTTCAAACCTATTGCGGTAGCATGTCTCTGAGGCGGAGCAGCGCGATGCGCTCGACCTGTTTGCAGGCGGTCTCGAATTCGACGCCACGGCTGTTGCCGATGCGCGCCTCGAACTCGGCGAGGATTTCCTCCTTGGTCTTGTCCTTCACCGCGATGATGAAGGGGAAACCGAAGGTGGTGACGTAGGCGGCGTTGAGCTTGGAGAACAGTTCGCGCTCCTTGTCGGTCAGCGCGTCGAGGCCGGCGGAGGCTTGTTCCCTTGTCGATTCCGCCGTCAGCCGCCTGGCCTTGGCCAGCTTGCCGGCAAGGTCGGGATGGGCGTTGAGCACACCCAGCCGCTCGGTCTCGCTGGCAGCGCGGAAGATGCGGCAGAGCGCATTGTGCAGGCCGCCCGCGGTGTCGTGCGCCGGGCCCAGCTCCAGCTCGTAGGCCCGCTCGGCGATCCAGGGCGAATGCTCGAACACGCCGCCGAAAGTGTGAACGAATGTCTCGAATTCCATTTTCGACGGGCGCAGTGCCGCCGGCTTGTAGGGATGGTTCTCCTGCCAGTGCTTGGCGATATCGATGCGCCGCGCCAGCCAGACCTTGTCATGCGACTTCACATAGTCGACGAAGCGCTTCAGCGCCGCCACCCGGCCCGGCCGCCCGACGAGGCGGCAATGCAGGCCGATATTCATCATGCGCGGCCGCCCCGCCTGGCCCTCGGCATAGAGCGTGTCGAAACTATCCCTGAGATAGGTGAAGAACTGGTCGCCTGAATTGAAGCCCTGCGGCGTGGCGAAGCGCATGTCGTTGGCGTCGAGCGTATAGGGGATGATGAGCTGCGTGCCGCCGGCATGCTCGAACCAGTAAGGCAGTTCGTCGTCATAGGTGTCGGAGACATAGTCGAAGCCGCCTTCTTCGGCCACCAGCCGCACCGTGTTGACCGATGTGCGGCCCGTATACCAGCCCGTCGGGCGCTGGCCTGTCACCTCGTAATGCAGCTTGATTGCCGCCTCGAGGTCGCGGCGCTCGTCCTCGGCGCTATGATCGCGGTAGTCGATCCACCGCAACCCGTGCGAGGCGATCTCCCACCCGGCGTCCTGCATGGCCGTGACCTGGTCGGGCGAGCGGGCAAGTGCCGAGGCGACGCCGTAGCAGGTCACCGGAACTTGCGACTCGCTGAATAGGCGCAGCAGCCGCCAGAAGCCGGCCCGCGCGCCATATTCGTAGATCGATTCCATGTTCCAGTGGCGCTGTCCCACCCAGGGCGCGGCGCCGACGATCTCCGACAGGAAGGCTTCCGACGCCTTGTCGCCATGCAGCACGCAATTCTCGCCGCCCTCTTCGTAATTGACGACGAACTGCACGGCGACATGCGCCCCGCCGGGCCATTTCGGATCCGGTGGATTGGCTCCGTAGCCGCGCATGTCTCTTTCGTAACGCATTGCCCCTCCTGCCGGACACTGCCGGAAGTTGTGATCAGGATAGTCGAAAGGGTTGCCGCCGCATTCCCTTGAAATTTTTGAAAGTGTTTTTGTGCCGCTCCGCTCGACCGGGACTTATGCATCGCCTTTAATTGGCGCACAATTCATTGCTTTGTTCGACTGTACCGGGAATGGGAGGCGCCAGTGGCAGAAACGTCGAAAGCCGATGGCGGACGTCTGACGACGCATGTCCTCGACACCGCGACCGGCAAGCCGGCGGCTGGGTTGTCGATCGCGCTCTATCGCCTTGACGGTTCGGCCAGGACACATTTGAAGACAGTCGCGACCAATATCGACGGCCGTTGCGACGCGCCGCTGCTGGCGGGCGCCGAGTTCCGCGCCGGCCAATATGAGCTGGTGTTCGCGGCCGGCGACTATCTGCGCGGCCAGGGCACAGAACTGCCGGAACCGGCTTTCCTTGACAGTGTGCCGATCCGTTTCGGCATGGCAGAGGCAGTGCACTATCACGTGCCATTGCTGATCTCGCCCTATGGCTATTCGACCTACAGGGGGAGCTGAGGCATGGCCAAGATCAAAATCCGCAACGAAATCCACTTCATCCTCAATGGCAGGGATGTCGTGCTGTCGTCGGTGGCGCCGGACGCGACCCTGCTCGACTGGCTGCGTCTCGACCGGTCGCTCCGCGGCACCAAGGAAGGCTGCGCCGAGGGCGATTGCGGCGCCTGCACGGTTCTGGTCGGCAAGCTTTCGGCCGCCGGTCTGGTCTATGAAAGCGTCAATGCCTGTATCCGCTTCCTCGGTTCGCTCGACGGCGCCCATGTCGTGACAGTGGAACATTTGCGTGGTCAGCCCGGCCAGTTGCATCCCGTCCAGCAGGCGATGGTCGATTTCCACGGCTCGCAATGCGGCTTCTGCACGCCGGGCTTCGTCATGTCGCTCTATGGCCTGTGGATGCGGTCGCCGGAGCCGTCGGACGCGGCGATCGAAAAGGCTTTGCAAGGCAATCTCTGCCGCTGCACCGGCTACGAGGCGATTGTCCGCGCCGCGCACGCCATCTCCAGTTACGGCAAAGCGGCGAAGGATCCGCTGGCGGCGGAGCGCAAGGCGATCACCGCGAGGCTGGAAGCCTTGCGGGACGGCGCGCGGGTCGAGATCGGTTCGGCCGAGGCGCGGCTTATCGTGCCGGCCAATGTCGACGATTTCGCCAATGTGCTCGACCAGGAACCCGGCGCCACCATCGTTGCCGGCTCGACCGATGTCGGCCTGTGGGTGACCAAGCACATGCGCGACATCTCTCCGGCGGTCTTCATCGGCAATCTCGACGGGCTGTGCACCATCGCCGAAGACAAGGGCGTCATTTCGATCGGCGCCGGCGTCACCTACAGCGAAGCCTTTTCGACGCTGGCCAAAACCATCCCGGCGCTCGGGCCGCTGTTTGACCGCATCGGCGGCGAACAGGTGCGCAACATGGGCACCATCGGCGGCAACATCGCCAACGGCTCGCCGATCGGCGACACGCCGCCGCCCTTGATCGCGCTCGGCGCGCGCCTGACGCTGCGCAAGGGCAAGAAGCGGCGCACGATCCCGCTGGAAACCTTCTTCATCGCCTATGGCAAGCAGGACCGGCAACCGGGCGAGTTCGTCGAGGCCGTGCACGTGCCCGTGCCGGCCAAGGGCGAAAAATTTGCCGTCTACAAGATCACCAAGCGCCGCGACGAGGATATCACCGCTGCCCTCGGCGCCTTCTTGCTGACGCTAGCCAAGGACGGTACGGTTGCCGATGTGCGCATCGCCTATGGCGGCATGGCGGCGACGCCGAAGCGGGCGTCTTTTGTCGAAAGGGCGCTGCTCGGCAAGCCATGGACCGAAGAGACGGTCGAGACGGCGATGGCGCAATATGCCAGGGATTTCACCCCGCTCACCGACATGCGGGCGTCAGCCGAATACCGGGCGCTGGCGGCCAAGAACCTGTTGTTGCGCTTCTTCGTCGAAACCTCCGGCACCAGGGCGCCCTTCCAGGTGTCCCGCAACGAGGCGGCATGATGAACAAGCACGCCACATCAAATCTCAAGGCTGAGAAGATCGTCGGCGGCGTCGCCACCGATCAGCGGCATGATTCCGCCCACAAGCATGTCAGCGGCACCGCCGTCTACATCGACGACATGCCGGAACCGGCCGGCACGCTGCATGGCTGCCTTGGTCTCTCGGCCGCCGCGCATGCCACCATCACCCGCATGGATCTTTCGGCGGTGCGCGCTGCTTCCGGAGTCGTCGATGTGCTCACGGCAAGGGATGTGCCGGGCGAGAATGACATTTCGCCGACCGGCCGGCACGATGAGCCGGTGCTCGCCGACGGCAAGGTTGAGTTCTTCGGCCAGCCGGTCTTCTGCGTCATCGCCGAAACCCGCGAACAGGCACGCCGCGCCACCAGGCTGGCCAAGGTCGAATACAAGGAATTGCCCTTCGTCACCGACATCGGCGGACTGGATCCGAGGAAGGACAAGCTCGTCACGCCGCCGCTTACCTTGAAGCGCGGCGATGCCGCCGCTGCGATCAAGTCGGCGCCGCGCCGGCTGAAGGGAAAGATGCGCGTCGGCGGCCAGGAGCATTTCTATCTTGAAGGCCATATCGCCATGGCCGTACCCGGCGAGGATCAGGACGTCACCATCTATTCCTCGACCCAGCATCCAAGCGAAGTCCAGCACATGGTAAGCCATGCGCTCGGCATACCCAGCAATGCCATCACGGTGGAGATCCGCCGCATGGGCGGCGGTTTCGGCGGCAAGGAAACGCAGGGCAACCAGTTTGCCGCGCTCGCGGCCATCGCCGCCAAGAAACACCATCGCGCCGTCAAGATCAGGCCCGACCGCGACGACGACATGATCGCCACCGGCAAGCGCCATGATTTCCTCGTCGACTACGAAGTCGGCTTCGATGACGAGGGCAACATTCTCGGTGTCGATTTCATGTTCGCCGCGCGTTGCGGCTTCTCGTCGGATCTGTCAGGCCCGGTGACCGATCGCGCGCTGTTCCATTGCGACAACACCTATTTCTGGCCCGCCGTGCACGCGCAATCGGCGCCGCTCTACACCAACACCGTGTCGAACACTGCCTTCCGGGGTTTCGGCGGCCCGCAAGGGATGGTCGGCGCCGAACGCGTCATCGACGAGGTGGCGTTCGCGGTCGGCAAGGATCCGCTCGAGATCCGCAAGAAGAATTTCTATGGCACCAGCGACCGCAACATCACGCCCTACCACCAGACGGTCGAGGACAACATCATCCAGCGCATCGTCACTGAACTCGAAGAGAGCACTTGCTATGAGCGGCGGCGGCGCGAAATTTCGGCCTTCAATGCCAACAGCCGTTTCGTCAAGCGCGGTCTGGCGCTGACGCCGGTCAAGTTCGGCATTTCCTTCACCGCCACGCACTACAACCAGGCCGGGGCGCTGGTGCATGTCTACACCGATGGTTCGGTGCATCTGAACCATGGCGGCACCGAGATGGGGCAGGGGCTCTACCTCAAGGTCGCGCAGGTGGTGGCGGAAGAGTTCCAGATCGATCTCGACCAGGTGAAGATCACCGCCACCACCACCGGCAAGGTGCCCAACACCTCGGCCACAGCGGCATCGTCCGGTTCAGACCTCAATGGCATGGCGGCACAGAATGGCGCTCGCCAGATCAAGGGCCGGCTGACCGATTTCGCTGCCGAGAAATACCAGGTGCCGCGCGATCAGGTGCTGTTCCTGCCCAACCGGGTGCGCATCGGCAACCAGGAGATCGCCTTCGCCGATCTCGTCAAGCAGGCCTATATGGCGCGCATCCAGCTGTCGGCGGCGGGCTTCTACAAGACGCCGAAAATCCATTGGAATCGCGACAAGGGCGAGGGCCGCCCTTTCTACTATTTCGCTTACGGCGCCTCCTGCTCGGAAGTCTCGGTCGACACGCTGACCGGTGAATATGTGGTCGAGCGCACCGACATCCTGCACGAGACCGGCCGCTCGCTGAACCGTGCCATCGACCTCGGCCAGATCGAGGGCGGCTTCATCCAGGGCATGGGCTGGCTGACGACCGAGGAATTGTGGTGGGACGACAAGGGCCGGCTGCGCACCCATGCGCCGTCGACCTACAAGATCCCGCTCGCCTCCGACCGGCCGAAGATCTTCAACGTCACTTTGGCCGACTGGCCGGAAGCGAGCGAGCCAACGATCCACCGCTCCAAGGCGGTCGGCGAGCCGCCTTTCCCGCTAGGCATGTCCGTGCTGCATGCGCTGTCGGATGCGGTGGCCAGCGTCGCCGATCACAGGATCTGTCCGCGCCTTGACGCCCCGGCGACGCCGGAGCGCGTGCTGATGGCGATCGAGCGGCTGAAAGGCGAGGCGAAGGCCTGAATCCGGCAAAACGTGCAATTCAGGTCGAAAAACCCTATGTTTCCCGCACGGGAATGCGAATGATGACTTCGAAAGTGCAAAGCCTGAAAGACTTCCTGGCTGGCCAAGGTCGCATCGCTTTGGTCGAAGTGGCCGGCACCAAGGGCTCGACGCCGCGCGAGAAGGGCGCCTTCATGCTCGTCTCGCGGGAGGCGATTTTGGGCACGATCGGCGGTGGCCAGCTCGAATATATGGCGATCGACAAGGCGCGGCAGATGGTGGCGTCTTCACCTCGCCGCAAGCCGCGGGGCAAAGAAGCCCGCATCGAGGCCGATGAAGTCTGCGCTACACTGGACGTGCCGCTCGGCCCGGAGATTGGCCAATGCTGTGGCGGGCGCGTCGAAGTCTTGATCCGATTCGTCGATGCCGATCTCGCCAACGGGTTGATTGCAGCGGCGGAAACCGAAGAAGCGCATCTGCCGCATGTCTATATTTTCGGCGGAGGCCATGTCGGCCAGGCGCTGGCGGCGGCAATGTCGCTGCTTCCCGTGCACGGCGTCGTCATCGAGACGCGGGCCGAGGCGCTGGAAGGCATGCCGCAGACTGTCGAGACGCGGCTGACGCCGATGCCCGAAGCCGAAGTGCGCAACGCGCCCGCCGGCACCGCCTTCGCCATCCTCACCCATGACCATGCGCTGGATTTCCTGATCGTCGCCGAAGCGCTGAAACGCGACGACGCGGCGTATGTCGGCATGATCGGCTCGAAGACCAAGAAAGCAACGTTCAGGAACTGGTTCCTGAAATCGGCCGAAGGCACGGAAGCGGAATTTGCCCGTCTCGTCTCGCCGATCGGCGGCGACGCCGTCAAGGACAAGCGCCCTCAAGTCATTGCGGCACTTGCGGCCGCCGAGATCATGACCGCGCTGGTCGTGCATAGAGCTGCGTCAGATGCCGACCATCAGGTGCCACGGCACAGGACGCTCGCCGGTTAGTCACAGCTGCTCAGCGGCTTGTCCGTTTTTCGACCGCGGGAAGGATCCGTTTGCTATATCCACCCGGCGTTGCGGCATGAGGTGTGGAGACATGGGCGTTCTGAAGATCGCGGCTTTTTCGGATGGCAACACCGGCGGCAATCCTGCCGGGGTGCTGATAGGCGATGTGTTGCCCGATGCGGCCGAGATGCAGCGTCTGGCAGCGGAAGTCGGGTTCTCTGAAACGGCCTTTGCCGCCAGGCAGGGAGATAACTGGCGGGTCCGCTATTTCTCGCCGGAATCCGAAGTCCCCTTCTGTGGTCACGCCACGATCGCCTTGGGAGCCGCCCTGGTCCGGCAGTTCGGCGATGGGATTTTCCCGCTGAAACTCAACCAGGCGAACATCACTGTCGAAGGGTTCCGCGACGGTGCGACCATCGCCGCGGCGTTGCAGTCGCCGCCGACACGCAGCAAGCCGGGGCCGCCGGCGCTGATTACCGAGGCGCTGGCATTGTTCGGCTATACCGCGGCCGATCTCGATCCGGCCATTCCGCCGGCGCTGATCCACGGCGGCGCCGACCATCTGGTCTTGGCCCTCGGATCGCGCGAGGCGCTGGCCGCGA
Organism: Mesorhizobium sp. WSM4310; assembly: GCF_007003935.1. NCBI lineage: Bacteria > Pseudomonadati > Pseudomonadota > Alphaproteobacteria > Hyphomicrobiales > Phyllobacteriaceae > Mesorhizobium > Mesorhizobium sp. WSM4310. The sequence goes on from NZ_VFTA01000006.1 coordinate 29,455, forward strand.
TGCGCTACGAGTTGAAAGCCGGACAGGCCCTGATGCGTCGCGAAGGGCTGGTAACGATCCTGTTGGCCTATGGCGAAACGCCACGACTGTTCCACACGCGCAATCCTTTTGCTTCAGGTGGCGTCTATGAGGATCCGGCGACGGGCGCCTCGACAGCTGCCTTTGCCGGCTATCTGCGCGACATTGGCTGGCTGCATGGCGGCGCGATCGATGTCGTGCAAGGCGAGGACATGGGCATGCGGTCGCGTCTGCATGCCGATATTCGGCCTGAGATCGGCAGCTCGGTCAGGGTTTCTGGCACGGCCCGGATGATGGACGAAGCATAGAAGTCTCCAGCTCACACCGGCCGCTTCACGCCCAGATGCTCCCGTAGCGTGTTGCCGTCATATTCCTTACGGAACAGGCCGCGCCGCTGCAGTTCGGGCACCACCAGCGTGGCAAAGGCATCGAGCTCGCCCGGGAACCAGGACGGCATGACGTTGTAGCCGTCGGCCGCACCGCCCTCAAACCGCGCCTGGAGTTCGTCGGCGACCTGCGCCGCCGTTCCGACAATGCGCCAATGGCCCCGCGCGCCGGCGAAGTGGCGGGCCAGCTGGCGGATGGAAAGGCCGTCGCGGCGCGATTGCTCGACGACCAGCGCCTGCCGGCTTTTCATCCCCTCGCTGTCAGGCAAGTCCGGCAGCGGCCCGTCGATCGGGTAGCGCCAGAGATCGGAGATGCTGAGATAGCTGGACAGCAGCGCCACGCCGACATCGTCCGGAATCAGCTCCTGCAATTCCTCATGTTTCTCCCAGGCCTCGGCCTCTGTTTCCGCCACCACTGGTGAGACGCCGGGCATGATCTTGATGTCGTCAGGCTCGCGTCCATAGGCGGCCATGCGTCCCTTGAGATCGTTGTAGAAGGCCTTGGCCTCCTCGAAGGTCTGCGCAGCCGTGAACACCACATCGGCGGTGCGGGCGGCAAGGTCGCGGCCGACATCCGAGGCACCGGCCTGCACCATGACCGGTGCGCCCTGCGGCGAGCGCGGCAGGTCGAGCGGATCGCGCACCGAAAAGCTCTGGCCGTCATGGCCGGGAGCCTTGCCGTGCCATAGGCCGGTGACCACCTCGGCGAATTCGCGCGCCCGCTCGTAGCGGTCGGCATGCGGCTTGAGGCCCGTCGAGCCGAAATTGGCGGCTTCGATCGGGCTGGCCGAGGTGACCAGGTTCCAGCCCGCCCGGCCGCCGCTCAGATGGTCGAGCGACAGGAAAGTCCGCGCCAGCCCGTAGGGTTCGTTGTAGCTTGTCGAGGCCGTCGACACGAGGCCGATGCGGCTGGTCTGCACCGCCAGTGCCGAAAGCAGGCTGATCGGCTCGAAGCCGATCGAACGCGACGTCTGGCTGGCGATGCCGACATTGGCCTCCCGCAAGCCGGCGGCATCCTCGCAGAAGATCATGTCGAACTTCGCCGCCTCCGCCGTGCGCGCCAGCTGGATGTAGTGGTCGATGTCGATGCCGGCCGCGACATGCGCCTTCGGGTGGCGCCAGGCGGCGATGTGGTGACCCGTCGCCCACAGGAAGGCGCCGAGCTTCATCTGCGCGGTCATCGGTCGCCTCCGCCGGCAAGTCCAAGATGCGCGCGCAGCGTTGTGCCACGATAGCCCTCTTGAACAAGGCCGCGTTGCCGCAACTCCGGCAGAACACGATCGGCGAAATCGTCGAGCGCTGAGTGCTGCGCGGGCAGCCGGATGTTGAAGCCGTCGCAGCTTTTCGCCCGCAATTGGGTTTCCAGCCTGTCCGCGATGGCGGCCGGCCCATCATCCGGGGCTAACGCGATATTGGTCAGGATCTTCACAGCGTCCGGATCGCGCCCGGCGGCCGTTGCGCGACGCTTCAGATCATCGAAGCGTATTTTCGCGCTCTCGACCGACCCGCTCTCCAGCAAAATGACATCGGCCGTGCGGGCCGCAATATCCAGGTCGGGCTCGGATAGGCCTGACAGCACCAGCACCGGCGTATCCTGCGGCGAGCGTGCGACGTTCAGCGGCCCGCGCACGGAGAAGAACTCGCCCCTGTGGTCCAGCAGATGCATCTTTTCGGGATCATGGAAGCGGCCACCTGTCTTGTCGAACAGCAGAGCATCCGCATCCCAGCCCTGCCACAGGCCTTGAACGATACCGATATATTCCTCGGTGCGGCGGCGAAAGTCGGCGTCGGAAAACCCCTCCGGTCGGCTGAAATTGGCGGCTTCGCGAGAGCCCTGCACCATCGTCGCATGCCAGCCGGAACGACCATGGCTGATGATGTCGAGCGAAGCGAAACGACGCGCCAGATTGTAGGGCTGATGGGCAACCGTCGAGGCACTGGCCACGAACCCTATCTTATCGGTGACGGTCGCCAGGGCGGCCAGCAGCGTTGTCGCTTCGAACGGGCTGCTTGATGACCCTTCCGCGGAGTCGGAAATCACCACCATATCGATGCCGGCCGCCTCTGCCGCCCGCACGAAGGTCTTGATCTCTCCGAAATCCAGAACGGCCTGTTCGTTGGCGGCAGCGATGTTGAGCGAAATGGCGAGATGCATTGCGTCAACCTAGGTTCGCCGGTGCGCAAGGCAAGTCCGGCGGATAGACCAGTGGCCGATCGCTTGTCGGCCAGCCGCTCACTTGCCGGCCAGGATATCCTTGATCAGCCGCTGGCAGCGCTCGGCCATGAAGTCGAGCAGAAGCCGCACCTTGGGGTCCTGAAGCTTCTTGTGCGGATACACGGCGGCGAACTGCACCGGCGTCGGCGGCGTGTTGGCCAGGATCACCTGCAGCCGACGGTCGCGGATGAACGGTTCGACCTCGAAGCGCGGCTTGTTGATGATGCCGCGTCCCGACAGTGCCCAGCCGGTCAGCACATCGCCATCGTCGGTGTCGTAGGGTCCGTGCACCTCGAATTTCTGCGGGCCGGCGGGGGTCTGCAGCGTCCAGACATATTCGCGTGCGCCGGAATAGCGCAGCATCAGGCAGTCGTGTTTCTTGCCGATCAGCTCCTGCGGCTCCGCCGGTTCGCCGCGCGCCTCCAGATATTTCGGCGCCGCCACCAGCACGCGTTCGCACTCCATGATGCCGCGCATCCTGAGGCTTGAATCCTCGATGATACCGAGCCGGAAGGCGACGTCTATGCCCTCCTTCATGATGTCGACATTGTGGTCCGAGAGCCTGAGCCGCACCTCGATGTCAGGATATTTGTCGTGGAAATCGGGAATGCCCGAGGCCACCAGCCGGCGCCCGAGGCCGAGTGGCGCTGTCACGCGAATGGTGCCGCGCGGCTGGCCGGACAAAGCCGACACCGCCGCTTCCGCTTCGGTGATCGCCTCCAGCACCTGCTTGGCGCCCGAGTAGAAAACCGTGCCATGCTCGGTCGGCATCAATTGCCGCGTCGTGCGGTTGAACAGCCGCACGCCGAGGTGCTTCTCCAGTTCCTTGATGCGATTGGAGGCGACCGCCGGCGAAATGCGCATGTCGCGGCCGGCCGCCGACAGATTGCCGAGTTCGACGACGCGAACGAAGACGGCGATGTTGTCGAGATAGGCCATGCGGAGCACCTTCGCCGGTTTGCAGCGACAAACCTAGTATTTTCCATTTTTTTTTGAAAGTCATCGCACACCTCGCCTCTTTCCGTTTGCGCGCCACACCGTAAAGTCGCGTCATCGGCAGGGACGACTTCAATGATGGATTTCGCGATTTTCTGGGACTGGCTGAGCTTCGCCGTGCGCTGGCTGCACGTCATCACCGGCATCGCCTGGATCGGCTCGTCCTTCTATTTCGTCGCGCTCGATCTCGGCCTGCGCCAGCGGCCGGGCATGCCGGTCGGCGCCTTCGGCGAGGAATGGCAGGTGCACGGCGGCGGCTTCTACCACATCCAGAAATATCTGGTGGCGCCGGCCGAGATGCCGGAGCACCTGACCTGGTTCAAATGGGAATCCTATGCCACCTGGCTGTCCGGCTTCGCCATGCTGTGCGTGGTCTACTATGCCGGGGCCGACCTGTTCCTGATCGATCCCAATGTGCTGCCGATGTCGGTGCCGGCTGGCATCTTGCTGTCGCTGGGAACGATCGGCGTCGGCTGGGTGGTCTATGATCTTCTGTGCCGCTCGCCGCTCGGCAAAAGCGACACCGGCCTGATGCTGGTGCTCTACTGCGTGCTGGTGTTCATCGCCTGGGGGCTCACCCATCTGTTCACCGGCCGCGCCGCCTTCCTGCATCTCGGCGCCATCACCGCCACGATCATGTCGGCCAACGTCTTCATGGTCATCATCCCCAACCAGAAGATCGTCGTCGCCGACCTGATTGCCGGCCGCAAGCCCGACCCGAAATACGGCAAGATCGCCAAGCAGCGCTCGCTCCACAACAACTATCTGACGCTGCCCGTTCTGTTCCTGATGCTGTCGAACCACTATCCCCTGGCGTTCGGCACTGAGTTCAATTGGGTCATCGCCTCGCTGGTGTTCATCATCGGCGTGCTGATCCGGCACTATTTCAACACCGTGCACAAGCGGGCCGGCAACCCGCACTGGACCTGGCTCGGCGCCCTTGTCCTGTTCCTCATCATCATCTGGCTGTCGACCGTGCCGAAGGTGCTGACCGGCGAGCCCAAGGCATCCGCCTCGGCGGAGGTCTATATCGCTTCCGCGCATTTCCCGGCCGTGCGCGACACCGTGCTAGGCCGCTGCTCGATGTGCCATGCCCAGGAACCGGTCTATGAAGGCATCTACCACGCGCCCAAGGGCGTTGTGCTCGACACCGATGCGGACATCGCCAACCATGCCCGCGAGATCTATCTGCAGGCCGGCCGCAGCCACGCCATGCCGCCCGCCAATGTCAGCCAGATCACCGACAAGGAACGGGCGCTGCTGGTGGCCTGGTTCGAAGGCGCGGGGAAATAGCATGACCTCGACACTTCTGCGCGGCCGCACGCTGTCCTTCGTGCGCTGGCCTGAAACCATCGACGACCATTCGGCCTGGCGTTACGAGGAAGATGGAGGCCTGCTGATAAGCGGCGGTCGGATCGTCGCCTCAGGCGCCTATGCGCAAGTCGAGAAGCAGGCCGGTGAGGGCGCCAAAAAAATCGACCACCGGCCGCACCTCTTGCTGCCGGGCTTCATCGACACCCATGTGCATTTCCCGCAGATGCAGGTCATCGCGTCCTATGGCGCCGAACTGCTCGACTGGCTGAACACCTACACTTTTCCGGAAGAGACGAAATTCGCCAACGCCCAGCATGGCCGCCGTATCGCGCGGCTGTTCCTCGACGAAATGGTGCGGCACGGCACCACGACGGTGGCCGCCTACTGCTCGGTGCACAAGGCCTCGGCCGAAGCCTTTTTCGCCGAGTCGCATGACCGCAACATGCTCAACATCGCCGGCAAGGTGATGATGGACCGCAACGCGCCCGAAGGTGTGCTCGACACGCCGCAATCCGCCTATGACGACACCAAGGCGCTGATCAGGGAATGGCACGGCAAGGGGCGCCAGCACTACGCCATTACGCCGCGCTTCGCCATCACCTCCTCGCCGGAGCAGATGGAGATGGCCGGTGCGCTGTGCCGCGAGCATCCCGGCCTGCACATGCAGACGCACCTGTCGGAAAACCACGCCGAAATCGCCTTCACGCAGCAGCTTTATCCCCGGTCGCGCGACTATACCGATGTCTACGAACACTACGGATTGCTGGGCAAGAAGAGCCTGTTCGGCCACTGCATCCACCTCAGTGAACGCGAAGCGGACGCGCTGTCGGAGAGCGGCTCGGTGGCGGTGTTCTGCCCGACCTCGAACCTGTTCCTCGGCTCCGGTCTTTTCGACTACCAGCGCTTTCGCCGCCGCGACAAGCCGCTCAGGATCGCCGCTGCCACCGATGTCGGCGGCGGCACCAACTATTCCATGCTGCGCACCATGGACGAGGGCTACAAGGTGATCGCGCTGAACGGCGAGAAGCTCAACCCGTTCCAGTCCTTCTGGCAGATCACGCGCGGCAATGCCGAGGCGCTGTCGGTGGCCGGCAAGATCGGCACGCTGGATCAGGGCACCGACGCCGACATCGTCGTGCTCGACGCCCGGGCGACGCCGGCGATGCGGCTGAGGATGGAAACGGCGCAGACGCTGGCGCAGGAATTGTTCCTGCTGCAGACGCTGGGCGACGACCGCGCCGTGCGCGAGGTCTATGTCGCGGGGCGGGCGGCCAAGAGCGACATGGCGAATTAGGCATGCTGATATTCAGGTGATGCCGGCCTGCAAATGGTGGCTTCCTGCGCTTCCGGCACTGACGTACCCAATGTACGCTCCGCTCCGGTTCTCGGAAGCCACCATTTTCGACCCGGCCTGACCTGGATCTCAACACACCGACGCGCACGACCTTACGAAGTCGCACAGACGCTTGACCCGGCGGCAGCCATCGGTCAAAGCGTGCGGCGAAGTTGACAGGGGAACGACATGGCCGCTGCGGACGACATCGCACTGATCCGGAAACAGGAAGAAGTTCTTGTCTTCCCAGCCTTCGATGAGGCCGTCGCCTTCAAGATCGGCGCCGCCATCCGCGCCCGCGCAATCGCCGAAAACCTGCCCATCGTCGTCGACATCAGGCTGTGGGACCGGCCGTTGTTCTATGCGGCCATGCCGGGATCGAATGCTTCCAATCCCGATTGGGCGCGCCGCAAGATCAATGTGGTGAAACGGTTCCTGAGAAGCACCTACCGCATGGTGCTGGAGCAGCAACGCCCCGACCGCGCCTTCAAGATCGGCGAGGGCCTCGACATCTCCGAATATGTCCTCGCCGGTGGCGGTTTTCCGGTGACGGTCAAAGGCGCAGGCGTCATCGGCGTGATCGCGGTCTCCGGGCTGCCGGAACGCGAGGATCACGGCGTGGTCGTCGATGCGCTGTGCGATCACCTGGGTGTCGACAAACGTAGTCTGGCACTGGCTTCGGAAGCTGAATGACCGTGCTCGACCCCAAGGCCTTCCTCACCTCCATCTTCGACGCCGCCGTTGCCGCCGCCGATCCGGAACGGACGATCAGGGACCATCTGCCGGCCAGGCCAAAGGGCCGCACCATCGTCATCGGTGCCGGCAAAGGCTCGGCGCAGATGGCGGCGGCGTTCGAGAAGGTCTGGGACGGGCCGATCGAAGGGCTGGTCGTCACCCGCTATGGTTATGGCGCGAAATGCGAACGCATCGAGATCATCGAGGCGGCACACCCTGTGCCGGACGCCGCTGGCCTCGAGGCCTCACGGCGACTGCTGGAAAAGGTCCAGGGACTGACTGCGGACGATTTGGTCGTGGCGCTGATTTCCGGCGGCGGTTCGGCGCTGCTCCCATCGCCGGCGGCTGGGCTCACGCTGGCCGACGAGATCGCCGTCAACGAGGCGCTGCTCGCCTCCGGCGCGCCGATCGCGGCGATGAACACCATCCGCAAGCATGTCTCGACCATCAAGGGCGGCCGGCTGGCCGCTGCTGCCTGGCCGGCCAAGGTGGTGTCGCTGGTGGTCTCCGACATTCCCGGCGACAATCCCGCCCTTGTCGCCTCCGGCCCGACGGTCCCCGATACCGGCAGCCGAGAAGACGCGCTGGCGTCGATATCGGCCTATGGCATGAAGCTGCCGGCCTCGGTGATGGCGCATATCAATTCGCCGGCGGCCGACGCTCCAGATCCCGACGACCAGCGCTTTTCGCGCAATGAAGTGCATCTGATCGCCTCGGCCGGCGTGTCTCTGGAAGCAGCAGCGGCGGAAGCCAAGCGCCAAGGGATAGAGGCCGTCATCCTCTCCGATGCCATCGAGGGCGAAGCGCGTGAGGTCGGCGGTGTCCACGCGGCCATCGCGCGCGAAGTGGCGACGCGCAACCGGCCATTTACGAAGCCGGTCGTCATTCTCTCGGGCGGCGAAACAACCGTGACCTTGCGGGCAAAAGGCAAGGGCGGCCGCAATTCGGAATTCCTGCTTGCCTTCGCCATCGGCATCAACGGCGTGCAAGGCATTCATGCCCTGGCGGCCGACACCGACGGCATCGACGGTTCGGAAAACAATGCCGGGGCCTTCGCCGACGGTTCGACCGTCTCGCGCATGCGCGCCGCCGGCGTCGGTGCCAAGGCGATGCTGGCCGGCAACAACGCCTGGACGGCGTTCCATTCGATTGATGATCTCTTCGTGGCCGGCCCGACGGGCACGAATGTCAACGATCTCAGGGCGATATTGATCCGATAGGCGACCGGTTCAGGCAGCCATCAGCCGCTTCACCTCTCTCATATCCCTCAGGAAACGCTCGCGCTCGGCCTCCTTGTCCGCGGCTTCACGGATGCGCAGGACGAAGGAGGGATGGATGGTGATGAACACGCGCAAGCCATCCTCGCGCTCGATTACCTGGCCGCGCATCTTCATAACCGGTGTTGCCTTGCCCAGCAGCGACAACGCCGCCGTCGCGCCAAGCGCAACAGCAAGATTTGGCTTGATCAACTCGAACTCCTTGTCGAGCCACCAGCGGCAGGCCTGAACCTCGCCGGCATTCGGCTTGGAATGAATGCGACGCTTGCCGCGCGGCTCGAATTTGAAGTGCTTGACCGCGTTGGTGACGTAGACTTTCTGCCGGTCGACCCCTGCGTCGTCCAGTATGGCATCCAAGACCTTGCCCGCCGGGCCAACGAACGGTTTTCCGGCGAGATCCTCCTGATCACCCGGCTGTTCGCCGACGAAGATCACCTTAGCGTTATCGGGCCCTTCACCGAAGACGGTCTGTGTTGCATTGCGCCACAGGGGACAGCGACGGCAACCTTGTGCCGCCTCGCGCAGTTCCGTGACCGAGTTGGCATTGGTCTCGGCTGATATCAACTCGGCGCGTCGCACGGAACCGCGCCGGTCTGGCATCTTCGCCTCACGCGGAAGGCCCGTGGTCGCCATCATCCTGCCTCGTCCGGTTCGATATTGAAATGGACGAGGCGAACGATGGTTCCTTTCCTCACACCTCGTGCAGATAGAGATGATAATCCAGTTCGCTGACCGTGCGTGCCACGCGCAGATATTCGGACTGTTTGATGGCCACGAAAGTGCGGTGCAGGTCCTCGCCCAGCGCGCCTTTCAGGAAGCTGGAGGCCTTGGCCGCTTCGATCGCGGCGCGCCAGTCCGCCGGCATCGTCGTGCGGGTGACGGCCGCTTCATAGCCATTGCCGGTCGTTTCAGGGCCGGGATCAAGCCCTTCGTCAAGGCCCTTGATGATGCCGGCCAGAACCGTCGCGGCGATCAGGTAGGGATTGGCGTCGACGCCGGACGGCCGGTGCTCGATGCGCCGGTTCTTGGCGTCGCCGGCCGGCACGCGCAGCGCCACCGAGCGGTTGTTGACGCCCCAGGTCGGCGCCACCGGCGCATAGGATTGCGAGACGAAGCGCCGCCAGGAATTGGCGTGTGGCGCAAACACCAGCATCGATTCCGCCATCGTCTGGATCAGCCCGCCGAGCCCTTGCAACAGGGGTAGCGACCAGCTCTCGCCGCCGGCTTCGGCAAATACGTTGCGGCCGGCTCTGTCCTGCAGCGAGACGTGGAAATGCATGCCCGAGCCGGCATATTTCTCGATCGGCTTGGCCATGAAACAGGCGGTGACGCCGTGGCGGCGCGCCTGCGCCCGCACCAGCCGCTTCAGCATGACGAGGTCGTCGGCGGCCCGCATCACATCCTTGCGATAGTTCAGCGTCAGCTCGTACTGGCCGGGCGCATATTCCGATATCACCGTCTCGGCCGGGATGCCTTGCGCCTTGGCGGCGGCGTAGATGTCGGAGAACAGCGGCTCCATGCCGTGCAGATGATCGACGGAGTAGACCTCCGTCTTACCCGAAACGCGGCCGTCGAGCACGGCGCGCGCCGGCTGCACCTTGCCGTCGGCGTCGCGCTCATTGGACAGCAGGAAGAATTCCAGTTCGAAGGCGCCCGCCGGGTAAAGCCCCTTGGCCGCGAGGATGTCGACCTGCCGGGCGAGCGCGAGGCGCGGGTCCGACGACATCGGCTGGCCGTCGAGATGATACATCGCCATCAGCACCTGGCCGCGCGGCGGATTGGTGCCGTAGAGCGGCACCAGCGTGCCGGGGATCGGCCAGGCCCGGAGGTCGCCGTCGCCTGTGGTCCAGATCAGTCCGGTCTCGTGCACGTCCTCGCCGGTGATGTCGAGGCCGAGGATCGAGATCGGCATGTGCCGGCCGCCCTCGAAAATGCTTTTCAGCTCATGCCGGCGCACGATCTTGCCGCGGCCGACGCCATTGGCGTCGGTCAGCACGATATCGAAGGCTTCGATCTCGGGATGGGCGTCGAGAAAGGCTTGCGCCTCGGCGGGCGAGGACCCCGAAGGGGAGGTCACGATGGCATTGTCCATGGCCGCTTGTCTCATGCCGCAAGCTTTGCCGCAACCGCGCCGAAGGCGGCGATCAGCCGGTTGACCTGCGCGCCTGACGTTGCCGGCGATATCAGCATCATGTTGTGGAAGGGCGCGATCAGCACGCCGCGATTGACCAGCGCGACATGGATGGCGGCTTCCAGTTCCGGCGCATGCGCGCTCTCGGCTTGCCTGCCGTTGCGCAACGGTCCGGGTGCGCAGATGAATTCGACGCGGGCGCCGACGCGGGCAACATGCCAGGGCAGGCGATAGCGGTCGATCACGCCGGTCAGTCCGGCATCGAGCCGTCGCGCCAGATGGTCCATGCGGTCATAATTCTCCACCGTCATCACCTCTTCGAGCGTGGCGCGCATGGCGGCGAACTGCAGCGGGTTGGCCGACAGCGTCGTGCCCATGCCGGAATAGCCGGGCTCCTTGGTCCTGTTGTAGTCGGCGTAGCGCGAGGCGACCTCGTCGCTCATGCCCCACACGCTTGCCGGCACGCCGCCGGCGATCGGCTTGCCCAGCACGAAGAAGTCGGGTTCCAGCCCGTATTTCCTGGTGTAGCCGCCGGGGCCGGTCGAGATCGTGTGCGTCTCGTCGATCAGGAGCAGCGTGCCGGTCTCGCGCGTCAACTTTCGCAGCGCGTCGTGGAAGCCAGGGTCGGCCGGCACCATGCAGGAATTGGTCAGCACCGGCTCGGCGATGACGCAGGCCACATCCCTGTCCTTGAGGGCTGCTTCAAGTGCTGCAACATCGTTGAACTCGATGACCTTCGCCGTGCGGGTCAGGTCGCGGAATTCGCCCGCCAATCCGGGCCGGTTGACCGGCTTGCCGTCGATCAGCCGCACCATCGTCTCGTCGACCGAGCCGTGGTAGCAGCCGTTGAACACCAGGATCTTTTCGCGCCCGGTGACGGCGCGGGCAACGCGCAGCGCGAAGCGGTTGGCATCGGTCGCCGTCGTCGCGATCTGCCAGAATGGCAGGCCGAAACGCTGCTGCAGCAGCGGACCGATGGCAAGCGCGTCTTCCGAGGGCAGCATATAGGTCAGGCCGCGCCCGGCCTGGCGACGGATGGCGCGCGCCACCGGTGGCGGCGAATGGCCGAACATCGAGCCGGTGTCGCCAAGGCAGAAATCGTCGAGCCTGTTGCCGTCTATGTCGGTGATCGCAGCACCTTTGGCGCTGTCGACCAGGATCGGAAATGGTGTCGGCCAGTCGTTCATCCAGTGCATCGGCACGCCGCCGAAGAAGCCGGGCAGGCCGTTGCCAACCTTGGCTTGCGATTTCGGCCGCGCCGCGTGGAAGGCCGCGCCTTCGGTCTCGCGCAATTGCGCGATGCGATCGCGGCTTATGCCGCCAATGGTCTTTGAACTGTCGCTGCTGTGCATGAAAACCCCTCTCGTCCGTCCCTCTTAGCCAATCCATATCCCCAACCGCAATTGGCCGCGCGCCCGCCCTGCATTGGCTCAGCCGCCTGCGGCGCCGCTTGGGCGCTGCTTGACCGTGCTGGCGAAGTCGGCGCCAATATGAGCGGAAATTGAGGTGGGCGAACAAAAATGCGGACGATCATCTGTGTGGCAATGCTCCTGGCGTCGGCTTGCACGGCCTTCGCCTCGGGCGGCATCTGGTGCAATGTCGACGATACGGCTGTGACATTCGATGTCGGCGCCGGCGTCACCAGAGGCATGGGCGGCCCGACCTTCAACTTTCGCGGCGACCTCGAAATCAAGGCGAGGCCGGCTGGCGATGGATTGCGCAAGACGGTGTTCGAGGATTCCAACCTGACCCAGTACTGGCTGGACGACAAGGAACTGCGGCTGAACATCTACCACGAGCACGAGGCGGCAAACGCCTTCAATTCGGTCGAACTGACGATCCTGACCAAGGCCAGCGACGAAGGCGTCTATGACGGGCAATACAAGCTTGCCGTCTATGACAATACCGCCGACATCGACAAGGATGGCAAGCCGGCTGAATTGACGGGCAAGGTGTCGTGCGGGGCTGAGTAGGGGGCCGATCGATTGTGTCAGCCTGCCTGCATCGAGGCGATGGCGCGCCGCATCAGGTCGAGAAACACCAGCCGCTCGTCCTCGCTGAAGCCGGTCAGTGCCACCTCGTTCTGTGAGCGCGCGGCCTGTGTCGCCGGCTCGCGCAGGCCAACGGCTTTCGCGGTGAGATGGATTGACTGCGAGCGCCCGTCGTCGGGGTGCAGGCGCCGTTCGATCAGCCCGTCACGTTCCATGCGAATCAGCGTGTTGGCCATCGTCGCTTGTTCCACGCTGAGACGCTGCACGAGTTCGCGTTGCGTCAGGCCATCTTCATCCCACAGCGCCAGCAGCGTCATGAACTGGGCGGGCGCCAGGCCGAGTGGCCGGATGCGCTGCTGCAGGCCGTTGGCAAACAACCGCGCCATGTGATTGGCCAGGAATCCCGCGGATCGTTCCTTGTGAAATGTCATGCCTGCCAGATAATAGTTGAATAGCATGCTATGCAATGATATATAGCTTGCTATGGAGATGAAAATGAAAACCAGAATTCATGCAGCGGCGGGCGCCATCGCGCTCACCACGGTGTCGGCTTTCTGGCTGTCGACCGCCACGGCCGAACTGCTCGGCGACGCGGCAGCGATCACAACGGTCAAGAACTGTGTGCTGGCCGGCATGGCGGTGCTCATCCCGGCGATGATCGTTGCCGGCGCATCGGGCTTTTCACTCGGCAAGGGCTGGAAGAGCCCGGTCGTGGCACGCAAGAAGTGGCGCATGCGCATCATCGCCGCCAACGGATTGCTGGTCCTCGTGCCCTGCGCCTTCCTGCTCAGCAGCTTTGCCGCGGCTGGTCGCTTCGACAAGTTTTTCGTAGTCGTCCAGACGATCGAACTGGCAGCCGGCGCAACGAATATCGCACTGCTGTCGCTCAACATGCGCGACGGGCTGTCGCTGCGGCGCAAGCCTCGGCTGGCCGCGCGAGCGCGGTGAATTCAGGCCGTGATGTCTATGACACCGCAATCGCCGGCCGCGCTGCCGAAGGCGATGCGGCGCTCTTCCCTGTCCCACATCATCGAGGTGATGGCGCCCTTGCCCTGCCGGCGCAACAGCACTTCCTTGGCGTCGGCGAAGCGCGCGGCAATGACCATGCCGTCCTCATAGCCGATCGCCACGACATCCTGGCTTGGATGGCATGCCACGCAAGTCACCATCGTGTTGCCGCGCGTGCCGAGTTCCAGCGGCGCCTTGCCCATCGGTCCGTCCTTGCCCGAAAACGGCCAGACGATCGCCGCCGGCGCGCCGGAACTCGCCAGCCATTTGCCTTTGACGCTCCATGACAGGCTTTTGACCTTGCCGGGATAGCCGGTCATGCGCATGTGCTTGCCGTCGGCCAGTTTCCAGCCATGCAGGGCGTTTTCCTGCATGGTGGTGACGAGGAAAGCGCCGTCAGGCGAGAAGGTGATGCCGGTATGGGCGCCGGCCCATTCGAGTTCCACCGGCTTGCCCTCGGCGGCCGGGAAATGCAGCGTCGCGCCATTGTAGCGGGCAACGCCGAAGCGCATGCCCTTGGGCGAAAACGCCAGCCCCTCGACCGAGCGCGGATGGGCAAATTCCCGGGTCTTGCCATCGGCGAAGCGCACGAAGGCGGTCTTGCCCGTCGCATAGGCGACGGCGCCCTGCGGCCCGGCGGCGACGCTGGTGATCCATTTCTTCCCGGCGCTCGCCACTTCGGTGGTTTCGCCGCCTGTCTTCACGGCAAACACCTTGCCGTCCTCGCCGCCGGTGATCAGCCGGTCGTTGGCCGCATCGTGGAAGGTGGCGAGCAACCCGTCATTGGCCTGGATGGTCTTGTGGCCATTGTCGAGCCGATGGACGGCGCCATCGGCCAGCGCGAAATGCGGCACGTCGCCAAGGAAGACGGCGGCGACGCAATGGCCTTCGAGGTCGAGGGGGGCAACTGTGGGCATAGGTATCTTTATTCAGTTGAATTGCAGCGGTTGCAGGGGCTTACTCGACGTTTGCGGTTCCGGCAACCTCGGAGGATCGGCGAGGCGGCAAGAGGCTGTAATCTGGTCAAAGCAGCCCGTTGGCTCGCAGTTCAGTTGCAAACGTCGCCAATGGCATCGCCAGGGTCAAAGCCGATCCCTGGAGGCGCTCTGCACCACAGCCGGCGTACCACCTTGCGGACCCGGTCGCTCTTGGCATCGATGATGAGCAGGATCCCGCCGCCTTCGCCGGCAAGCCGCAGGCAGCGCAACGCGGCGGCGAGCAGTTGACCTCCAGCCCTGCCCGATGGCGGGCCGGACATCTTCCGACCCCCAACGGAATGGGGATAACATCACCGATCGTGATTTCCAGGCGGGAACGGAACTTCCGCACCCTGCGATTGTATGATGACCCGAACCATGTTCCTGGCGATGCTCGCGCCGCTCGCTCCGGTCGTTTGAGAAAGGAACAATGTGCTGGGCTTCTTGGAGCGCAGGGGCCTTCGGCTGTTCGTGACATTGTTGGTCGCTTTGTCAGTCGCTGCCGGCTACGCTTTCCTCAGACGCAAAATACTGTGGGAGACGGTGCAGACCTGCGCACTTGCAAGTACGCGGTTTGGCGTCGCCTTCCCCTGCGACGAGGTGATACTGACCGAGCAAGGGGATTATGGGTCAGTGCTCATCAAATCACCTCTACACCGGACCGAGTTTGTGGTGGCCCCAATCACAGCCGTTGCGGGCTTGGAGAGCCCATCCGCCCGTTCCACTGATAGCGCCCAACTATGGAACCGGGCATGGGAAGCCCGACAGAAAGTCGAAGCAAGACTCGGACACGGCCTGCCACGATCAGCCGTTGGCCTGGCTGTGAATTCCCGATTTGAGCGCTCCCAGGATCAGTTGCACATCCACGTCGATTGCTTGCTGGAGTCGGTTGAAAGGACGCTTGCCTCAGATGGGCCGAAGCAAGACGCGGCCTGGCAACCGTTTCCATTGATGTTGAACGGGCGACCCTATTGGATAATGGCAGTGGATGAGCCGGATCTGCGAACCACTAACGTGGTTGGCTTGGTTGTTGCCGGTTTGCCTCAGGCACGACATGCTATGGATGATCTAAATGTACTCGTCGCCGGTGCAACGCTGGCTGACGCGAGGCCGGGATTCTATATTCTGGTAAATTGGGGAAGGGCAGCCGAGCACCTCCTCGATCACAGATGTACTTCGCGCTAGCCATCGCCTGTTGGTCAAAGCCGATCATTCGACCATTTCAAGGACGCCCTCGCTGTGACGCACCCGTCCGTCTTCCTTTACATCTAGCCTGGAACCGCACGGCAAAGCCTGACTAGGCCTGGCAGGCCTCGAAACTCTTCTTCAGCCGCTCGGCGTCCAGTTCGCGGCCGATGAACACCAGCCGGCTCTCATGTTTCTCGCCGTCTTTCCAGGCGCGCTGATGGTCGCCCTCGATGATCATGTGCACGCCCTGGATGACGTAGCGTTCATCATCGCCTTTCAGGGCAATGATGCCTTTCAGCCGCAGGATGTTGGGGCCTTCCATCTGGGTGATCTTCTCGATCCATGGGAAGAATTTCTTCGGGTCCATCTCGCCGCCGCGCAACGACACCGACTGCACCGTCACATCATGGATGTCTGAGGGATGCGCGTGTTCGTGGTGGTCATGCCCGTCATGATCATGGTGGTGGTGATCGTGGCCATCATGGTCGTGATGATCGTGATCGTGATCGTGATCGTGGTCGTGATCGTCATGCGCCTCGAGGAAATGCGGATCGTTCTCCAGCGCCCGGGAGAGGTCGAAGGCGCCGCGGTCGAGCACTTCCGACAGGGCGACGCCGGCGCGCGTTGTGCGATGGATCCTGGCCGCCGGATTGATGGCGCGGATCGTCGCCTCGACCTTGGCGAGCTCTTCCGGGGTGACGAGATCGGTCTTGTTGAGCACGACCACATCGGCGAAGGCAATCTGGTCCTCGGCTTCCTTGGAATCCTTGAGCCTGAGCGGCAGATGCTTGGCATCGACCAGCGCCACCACCGCATCGAGCTTGGTCTTGGAGCGTACGTCGTCGTCCATGAAGAAGGTCTGCGCCACCGGCACCGGATCGGCGAGGCCGGTGGTCTCGACCACGATGGCGTCGAAGCGGCCGGGCCGGCGCATCAGGCCCTCGACGACGCGGATCAGGTCGCCGCGCACCGTGCAGCAGACGCAGCCATTGTTCATCTCGTAGATTTCCTCGTCGGATTCCACGATCAGGTCGTTGTCGATGCCGATTTCGCCGAATTCGTTGACGATGACCGCGTAGCGCCTGCCATGGTTCTCCGACAGGATGCGGTTGAGCAGCGTCGTCTTGCCGGCGCCGAGATAGCCGGTGAGAACGGTTACGGGGATCTGCGTCTGTGCGTCGCTCATGGCTTGCCTCGAGATGACTGGGCCTTGAAATCCAGGCCGCGAAAAAGGGATTCTCGGCTCCATATAGGATGTGTGCGGGGCTTTTGCACGGGGCAAACCGATGGGCCAAAGCTCTTGGCCCGGCCACTGCGATATCGGCGTGCCGGATGACTGCGAAAGTGCGCCTTTGTCGCGAGCAAGCCGCGTCTCACGTCACGCGCGCCCCACCTTTGCGGCGATTCCCGTGCGGCGAAAAGTCGTTTGTCATCTAACTGAAATAAACATCTGGCATTAGCCACGGCGGGCACCGCAATGCTTGCCGGCAAAGCTGTTTCACGCGCCGGATTCTTTTTATCGTCGATTGCCAACCGGCCGGCTGCGTCTATGCTGTCGCAACCGGTATGGCCGAAGAGGGGATGACCATGGCCAAGGCGGACAAAACTGCAACAATGAGCCGGCTGCATTCAGCGGCAAGGCTGGCAAGAACCGCGCTGGCGGCCCGGCTCCTGGCGCACGGCTTCTATGCCGGCCAGGACCAGATCATGCTGGCGCTCGACCGCGAGGACGGCCAGACGCCTGGCAATCTCGCCGGCCGCCTCGGCGTGCGCCCGCCCACCATCACCAAGACCATCAACCGGCTGCAGGCGCAGGGCTTTCTGGAAAAGCGCGCCTCGTCGGCCGACGCCCGTCAGGCTCATATTTTCCTCACCGACTCTGGCCGCGATATCATCCACGCCATCGAGAAATCGGTGAAGAAGACCGAAAAACAGGCGCTGAAGGGCCTCGACAAGAAAGACCAGAAGGCGCTGTTCAAGCTGCTGGCCCGCATCGAGGCCAATCTCTCCAACGAGGAGCTTGTGCTGATCGACGACGACGCCGAGGCGGACGAGTGATCAGGCCGCTGCAGGAGCCGCGTCCCGGATCAGCGAGGACCAACGCCCCGGCGTCATGCCGAATGCCTTCTTGAATTGCCTGTTGAAATGGCTCTGGTCGGTGAAGCCAGCCTCGACCGCGATCTGCGCCAGGGGCTCGCCGGCGGTAATCATCCGCCGCGCGCGCTGAAGCCGGCGCATCACCAGGAAACGATGCGGGCTGGTCGAGAAGGCGGCGCGGAAATGCCTCGATAAGGCGTAGCGGTCCAGTCCGGTGACGGCTTCCAATTCGCCGGAACGCACCGGGCGCATTGCGTTCTCCGTAAGATAGTCCCGCGCCAGCGTCGCCGCCCGCCATGCCGTCCGGGCCAGCGGCTTTGCCGGCTCGCCGGCATGCCGTGCCAGGCCATGCATCAGTTGCGTGAGAAAGTCATCGACGAACAGCTCGTCGAGTTCCTGCTGCAGCGGCCCCAGCGCTGAAAGCAGCGTGGCGCAGAAGGCTTCGTCCCGCACCACGGCATCCCTGACGAAGGGCAACGACGCGCCGCCAAGGCAGTCCAGCATCAGAGACGGTTCGAGATAGAGCATCCTGTAGCGCAACCCGTCCTCGGTGCCGGCGCCGCCATCATGCAGTTCGTCGGGATGCAGCACGATGATCTGGCCGGGCAGGCTCAATCGCGTCGCACCGCGATAGCGGAAGGTCTGCACGCCATGCAGCGTCACCCCGATCGCGTAGGTGTCATGACGATGCAGGTCGAAGGCGCTGCCATGAAAGCGCGCCTCGATCCGCTCCATGCCGGCGGGGTCGGGTGCGGAAATGATGCAGTTCTCCGCCGCATCCGCGCACAAACGTCCAAGACCCCTAGAGGCCTGCCGGTCTATTTCGAACGACATCGTCTCCTTCAGCCTCGTAGTCGCGGCCTAACCTCGAATGGTCTTTTCTCATGTTCGATACGAAATTTGCAATCGTCCTGCGGGAAGACTTGCCCGTCTGGCAGAAACTCAACGTCACCGCCTTCCTGACCAGCGGCATTGTCGCGCAGTTTCCCGACATCATCGGCGAGCCCTATCGCGACCGCTCGGGCAATCTCTACAATCCGCTGTCGATCCAGCCGGTCATCGTGCTGTCGGCAGATCAGGCGACACTGGCCACGATCCACCGGCGCGCGCTGGAGCGCGGCGTGACGACTTCGCTCTATGTGGAGGAGATGTTTTCCACCGGCTTCGATGCCGCCAACCGCGCCGTCTTCGCACAATTCGCGCCCGAAGACGCGAAGGTGGTCGGCATCGCGCTGCGCGCCGACAAGAAGGTGGTCGACAAGATCACCAAGGGCGCCCGCATGCAGGCATAGCGACACTCAATCGGCTGGCTGCCGTCGATCGAGAGCAGCTGCATACAGCGCCGCCAGCAATGCGAGGGCCGCTGATATCAGCATCGTCACGAACAGCGCGGGGATCGACCTCGCCAGGAAGAGGCCGGCGATGGAGGCTATGAGCGCCCCGCCGCCGATCCGCATCGCGGCAGCCAGTCCCGCGGCGGTGCCGACCAGATCCGGTCGTACGGACAAGGCGCCGCTGTTGGCCGCGGGCATGGTCAATCCATTGCCGACGCCGATGAACAAGCAAGGCCCAAAGAAGGCCAGGACGTGCGTGATACCAAGGCTTGACAGGGCCAGGCCGGCCAGCAGACCGGCGCAGGTCAGGAGGCGCGCAAGAACGAGTATGGCGCCCAGCGAGGTTTTCGAGGCGTAGCGCCCGGCCAGATAGCTGCCGAGAATGAAACCGGTAGGGACCAATCCCATGTAGAAGCCGAGCTTCGCGCTTGACCTACCGAGCTCGTCGCCGACGACCAATGGCGCTCCTCCCAGGAAGACGTAAAGGACGCCCATCGAGGCAGCCATGCACAGCGTGTAAGCCCAAAACCGCGCCGAACGCAGGAGAAGCCCATAGGCGACAACGTAATTCCCATGCGATCTCGGCAATGGAATTCTTCTGATCTCGCGCATGGATAGGGCGAAGGCGGCTGCACCCAGGATCGCAAAGACAACGAAACTTGACCGCCATCCGAACAGTTCGTCCAGGGAACCGCCGAACAAAGGACCGACCATGGGCGCGAGCGCCCACCCCATGGCGAGATAACCGAATTTGCTGGCGGCTTCGCGCTCGTCCGATGTCTCCTTGATGATCACCAGAGCGACCGAATAGCAGGGGCCGATGCACGCCTGCATCGCGCGAAACAGAAGGAAGGTGCCGATATTAGGAGCCACAGCGCAGCCGATGGACGCCGCGACGAAGATCGAGAGAGATGCCAGGACGACCGGCCTGCGCCCAAATCGGTCCGATATTGCACCCCCGATGGCCTCCATGACGGCGGTGATGATCGCAAAGCCGGCAACCGACAGATTGACCAAGGCGAAATCGGCATGAAACGTTACGGCAATGTTCGGCAGCGACGGCAAAATCATGTTCACCGGCAACACGGCAAGAGCCGAAAGCAGTATAAGTGTAATCAGTCGGGGTGGAGCAGCCGGTTCGGAGACCCTCGTGCTACCGATTGTGCCTATAGCCGGACGCCGAATGGGGTTGTCGCTCGCCATGATCTCGCTCGCCTTGTCGGGGGATTGAAGTGAGGGGTCTGACGGGTGGCCCGAATTCCGGGCATAAAAAAAGGCCCCGTCAGGAGCCTGCTTACCGCGCATGGGTGCTTTCGCCGGATGGTTACACCATCCTGCCCATGCGCTCCCTTACGACGACCAAAGCCATTGCGATGTTCATGGCATCAGAGCTAGGCGCAAAAGATGCGTGTCGTCAAGGCAGCATGGTTGCGACGCCGATCGACATGCGGCCAGGCTGAGGCCTGACCCAGGCGGCGATGGCGGTTTGGGCCATCGCATGCGAGACGGGGCTAAGCCTGTCGGAACGTCTTGTTGTGCCAGGCGCTTTTGGCTTGCCGGCAAGCGACAATTCCCGCAAAGGTGCGCTTCAGCCCAGCTTTTCCCCCGGCCTGCAAGTGAATGCTTCCCAAAGATATGTCGAAAGCGCGACGCCGCCGGTGGCGATCCTGTGCATGCTGACCACCTATGTCTTCTTCACCTTCCTCGACACCTCGAGCAAATATCTCGTCCTTGCCGGCGTTTCGGCGCTGATCGTCGCCTGGGTGCGCTTTGCCGTGCATGTCGTGCTGGTAGGCACCCTCCTGCGCGGCTGGCGCGATCCGCTGCGGTTTCGCCCGGTCAACCTGCCGGCGCATGTGCTGCGCGGCGTGTTCCTGTTCGGCTCGACCATGTGCAACATCCTGGCCCTGCGCTCCCTGCAACTGGCCGAGACGACGTCGATCTATTTCTTCGGGCCGATGGTGATCACCGCGCTTGCCGGCCCGCTGCTCGGCGAATGGGCCGGCTGGCGGCGCTGGCTGGCCATTCTGGCCGCGTTCGCCGGGGTCCTCATCATCACAAGGCCAGGTGTCGGCGTCTTCGGCATCGGCCATCTCTTCGCACTCGGCTCGATGCTGTCGAACTGCTTCTATGTCATCATGACGCGCCGGATGTCGTCGACGGAGACGTCGGAAAGCCTGATCCTGTTTTCGGCGCTGGCGCCGACGGTGCTGCTTTTGCCCATGCTGCCGTTTTCCTTCTCGCTGCCGCATGATGGCTGGCACTGGTTCATCCTGCTCATGCTTGGCGTGTTCGGCGGTGTCGGGCACTGGCTTCTGGTCCAGGCCTATCGGCTGGCGACGACCACGGCACTGGCGCCCTATCCCTATTCGCAGATGGTCTGGATGATCATTTCCGGCTGGATCATCTTCAAGCAGTTCCCGGATCGCTGGACGCTGGTCGGCGCCGCCATCATCGTTGCCAGCGGCCTCTACATCGTCCATCGCGAGCACCGGCTTCGGCTGCGGAGCCGCGCGGCCTCCGATGTCGAGGCCGAGGCGCTGGCAAAAAAACTTTGATTTGCCCCCGATCGGTGGCATAACGCCGCCTTTAAACAGTTTAAGTCGCAATTCAGCTCGTTCGGGGAGCGCAAGGCGCTGGCACAAAAAATCAAGCTTTCGACGATCGCCGATGCACTCGGCGTGTCCACGGCCACCGTGTCGCTGGCGTTGCGCGACAGCCCGCTGGTGGCCGGCGCGACGCGCGACCGCATCAAGGAACATGCGCGCGCCATCGGCTATATCTACAACCGCCGCGCCGCCAGCCTGCGCACCTCGCGCTCGGGCATTGTCGGCGTCGTCGTGCACGACATCATGAACCCGTTCTTCGCCGAGATCCTGCGCTCGATCGAGAGCGAGCTCGACCGCAGCCGGCAGACCTTCATCCTGTCCAATCACTACGACCAGCTCGAAAAGCAGCGCACCTTCATCGACACGCTGCTGCAGCTCGGCGCCGACGGCGTCATCATGTCGCCGGCCATCGGCACCCCGGCCGCCGACATACTGATGGCCGAGGAAAACGGCCTGCCGGCGGTGCTGATCGCCCGCACCGTCGAGGGCGCCGACGTGCCGGTGTTTCGCGGCGACGATTCCTATGGCACCGGGCTTGCCACCAACCATCTGATCTCGCTCGGCCACAAGCGCATCGCCATGATCGGCGGCACCGACCAGACCTCGACCGGCCGCGACCGCTATCAGGGCTATGTCAACGCCATGGAGGCGGCGGGGCTCGAAGTCAGGCCGTCCTGGCGCATCGCCGGTCCGCGCACCAAGCAGGCCGGCTTCGAGGCCGCCGGGCAGTTCCTGGCGCTGAAGGACAGACCGACCGCCGCCTGCTGCTGGAACGACCTCGTCGCCATCGGCCTGATGAACGGCATTGCGCGCGCCGGCCTGGTGCCGGGCATCGACATCTCCGTCACCGGCTATGACGATCTCGAGGAGGCGGCGATCGCCACGCCGGCGCTGACCACCGTCTGGAACGGCCAGCGCGAGGTCGGCCGCCGCGCCGCCAGCGCGCTGCTCGACAAGCTCAATGGGCAGACGGTGCGGCCCTCGCAGGAATTGATCAAGCCGGAGCTGCATGTGCGCCAGTCGACCGGCAAGCCGGTGGAGAGGGCATGACTAAGGCCGAACAGCTGCAAGCCGTCGCCATTCTGGTGCCGGCGGACTTCAGCGACCATGCCGTCCGGCGCATCGACCGTACCTTCAAACAGATCAGGATCGAGCGCGCCGATCCGGCGCTGGTCACCGACGAGATGCGCCGCATGGTGCGTGGCATTGCTTCCTTTGCCGGCATCAACGCGGCCATGATGGATGCGCTGCCCAATCTCGAACTCATCGCCTCCTTCGGCGTCGGCTATGATTCGGTCGATGTCGGCCATGCGGCGGCGAAGAACATCATGGTCACCAACACGCCCGACGTGCTGACCGAGGAGGTCGCCGACACCGCGGTCGGGCTGTTGATCAACACGATCCGCGACCTGCCGCGCGCGGAAAACTGGCTGCGCGACGGCAGCTGGGTGCGCAAGGGCAACTATCCGCTGAGCCGGCTGACCTTGCGCGCCCGCCGCGTCGGGATTTTCGGCATGGGCCGCATCGGACAGGCCATCGCCCGGCGGCTCGAGGCGTTCGGCCTGCCGGTCGCCTATCACAATCGGCGTCGCGTCGAAGGTCTTGCGTATCAGTATCACCCGACGCTGAAAGGTCTTGCGGAAGCGGTCGATACGCTGATTTCGGTGGCGCCTGGTGGCGCTTCTACGCAGAAGGCGGTCAATGCCGAGATCCTGTCGGCGCTTGGCGCCAACGGCGTCTTCGTCAATATCGGCCGCGGCAGCACCGTCGACGAGGCGGCACTCGCGGCGGCGCTTGCCGGCGGCACCATCGCCGCCGCGGGGCTCGACGTCTTCGCCGACGAGCCGAATGTGCCCAAGGCGCTGCTCGACGCCCCCAACGCCTCCCTGTTGCCGCATGTCGGCTCGGCCTCGGAGCACACACGCCGCGCCATGGCCGATCTGTGCGTCGACAATCTGGTGTCCTGGTTCACCGAGCGCCGTCCGCTGACGCCGGTGCCGGAGACGGCGCATGTGAAGGCTCGCGGCTAGCGAAGGCAAACCGATGACGGTGAAGCCGCCTGACAATTCCACGATTTTGGTCGCCACCAATGGCCGGGACCAGATCATTTCAATTCCGTATCCAAGGCGGCCCTTCGCCAACTACCTGATCGGCATATTCGTTCTTTGCTGGCTAGGTGGTTGGGCCTTCGGTGAGATGACAGCCGCATATCAGCTCGTTACCAGGCCGTTCGGCGGGCCTACGGCGTTTGTTGCCTTCTGGCTCTGCGCTTGGACAGTCGGCGGCATCTTCGCAATGCTCATGGTTCGCCGCATTTTCCGGCGCTCCGTGCCCGAAGTGATAAGGCTCGATGCGGCCGGGGTCAGCCATGACCCTGGGTTGCCGCCGTTCAAGATGCCATCCTACGGCGCCTCCGCCTGGACGCAGCTGTTTTCGAAGCGGACCGAGCGCCGGTTCGACCGGATGCAGCTCAAATCGCTGAGACTTCGCGACGGCGATACTCGCAATCGCCTGACGGTCGACGCTGGTGCCCAGAGGGTCGAGATTGGGTCGGCAGCCACCGATGTCGAGCGCGAGTGGCTCTTCAAACTCCTTTCAGATCGCTATCCGCCGACCGTCCCGCAATAGTTCCACGGTTTCGTCTTCGGCATTCGTTGACACCGGCAGTGGCTCCGCCACATTTATTAACGCCAGCTTAACCCTTTGAAATCATTCTCCATCCTGCCCGTGAGCCTGGATGAGACAGAATGAAAACGCTTTTCGCATTGATCGCCGCCGCCGCCTTGTTTGGCGGCGTTCATCTGTTTCATGACGGCAATGGGGAAAGCGTCGCCGACGAGGTCACGCCGTCCAACACCTACAGGCTGGTCGCCAATGGCGATGAGAGGGCCTGCGCGGTGAGCCGCGGGGCCGAAATTTCGGATGGCCTGTCCCTGCTCACTGTTGCTCCGACATGCCGTCGTCTGATGCCTGGCATAGAACGGGCAAAGTTCTGGCGCCAGCAGAATGACGGCACGGTCGCCTTCAGCGCCAACGGCATCGACCCGATTGTCACCTTCGCCGTGGCTGATGGCGAGGGTTACGAATCCTATGCGCCTGCCACGCCCTTGCTGTCGCTGGCGGGCGACCGCAACACCGGCGGCTGATTACTCCGCCGCGGCCCGCGAGCCAGCCTTCGCGGCGGCGTGCAGGCGCACCGCATCGCCGAAGGCGCGAAAAATCTTGGCCGAGTTGCTGTCCGAGTTGACCCAGTACTCCGGATGCCATTGGACACCGACGGCGAAGGCGCGTGCTCCCTTGACCGAAACCGCTTCGACCGTGCCGTCCGTGGCGACCGCCTCGATCTCGAGCTTCGACCCGAGCCGATCGATCGCCTGGCGGTGCAGCGAATTGACCTTGATCTCGCCGGCGCCGAACACACCGGCCAGGCAACTGCCCGGTTTGATCGAAATGGTCTGGTGGATGGCGAAGCGCTCGTCCTGTTGGTCGCTCGCCGGCGCGCGGTGATCGAGCGAACCCTCGCGCTCCTGGATCTCGGTGCCCAGCGTGCCGCCGAGCGCCACGTTCAACTCCTGGATGCCACGGCAAATGGCAAGCAGCGGCACGCCGCGCTCGATCGCCCGACGGATCAGCGGCAGCGTGGTGGCGTCGCGCGCCGGATCATAGGGACCGTTGGCTTCGCTGGCATCGCCACCATAGAGCGAGGGGTGCACGTTGGATTTCGAGCCGGTGACCATGACGCCGTCGACCGAGGACAGGAGTTCATCGAAGTCGAGCCTGTCGCCGAACGACGGCACCAGCAGCGGGAACACGCCGGCGCCGGCAACCGCCGCTTCCAGATATTGCTGCGGGGCGGCATGCCAGGTGTAGTTGTCGAACTGACGGACGTCGGTCGATATGGCGACGAGCGGCTGGTGCATTTTGGGTCTGTTTTCCATCTGGCAAGGGATATCCTGCCTGCAAAATAGGCGATCCCCGGGCATTTTTCCATGCCAAGTTTCGGCGTGTCGCATGGGCCACGAAACCGCACGTTAGACTATAGTTGCAGGGCTGCATGGCTCGGTTACCAAATCTGGTCGCCGTGCTGGACTAGACTTCTCGCCTGTGTATTGTTTCGGCCAACCGATACGGGAGCCCGAGGATTTCCCGGATATCGGTCTGTTGGTCCAAAAGGGAGGAATTGCATGGATCGTCGTTCATTCATTCGCAAGGCCGGCGTGACCGGCGTCGGCGCCGCGGCGGCGGCGGCAACGCTTGCGGCCCCGGCAATCGCCCAGTCCAATCCCAAGGTGACATGGCGGCTTGCGTCGTCCTTCCCGAAGTCGCTCGACACCATCTATGGCGGCGCCGAGGTGTTCTCCAAGATGCTGTCGGAAGCCACCGACGGCAATTTCCAGATCCAGGTCTTTGCCGCCGGCGAACTCGTGCCCGGCCTGCAGGCCGCCGACGCCACCACGGCAGGCACGGTCGAAGCCTGCCACACGGTGGCATATTATTACTGGGGGAAGGACCCGACATGGGCGCTTGGCGCGGCGGTTCCCTTTTCGCTCAACGCGCGCGGCATGAATGCCTGGCACTACCATGGCGGCGGCATCGACCTGTTCAATGAGTTCCTCGCCACGCAAGGTCTCTTCGGCCTGCCGGGCGGCAACACCGGCGTGCAGATGGGTGGCTGGTTCCGCAAGGAAATCAACACGGTCGCCGACCTCTCGGGCCTCAAGATGCGCATTGGCGGCTTCGCCGGCAAGGTGGTGCAGAAGCTCGGCGTCGTGCCACAGCAGATCGCCGGCGGCGACATCTATCCGGCGCTGGAAAAAGGCACGATCGACGCCGCCGAATGGGTCGGCCCCTATGACGACGAGAAGCTCGGTTTCTACAAGGTCGCGCCCTATTACTACTATCCCGGCTGGTGGGAAGGCGGCCCGACCGTGCATTTGATGTTCAACAAGGCGAAATACGAAGAGCTTTCGCCGGCCTACAAATCGCTGCTGCGCACCGCCGCGCAGGCCGCCGATGCCGACATGCTGCAGAAATACGATTATGTGAACCCGGCGGCGGTGAAGCGGCTGGTCGCCGGCGGCGCCAAACTGCGTCCGTTCAGCCAGGAGATCATGGCCGCCTGCTTCGAAAAGGCCAACGAGGTCTATGCCGAGATGGAGGCATCCAATGCGCCGTTCAAGAAGATCTGGGAATCGATCAAGGGCTTCCGCAAGGAGCACTATCTCTGGGCGCAGGTGGCCGAATACAATTACGACACCTTCATGATGGTCCAGCAGCGCAACGGCAAGCTGTAAACTGTCCCATCGCGTTCGTTCGAGAGACCCCGGGCAGCTCGTCCGGGGTCTTTCTTTTGAGGTCCGCGCGGAACCGACCTCGACCAGTATTCCGCCCGGCGCCATGCAGTAGAGGTCGTCGATTTGAAGCCGCCGCGTGCCAGGGGGCGTGACGGCAAGCAGGTCCGGCACGACTGGCCTCTGATTCAGCCCCGACCTGGCACCACCAGCACCTTGACCTCGCCGGGCGCCGGCGGGTTGGCGATCACGTCGGCCGCCTCTTCGAGCGGCACCTGCCTGGAAATCAGCCGGTCGATCTCGATCGCGCCCGAAGCGATCAATTGGGCGGCGCGGCGGTGCGTGTAGGGATTGAGGAACGAACCGACCACCTTCAATTCCCGAAACAGCAGGTCGAAAGGCTCGAATTCCGCCTTCATGCCTTGCGGCGTCACGCCGACGATGACGACGGTGCCGCCGGCCCTTGCCAGCCGCATCGACTGCTCGACGGTATCGCGCACGCCGGCGCATTCGAACACTACGTCGGCGCCTCCGGGCATCATGCCCGCGGGTCCCGCGATGGCATCGATGACGTCGCCGGCGGTAGGATCGACCGTCGCCGTCGCGCCGAGCGCTTCGGCAAGCGTGCGCCGCGAGGCCTGCCTGGTCGACAGAATGATGGTCGTGGCGCCGGCCAGTTTTGCCAATTGCACGGTCAGCAGGCCGATCACGCCGCCGCCCAGCACGATCACCGAACTGCCCGGCTTGATCTCGGCAAGGTCGACGCCATGCAGGCAGCAGCCGAGCGGCTCGCAGAAGGCGCCATGCGTCGGCGGCAATTCGGCGGGCAGGATGAAAGCCTGTTTCTGCGGCAGCACGACATACTCGGCAAAGCCGCCATCGCGGTGGATGCCGATGGCATTGAGATTGCGGCAGAGATTGACCCGGCCGGCATGGCAATGCGGGCACCGTCCGCAGGCGATGTTGGGATCGCCGGTGACACGATCGCCGACGGCAAAGCCGGAGACGGCGTTGCCGATCGCCTCGATGATGCCCGAAAATTCATGTCCGGGCGTCACCGGCGGCCGGCAGGGAAATTCGCCGTGGAAAAGATGCCGGTCGGTGCCGCAGACGCCGCAGGCCTCGATCCGCACCAGAAGCTCGTCCGGGCCGGCGACAGGTTTGCCGACTTCCCGCAGCGCAATGCTGCCCACCGCCTCCAGCCGCACCGCCTTCATGACGCCGTCCCCATCAATTGAAGCTCGGCGGCTGCGAAAGGTCCGGCGCCGGCGCCGCCGGCTTGGCCGGCGGCGCATCGCCGAAACTCGGCGGTTGCGACAGGTCCGGCGCGCCGGGCGCGGCCGGTGCGCTGCCGCCATTGGCAGGGGCCGTGCCACCAGCCGGCGGTGTACCGAGCGGCGACAGGCCGGGCACCTCCGGCACCTTGTAGTCGATCGTGCCCGGATCGATCACCGTGCCCTTGTAGCGCATCACCATTTGCGGGAAGGCGATGGTCAGTCCGATCATCACCACCTGGATCAGCACGAAGGGCACCGCGCCCCAATAGATCTGGCCGGTCGTCACCGGCGCGATCTTCTTGCCGGTAAGGCGGTCGAGATAGGGCACGCGCGCGGCGACCGAGCGCAGGTAGAACAGCGCGAAGCCGAAGGGCGGATGCATGAAGCTGGTCTGCATGTTGACGCCGAGCAGCACGCCGAACCAGATCAGGTCGATGCCGAGCTTGTCTGCCGCCGGCGCCAGCAGCGGCACGATGATGAAGGCCAGTTCGAAGAAATCCAGGAAGAAGGCCAGGAAGAAGACGAGGATGTTGACGCCGATCAGGAAGCCGACTTCGCCGCCCGGCAGCGAGATCAAAAGGTGTTCGACCCAGATGTGGCCGTTGACGCCGTAGAAGGTCAGCGAGAACACGCGCGCGCCGATCAGGATGAACAGCACGAAGGACGACAGCCGCGTCGTCGAGGTCAATGCCTGCTTGATCACGTCCAGCGACAGCCGGCCTTTTGCCGCCGCCATGATCAACGCGCCGACAGAGCCCATGGCACCGCCCTCGGTCGGGGTGGCGATGCCGAGGAAGATGGTGCCAAGCACCAGGAAGATCAGTGCCAGCGGCGGGATCAGCACGATGACCACCTGCTGCGCCAGCCTGGACATCATGTTGAAGTTCAGGCGTTTGTCGGCAATCGCCACGATGTAGATGAAGAGCACCCCTACGGTGGCGCCGAGAATGTCGGCATTGTCGCCATGAGCTGGCGCGAGATAGCGATACGCGGCATAGGAGATGGCCACCGCCACCACCAGCGCCACCAGCAGCGACAGAACACCGTGGCCAAGCGTGCGTGCTTCGAGCGGCAGCGCCGGCACCATTTTCGGCCGGAAGATCGATACGATGAGGACGTAAAGCGCGTAGAGGCCGGTCAGCACCATGCCCGGGATCAGTGCGCCGGCGTACATGTCGCCGACCGAGCGGCCGAGCTGGTCGGCAAGCACGATCAGCACCAGTGATGGCGGGATGATCTGGGCCAGCGTGCCGGATGCCGCGATAACACCGGCAGCCAGCCGCCGGTCGTAGCCGTAGCGCAACATGATCGGCAGCGAGATCAGACCCATGGCAATGACGGATGCCGCCACCACGCCGGTGGTCGCCGCCAGCAGCGCGCCGACGAAGATCACCGCATAGGCGAGGCCGCCGCGGATCGGACCGAACAACTGGCCGATCGTGTCGAGCAGATCCTCGGCCATGCCAGATCGTTCGAGCACGATGCCCATGAAGGTGAAGAACGGAATGGCCAGCAGCGTGTCGTTAGACATCACCCTGCTGCCGTAGAAATTATCCGGCAGTGCGTGCAGAAGCGGCCAGGCGAGATTGATCGATCCACCAGAATAGGGCGAGAGGAGCACGCCGATGAAGAAAAACATCAAGCCGTTGGCGGCCAACGAGAAGGCCACTGGGTAGCCGATCAGCAGGAAGATGATCAGCGAGGCGAACATGATCGGCGCCATGTTCTGGGCGATGAATTCCATCATGAGCGCACCTCGTCGGCCAGTGCCTTGGCTTCGAGTTCGGCTTGCTCATGTGCCGATATGAACGGATTGGGGTCGTCCATGTCGCCGCGCATGATGGCGATCTTCTTGATGATTTCGGAGATGCCCTGCAGGGCCAGCAGGAAAAAGCCGACCAGCAGGATGGCCTTGGCCGGCCAGATGATAAGCCCGCCGGAATTGTTGGACATCTCGCCGCTGCGAAACGACAGCGAGACGTAGGGAACGAAATAGATGACCATCAGCGTCACGAACGGCATCAGGAAGATGAGATGGCCGAGAAGGTCGATCCAGTGCTGCACGCGGCGTGAAAACAGGCCGTAGACGACATCGATGCGGATATGGTCGTTCTGCTTCAGCGTATAGGCGGCGGCCAGCATGAAGGCGGCGCCGAACAAATACCATTGCAGCTCCAGCCAGGCATTCGACGATATGTCGAAGATCTTGCGGATGACGGCGTTGGCCGCGCTCACCAGGATCGCTAGCAGGATCAGCCAGGATACCGATTTGCCGATGAATTCGTTGGCGCGATCGATCACCCTGGATAGAGCGAGAAGCCCTGCCATGCATTCCTCCCTTTTGTCGGAGGCGTGTCGGCTCCCCTTATTCCGTCACGCCGCTTGGTCCAACGGTATGCCGCGCGTGGACTGACGGGTCAACAAGGATGGGAGCAACAAAACAGCATCAACTGAAAGCGAGGGGCGGAGACTGGCGGTCTGCCCCGGCGCCATGCAACCAAAGTCTGATGGTTCAGACGACCTTGCCGGTGTCGCGGCCGGCGCCGATCAGGATCAGCATGGCCACCAGGAACAGATACATCCACGCATCGCGCCATTCGATCGGGAAATAACCGGCCCACAGTGATTCGGCCATGCCGAAGGCGGCGGCACCCAGAGCCGCCCGTGGCGGCGAGAGATAGCCGCCGACCGCTGTCACGAACAGGATCTTCAGGCCGTAGACGAGACCGGAACCGAAGCTGACATTGCCGTAGTAGAGGCTGGCCATGACGCCGGCCAGCGCGGCGCAGAAGCCGCCGAGCAGCACGGCGTTCCGGAACACGCCGCGAACGTCGACGCCGCACAGCGCGGCGGCGCGCGGGTCGTCGGAGACGGCGCGCCAGCGCCGGCCGAAGCCGGAGCGTGCAAACGCCGATGTGGCGAGTGCGACAGCCGCCAGCACCACCACGCAGTCGAGCACCTGGATCAGCGTCAGCGTCGCCTTGAAGCCGGCGCCTTCGGCAAAGACGATGGGCTGTGCCAGCATTGGCGGCAGCCACAGATCATGCGTATCGGCGGCGATGCGGCTAGCTTCCGACAGGACGATCAGGATGCCGAGCGTCGTCACCACGATGGCGTTGGGCGTGCGGTCGGCCAACGGTTCGAAGACGCTGCGCGACAGGACATGGCTGATCAGCGCGGCATAGAGGAATGCCGCGACGACGCCGAACAGCACCGACGCCAACAGCGTCAGCCACAGCACCTGGTAGCCGAAGGCGACGCTCAGGATCATTGCCTGGCCGCTGAAGGCGA
The DNA here is from genome assembly GCF_007003935.1 of Mesorhizobium sp. WSM4310. Classification (NCBI taxonomy): domain Bacteria; kingdom Pseudomonadati; phylum Pseudomonadota; class Alphaproteobacteria; order Hyphomicrobiales; family Phyllobacteriaceae; genus Mesorhizobium; species Mesorhizobium sp. WSM4310. The sequence continues at coordinate 60,923 of NZ_VFTA01000006.1, forward strand.
ACAGCGCGCCATAGGCCAAGTTGGTGCGGTGCAGGATGCCGTTGATCAGCACGTAGCCGAAGGCGAGCAGCGCGTAGAGCGCGCCGGAATGCAGCCCGTTCAGGACCTGCTGGAAGAAATAGAGCATGCTCAACAACACCTGAAGCATCTCGCCGACAGCGGTTAGGACGACGGAATGCTCGAGACAAAGGCGACGATACCCTGCGCAGAAGAGGTTTGCATCGCCGAATCTAACTTGTCAAACGCGATTTATTGGTTAGATTTTGCGGCATGACAGTCGCCTGGACCCCGCACCGCTTCACCGGCGGCCTGCTTGCGCTCGATACGGCGAACACCGTCGTGCTGCGCGGCGATCCGAAGCGCACGTTCGACCGCTTCGATGATCCGGCCGAAATCGCCCGCTTCGCCGACGCGGCCAGCGCCTTTCGCGCCGCCGAACTCGGCGACCGGCGGCTTGCCGTGTCTTCGCCGACGGCAATCGCACCCGTCGTGCTGTCGATCCGCGAGACGACCGACCGGCTGTTTCGCGGCGCGGTGTCGAATGGCGCGGTCGCCACCGCCGACTTGCCCGATTTCCTGCGCGCCTGTGCCGAAGGCCTGGCCGGCAGCCGGACCGAGATCGGCGCACCGGGAAGGCCGTTCGGCGATCCCCGTGTGCCGATCCCCTTCGAGGCGGCGCTGGCGGTCTCGGCCCTTTCGCTGCTGCGCGACGACACGGTCGCGCGGCTCAGGATCTGCCCCAACTGCACCTGGCTGTTCGTCGACAGAAGCCGCAATTCCAGCCGGCTTTGGTGTGACATGGCGGTGTGCGGCAACCGGCAGAAGGCAAGTCGTCACTATCGCCGCCGCCGCATGGCGGCCCATGAGGTCAAGGATGCCTAGAGGATTTTCACGCGCGCTCGTTGCCGGCGCCATGTTGATTGCCGCAGCGACCCTCGGCGCCTGCCGCGACACCGGCGGCGAGGGCAAGCTGTTCGAGGTTTCCGGCAAGATATTCGTCTTCAACTACCGTCTCGCACGGGCGACCTATGTCGTGACGCTACGGCCTTTGCAGCCGATGGGCGAGGGCCAGGTGGCGGTTGCCACCTTCCAGAACCCGGCCGGCGGTGCGCCCTTGGTGGTCGAGCAGAAGGTCTGGCCGAAGCTCGACAAAGTCAGCCTGGAGAGCCCGGCGTTGACATGCATCGTCAAGAACAAGCCCTATGCCATCGCCATCAGCATCAAGGGACCCGACGGCGCGGTCCTGCAGAAGATCGACACCACGCTGATGTCGACGGAAGACCAGTCGATCCTGCCCGACCGGCCGCTGGTCATTGACCAGCTCTATACGGCCAATCCCGACCTCGCCGGCCATCCCGACGGCAAGCTGCCCGGCGAGCCGAAGCCGGACTGCTCGAAAGCCGGCTGACACCTTCCGACGGCATCGATTCCGGCCGGAGTTTTCGTGCGCCGAGCACTCTCGGCGTGCGGTTTCATGCGCGCTCCTGCGCCCGCCGGACTGTTTGTTGCGCGTTGCCTGGCCCCTGCGATTTTGTTTGACCTCACTTGCAAGGGGAGAAAGGATGCGTCATCCGACCCCGACGTTGGCTGCCTGCCCCCGCGCGGCCTTCGCAGAGGAAATGCCTGATGACGCTGCATGATGTCGCGCTCGACGACAAGTTCGACCTCGGGAAGGAGCGCATCTTCCTGTCCGGCGCGCAGGCGGTCATCCGCATGCTCCTGATGCAGCGCGAGCGCGACCGCCGCGCTGGCCTGAACACGGCCGGCTTCGTCTCCGGCTATCGCGGCTCGCCGCTCGGCGGCCTCGACATGCAGCTGTGGAAGGCGAAGAAGCAGCTCGCCGGGGCCGACATCGTCTTTCAGCCAGGCCTCAACGAGGAGCTCGCCGCCACCGCCTGTTGGGGATCGCAGCAGACGGAGCTGCTGGGCGAGGGCACCCATGATGGCGTCTTTTCCGTCTGGTACGGCAAGGGCCCGGGCGTCGATCGTTCGGGCGACGTGTTCCGTCACGCCAATCTCGCCGGCTCGTCCAAGCATGGCGGCGTACTTGCGCTCATGGGCGACGACCATATGGCCGAATCCTCGACCAACGCGCACGCCACCGAATTCCTCTTCGTCGACACCATGGTGCCGATCCTCAACCCGGCCGGTGTCCAGGAGATCATCGACTACGGGCTGTACGGCTTTGCCATGTCGCGTTTCGCCGGCACCTGGGCGGCGATCAAATGTGTCAAGGACAATATCGAATCGACGGCCTCGGTCGATGCCTCGCTCGAGCGCTTGAACATCGTCGTGCCGGAGTTCGACATGCCGCCGGGCGGCCTCAACATCCGCCACGAGATCGACATGCTGGGCCAGGAGGAGCGGCTGCACGAATACAAGCGTGCCGCGGCCTCCGCCTTCATCCATGCCAACGGGCTGAACCGCATCGTCTATTCGGGCGGCCGCAGCCCCAAGCTCGGCATCATCACGCTGGGCAAGAGCTATCTCGATGTCCGCCAGGCGCTGGAGGATATCGGCATCGACGAGGCCGCCGCAAACCGCATCGGCGTGCGGCTGTTCAAGGTCGGCTGCCCCTGGCCGCTCGACCTGCATCACATCGCCGAGTTTGCCCGCGGCCTCGACACCATCGTCGTCGTCGAGGAGAAGCGTTCGCTGATCGAGGTGCAGCTGCGCGAAAGCCTCTACGGCACCGCCTCGCAGCCGGTCATCGTCGGCAAGAAGGACGAGCGCGGCGACTGGCTGTTTCCGGCCAAGGGCGCGCTTGATCCCAACGAGATCGCCATTGCCCTTGGCGAGAGGATCGTCAAGACCATCGGCCCCTCGGAGGAGATCTCGGCGCGGGTCGGCAAGCTGCGCCAATTCCAGGCGATGCTGGCGGACGCCACCGACATCGGTTCGCGCACGCCCTTCTTCTGCTCGGGCTGTCCGCACAATTCCTCGACCAAGGTGCCGGACGGTTCGATCGCCGCCGCCGGCATCGGCTGCCATTTCATGGCGCTTTGGATGGACCGCAACACGCTGGGCTTCACCGCCATGGGCGGCGAGGGCGCGCAATGGGTTGGCCAGGCGCCGTTCTCGAAGCGCGGCCACATCTTCCAGAATCTCGGCGACGGCACCTACAATCATTCCGGCACGCTGGCGATCCGCTTCGCTTTGTCGAGCGAAGCCAACATCACCTACAAGATCCTCTACAACGATGCGGTGGCCATGACCGGCGGCCAGCCGCATGAAGGCGGCCTGACGGTGGACATGATCGCCAGGCAGGTGCGGGCAGAAGGTGTCGACCGCATCGCCATCGTCACCGACGAGCCCGACAAATATGCCGGCAAGGTCGAATTCCCGGCCGGCGCCACCATCCATCACCGCGACGATCTCGATCTGGTCCAGCGCGAGCTGCGCGACGTCAAGGGCGTGTCGATCCTGCTCTACGACCAGACCTGTGCCGCCGAAAAACGCCGGCGGCGCAAGCGCGGCATCTTTCCCGATCCCGACAAGCGCGTCTTCATCAACGAGCTGGTCTGCGAAGGCTGCGGCGATTGCGGCGTGCAGTCGAACTGCGTCTCGATCCAGCCGGTCGAGACCGAATTCGGCCGCAAGCGCAAGATCGACCAGTCGAGCTGCAACAAGGACTTCTCCTGCGTCAACGGCTTCTGCCCGTCCTTCGTCACCGTCCACGGCGCCAAGATCCGCAAGGCCGAAGGCCTTGCCGGCAAGACCGATCCGCTTGACGGCGTGCCGACACCGGACGAGTTCCCGCTTGGCGAGCAAGGCTGGGCGGCGATCATCGACGGCGTCGGCGGCACCGGCGTCGTCACCGTCGGCGCCGTGCTCGGCATGGCGGCCCATCTCGAGGACAAGGGCTGCGGCATGATCGACATGGCCGGCCTGGCCCAGAAGGGCGGCTCGGTGTTCACCCATGTCCGCATCGCCCGCACGCCGGACGACATCCATGCCATCCGCGTCTCGGCGGGCAAGGCCGACCTCGTGCTTGGCTGCGACCTCGTCGTGTCGGGCGCCAAGAAGGTGCTGAGCGCGGTGCGCGAGGGCCATACGATCTTCCTCGCCAACACCGCCGAGATCATGCCCGGCGAGTTTGCCCGCTCGGCGGATTTCTCTTTGCCGATTGAGCGTCTGAAGAAGGCGATCCGCACCGCCGCCGGCGACGACAAGGCGCATTTCTTCGACGCCACCCGCACCGCCACGGCGCTGTTCGGCAATTCGCTCGGCGCCAACATGTTCATGCTCGGTTTCGCCTTCCAGCATGGCGGCCTGCCGCTGTCGGCCGAGGCTGTCGAGAGGGCGATCGAGCTCAACGGCGAAGCGGTGGCGATGAACATCGCCGCCTTCCGCTGGGGCCGCCGCGCGGCGCACCAGCCGGATTTCGTGCGTGGCCTCGTCGCCCAGCCGGGCAAGGCGGGACAAACAACCCCGGTCGCGCAGACGCTGGACGAGATCATTGCCCGGCGTGTCGCCTTCCTGACGGCCTACCAGAACACCGCCTATGGCAAGCGCTATGCCGACAGGCTGGCGCTGCTGCGCGCCGCCGAGGCCAGGGCCGTGCCCGGCTCGACCGCCGTGACCGAGGCGGCGGCCAGGAACCTGTTCAAGCTGATGGCGATCAAGGACGAGTACGAGGTGGCGCGGCTCTACACCGACGGCTCCTTTGCCGCCGAGCTTGGCAAGCAGTTCCAGAGCTATGAAAAACTCGAATTCCACCTCGCCCCGCCGATCATGGGTCGTCGCGGCAATGACGGCAAACCGAGGAAGTCGAGCTTCGGCCCCTGGATGATGAAGGGTTTCCGCCTGCTGGCGGCGCTGAAGGGGCTGCGCGGCACCGCTTTCGACCTGTTCGGCTATAGTGCCGAAAGGCGCATGGAACGGCAGCTTTTGGCGCAGTATGAAGGCGATCTTGAACTCGCCGCCAGGTCGCTGGCGCCGGGCAAGGCCGAGGCGGCGGTCGCACTGGTTTCGGTTCCCGCGCTCATCCGTGGTTATGGCCATGTCCGGCAGGCCAGCGCGGAAAAGGCCGCGGGCGAGCGTCGAAGACTGGTCGAGCGACTGACCCAAACCATGCCGGTACCGGTCCTCAGTGCCGCTGAGTGATTCCTCCGCCAACGCCCGAAGCCTGCTGCGAGGTTCCTCTTGCCGCTGCGGGCGGGCCGAAGCCGTAGCTTAAGCTCTGTCTAAGCCTTTCTTAAGGCGGTTGTGGCATGACAAGGCTTAGCGTTGGGCCGATCATATGGGCAAAACAAAGACCGAAAGCATCCCCGCGGATGTCTATATCCAATTTGTGCGGTCGTTGTTCGACAACGCGCACATGTTGGTGATCGGTGGCGTGTGCTACTGGATCCTCGGATTCATGATTTATCTGCGCACGCAAAATCCGTTGTTTCTCGCCTTTTCTTTTGTTCTGCTGCCGATCAGCCTTCTGCGTTATTTCGGTATTCGCAGCTTCCTGAGGACGGGCGGCGTGATTGCCGACGTCGAACACGCACACCGATTGGAGCGCAGTTACATCCTCAAGGGCTGCTTGCAGGGCCTCGGATTGGGTGCGCTGTGCTTCGTGTCGATCTATGTGTATCCCGACCCATTCGCCGAACTGGCGGCGATGTCGCTGACCCTGGCGACCCTGGTCACGGTTGTCGCCCGTAATTACGGGTCTCCGCGCATGGTGCGGATTTTTTCGGTAACCTTCATCGGTCCGGCGGCGCTGGCGCTCCTGCTGCGTCTGGATGCCCCGTCCGTCGTCCTCGGTCTGATGATCTTCCCGATGACGTTCATTACCATCAACAGCGCCGACCATGTTCGCAATGTGCTGTTTTCCGCGGTCATCGGCCACAAGCAGGCGAAAAGCATAACGCGCAAGTTCGATCGCGCGCTCAACACCATGTCGCACGGCCTGGTCATGCTCGGCCCTGACGGGCGCGTCGCGGTCGCCAACGCCGAGGCCGCCCACCTGATGTCGCTGAAATCGGCCGACGCGCTGCTCGGGCGCTCCATTCACGGCCTTCTGATGCGCGGCGTCGCCGGCGGCATGCTGGCGCCGAAGGACTGCCGCTACGTCGAGGCGCAGCTGACGCGCGCCCTGCGCGAGGGCAGGGACCGCAAGGTGCTTGTTTCGCTCGCCAACGGCCAGCATTACGAATTCTCCGCGCGCGAAGGCAGCCAGGAACTCGGCGTGATCACCTTCGAGGATGTCACGGCGCGCGTCGAAGCGGAGGAAAAGATCCGCTTCATGGCGCGCTACGACAATCTCACCGGCCTTCCCAACCGCGCCTATTTCCACGAACTGGTCGGCGAGCTGATGGCCTCCGGGGACCGGGATCGCCTGTGCGGCCTCGCCGTGATCGACCTCGACGATTTCAAGAGTGTCAATGACACGCTCGGCCATCCGATCGGCGACGGTTTGATCTACGCGGTCGCCGAGCGTCTCGCTGCCGTTGCCGGGCAAGGCATCACCGTCAGCCGTTTCGGCGGCGACGAATTCATGGTCTTCTTCGACCGCATCGAGGATGAGAGCCATCTGACCATGCAGATCGACGAGATCTTCGCGGCATTGCAGGGCGAGGTGGACGTCGCCGGGCATGGATTGCGGATCCAGGCCAGCGCCGGCGCGGTTCTGTCCAAGGTCGCGGAAACCGATGTCGATGCCATGATCGTCAAGGCAGACCTCGCGCTCTACAAGGCCAAGGAGCTTGGCAAGAACGGCTGGCGGCTGTTCGAGGCGGCAATGGACGCCGCCTTCCGCAACCGGCAGCTGATGAAGGCGGATCTCCGCAGCGCGGTGGAAACCAAGAACCTGCGGGTCGTCTACCAGCCGATCGTTGCGATGGACACCATGCGCATCGCCAGCTGCGAGGCGCTGTGCCGCTGGGACCATCCCGATCTCGGACCGATCTCACCCGGCGTCTTCATCCCGCTGGCCGAGGAGATGGGCATCATCTCCGAGATCAGCACCTTTGTGCTGCATGCAGCTTGCACCGAATGCGCCAAATGGCCTGACCAGACCAGCGTCTCGGTCAATCTCTCGGCGAGGGATTTCCGCAGCCGCGACGTCATCCAAAAGGTGCGCGATGCGTTGGCTAATTCCGGCCTCGACGCTAGCCGCCTAGAGATCGAAGTCACGGAAACCGCGCTGCTCGACGACAAATCCATGACCCGCCAGTATATCGAGGAACTGAAGCAGCTTGGCGTCCGCATCGCACTCGACGATTTCGGCACCGGCTATTCAAGCCTGAGCTATCTCCATAAGCTTCCACTCGACAAGATCAAGATCGACCGGTCGTTCGTGATGGACGTCACCCACAATCCGCGCTCGCTCGCGCTGTTGAAGGGCGTCGTCGACCTGACCCGTGTCCTGGGACTCACCGTCACCATCGAAGGCGTGGAAACATTCGAGCAGCTTAAGATCCTCATGCGTTCGGTGAGGCCGGATCTTGTCCAAGGCTTCCTGTTCGGCGCAGCGCTCAGCGCGTCGGGCATCGAGACGATGTCGAACGTCACCTGGCCGTTTGCCGCGGATTTGCGTCTCGCCGCCAAGCGCACAGTCGGCTAGCTTTCGTCGCAGGTTCTTGCCAGTTGAAGCTGATAAAGCGCGTTGCTTGGATCGTGCGACAGGTACGAGCCAGAATATTTGTTTGGTGGCGAAAAAATCCAAAGCAAAGCGCGCAGTAGTTTTGGCCGAATTTGAATAAGCGAAAGGTTTGACTGGATCGGCGCATCTGTCAAAGCGGAACGCTCCAGTGTTTTTCGCGCCCGAGTTTGCAGCGCCCTTCATAGGAATGCAGACTTGGATTCGAACGTCCAAGCTGCTCCTTCAGCAACCACTCTGCAGCCAAGGATCTCTGGCTGTTAAGGTTAACAAGTGGTAAATTAGTGGGATCCAATTTTCAGCTTGTGTCTCATTTCAACTCGAATAGCCTGTTCACAGGCGGATACGAGGACATGAGAATGGATGTTGCGAGAAACGATGCGCGGGTTGGCGCCAGCTCCAATGCTGGGTCGGCGCTGAACCAGTCGATCATGCAGTTGCTTGAGCATGTCGACTACCGTCTCATCACTGGAGGCGAGGATCTGGAGGCGATCTATCGCCTTCGCTATCAATCCTACCTGCAGTCGGGCATGTGCGGCCCGATCGCCAGCGGGATGTTCGAGGATCGCTGGGACAATCTGCCGAATTCCTATCGGTTCGGCGTCTATTTCGATGGACACCTGGTCAGCACGCTACGGCTCCACTACATTTCCCGAGAGCACCCTTATTCGCCGTCCGTCGACGCCTATCCGGAAATATTGGCCGAGCGGCTTGCCCGCGGAGAGACGTTCATCGACGGGACTCGCTTCGCAACCGATGCCGACAACGCGCCCGCGCCCGGAGTTCTGCCTTTTCTGACGCTCAGGCTTGGCATGGTGGCCGCCTCTTACTTTGGGCTCACTGCAGTGCTTACGCCGATCAAGATCGAGCATTCCGCTTACTATGCTCGTATCTTTCATGCCGTTCAGAGGACAGAAGGCAAGGTGTTCCCGGGTGTCCTTGCGCCGATCGCTCTGTTCGAAATCCCCTGCGGCGAAAACTTGCGCCAGACGCTCGAACGGTTCCCGTTCTTTAAGTCGACAGCCGTGGAACAGCGGATGATGTTCGCCAATCCGGCCATCAACCGGTTGACGCCGCTGTCCATTGTGCCGACGGCGAAATACTACCGCGATGCTGCCTGAACGGGCGTCATCTCTGCATCTGAACCTTCCCGCGGCTTCGCCGTTATAGGTAGTGGCATCGCCATCGCGTATCGCCGCGATCCTGCCCGACGGGCATTTCGCCCCGGGCTCCTGTCGCATTGTTCGTGGAAAGGAATACGGTCATGACCATCCACTCGCTTGCGCTCACGCCGCTTATCTCGCTGATCGCCGGCGTGCTGATCCTAATCATGCCACGGCTGCTGAACTACATCGTCGCGCTCTATCTGATCGTCGTCGGCCTGCTCGGGCTTTTCCCGCACCTCGCTGGCTGAGGGCTATCGAGCTGGCTTGCCGCAAAAGCCGCCCTTCGCCGAACCGGCCGGCGGTTTCAATTTTCCCTTGAGGCAGTTGTCGGCTCCAATGCGGCAATAGCGCCATTGCTCTCGGGCCGGCTTTTCGCTATGTGCCTGAAAGATGTCTTCGAAGAGGTATTCCTATGGCTGATCACTCGCCGACCGGTCCTGTCGAGCTGGGCGCGAAGATGGACTATGCCGAGCACGACCGCACCTATGCGGGCTTTCTCGCTCTGGCCAAATATGGATCGCTGTTCTGCGGCGCGCTGCTCATCGCGATGGCCTTCGGCTTCTTCGCGGGCGGTTTCTTCTCGGCGACTATCCTCTTCATCCTGATCATGGCCGCCGGCGCCTTCATTCTGCGATAGACCTTCCAAAACCCCATTGCCATTGACGTCGCCGGATGATCCGGCCGACATTTTGCGCAAACAGGTTCCAGCCGAAAGGATCATGCGGTGGGACAGACGGTTTTCATCCCTCGTGAGCTTGATGCGAACGAGCCGCGGGTCGCGGCCTCGCCCGATACGGTCAAGCGGCTGGCGGGGCTGGGCTTCGACGTGATTGTCGAAACCGGCGCCGGCACAAGGTCGCGCATCCCCGACGAAGAGTTTGCCAAGGCAGGTGCCGTCATCGGCAAGGCTGCGGACGTTGCCAAGGCCGATGTCGTGCTGAAGGTCCGCCGGCCTGATGAAACCGAGTTGAAGAGCTACAAATCCGGCGCCGCCGTGATCGCTAGCATGGATCCCTACGGCAACGATGCCGCCGTCGCGGCGCTCGCAAAGGCTGGTGTCACTGCCTTTTCGATGGAATTCATGCCGCGCATCACCCGCGCGCAATCGATGGACGTGCTGTCCAGCCAGGCCAATCTTGCCGGCTATCAGGCGGTCATCGACGGCGCCTCGGAATATGACCGTGCCTTGCCGATGATGATGACGGCAGCCGGCACGGTGCCGGCGGCGAAGATCTTCATCATGGGCGTCGGCGTCGCCGGCCTGCAGGCGATCGCAACGGCGCGTCGCCTCGGCGCCGTCGTCACCGCCACCGACGTGCGCCCCGCCGCCAAGGAACAGGTCGCCTCGCTCGGCGCGAAGTTCCTGGCCGTCGAGGACGAAGAGTTCAAGGCCGCCGAAACAGCCGGCGGCTACGCCAAGGAAATGTCCAAGGAATACCAGGCCAAGCAGGCGGCACTCACCGCCGAGCACATCGCCAAGCAGGACATCGTCATCACCACGGCGCTGATTCCAGGCCGGCCGGCGCCGAAGCTGGTGTCGGCGGCGATGGTCGCCTCGATGAAGCCGGGCTCGGTGCTCGTCGATCTCGCCGTCGAACGTGGCGGCAATGTCGAGGGCGCTAAGCCGGGTCAGGTGGTGACTACGGCCAATGGCGTAAAGATCGTCGGCCACCTCAACGTGCCGGGCCGCGTCGCCGCGTCCGCATCGCTGCTCTATGCGAAGAACCTGTTCGCTTTCCTCGAGACGCTGGTCGACAAGACCACCAAGACGCTCACCATCAAGCGCGATGACGAACTGGTCAAGGCGACGATGCTGACCGATGGCGGCAAGGTGGTCCATCCGGCCTTCGCCAAGGCCGACCAGCAGCCGCATGTCGAACCCGCGGCGATCCCGGCCACGACCATGGTCGCCGATGCCTCGGCAGCGCCCAAGAAGCCCGCGCCCAGGAAGACGGCCTCATCCAAATCGTCCTCGCCCAAATCGTCCTCGCCCAAGTCGTCCTCGCCCAAGTCGAAAGGCACCGCGTGATGGATCAGACCCTGCAGAAAGCCCTCGACCAGCTCGACCAGGCAAGTGCGGCCGTCCGGCTGGCGGTGCAGAACCTGGCCAATGCTCCAGGCGGCGCCGAGGCGGCGGGTGATGCCGCGCACGCCCTGTCCGGCGGCGCCATCGATCCCTTCGTCTTCCGCTTCGCCATCTTCGTGCTGGCAATCTTCGTCGGCTACTATGTCGTCTGGTCGGTGACCCCTGCGCTGCACACGCCGCTGATGGCCGTCACCAACGCCATCTCGTCGGTCATCGTCGTCGGCGCGCTGCTCGCCGTCGGCATCGCCGCTTCCGGCGTTGCCGCCGGCTTCGGCTTCGTGGCGCTGATGCTGGTCTCGGTCAACATCTTCGGCGGCTTCCTCGTCACCCAGCGCATGCTGGCCATGTACAAGAAGAAGGACAAGTAGAGCGCCATGAACGCCAACTTCGCGTCCTTCCTCTATCTCGTCTCCGGCGTCCTGTTCATCATGGCGCTGCGCGGCCTGTCGCATCCGACCACCAGCCGCCAGGGCAATCTCTACGGCATGATCGGCATGGGCATTGCCATTGCGACCACGCTGGCGCTGGCAACCCCGTCCGCGGGCCGCTTCGGCCTCATCGTCCTCGGCCTCGCCATCGGCGGCGGCGTCGGTGCCGTCACCGCGCGCCGCATCGCCATGACCTCGATGCCGCAGCTGGTTGCCGCCTTCCACTCGCTGGTCGGCCTCGCCGCCGTCATGGTCGCGGCCGCCGCCATCTATGCGCCGGAAAGCTTCGGCATCGGCACGGCGGGCGACATCCACGCCCAGGCACTGATCGAGATGAGCCTCGGCGTCGCCATCGGCGCCATCACCTTCACCGGCTCGGTCATCGCCTTCCTGAAGCTCGACGGCCGCATGTCGGGCAAACCGATCATGATCGGCGGTCGCCACTTCATCAACGCGGCCCTCGGCGTCGCGCTCATCGTGCTGATCGTGCTTCTGGTCACCACGGAATCGAAGCTGGTGTTCTGGCTGATCGTCGCCGCTTCGCTGGTGCTCGGCATCCTTTTGATCATCCCGATCGGCGGCGCCGACATGCCGGTCGTCGTCTCGATGCTGAACTCCTATTCGGGCTGGGCGGCGGCCGCGCTCGGCTTCACGCTCGGCAATCTGGCGCTGATCATCACCGGCGCGCTAGTCGGCTCGTCCGGCGCGATCCTGTCCTACATCATGTGCAAGGGCATGAACCGAAGCTTCATTTCGGTCATTCTCGGCGGCTTCGGTGGGGAAACGGCGGCAGCAGCCGACGACGGCATCGAGCGCACGGTCAAGCAGGGTTCGGCCGACGACGCCGCCTATCTGATGATGAATGCGCAGAAGGTCATCATCGTGCCGGGCTACGGCATGGCGGTCGCCCAGGCACAGCACGCGCTGCGCGAAATGGCCGATAAGCTGAAGGCCAACGGCGTCGACGTGAAGTACGCCATCCACCCGGTCGCCGGCCGCATGCCCGGCCACATGAATGTGCTCCTGGCCGAAGCCAACGTGCCCTATGACGAAGTGTTCGAGCTCGAGGACATCAATTCGGAGTTCGCGCAGACCGATGTCGCCTATGTCATCGGCGCCAACGACGTCACCAACCCCTCGGCCCGCGACGACAAGTCGTCGCCGATTTACGGCATGCCGATCCTCGACGTCGACAAGGCCCGCACCTGCCTGTTCGTCAAGCGTTCGCTCGGCTCCGGCTATGCCGGCATCGACAACACGCTGTTCTACAAGGACGGCACCATGATGCTGCTCGGCGACGCCAAGAAGATGACCGAGGAAATCGTCAAGGCCATGGATCACTGATCCGGCCGATAGGCGGAAATAGCAACGAGCCCGGCTCTGGAGCCGGGCTCGTTGATTTCTGGCGTAAGCCTGCGTTTAGCGGCTGCTCAGGAAAGCCGCTTCCTCTTCGTCGCGCTGCCTGCCGCCGAGCGCTGCGGCCGCACTGGCGATGAAGGCGCCGATGACCAGAGACAAGGCGCCGAGCAGCGCGAAGGTCGCGCTGGCCTTCCTGGCGCTATCGGCCGCCTGCTTGGCCTTGACCTTGGCGTCCTCGACCTTGGCAACCATCGCATCGACACGCGCCTTGGCGTCGGCCTCGGAAAGGCCGGTGCGGGCGGCGACCAGTTGCGCCAGGTAGGTCTTGTCGTCGGCCGAAATCTCGCCCGCCGCGGCGCTGGCAATGAGGATACGCGAGGCCTGGCCTACAGCGGCGGCATCGCCATCCGGAGTGGCAGCAGCCAGCTTGCTCGGATCGGCGGGACGAAACAGCGAATCCACCAGATAGGAGGTCGCGCTGTTGGCCGGCGCATTGCCGGCGTTGCCGGCGGCACCAGCAGATGCTCCCATGGCTGCGCCCGACGCCGCTGTGGACACGGCCTGTACGCCCGAGCCAAGCACTGCGGAAAGCGCTGAGCCGAGGACGCCGACGACAAGCAACGTGGCCAATGCCCAGGCAAGAAAGCCGTGAGCCGTGTCGCGGAAATAAACCTCGTCAGTGTGGATGCCGACCCATTTGGTGCGCAAGCGCCCGGCAAGGTAGCCGCCGACGCCGGAGGACAGCCACTGCACGATAACCAGCCAGATCGCGGTCGACGCCGCGAAGGTGGTGATCGACGCGCCGGAGCCCGACCATGGCGAAACCATGGTGAGCCCAAGCCCGGAGCCGAGCAGCATGAGGATGAAAGTCAGCGTCGAGGCGGCGAAGGCGCCAGCGACGATCGGCCCCCAGCTGACGGCTGTCGCGGAAGATTCTTCTGAAGCGGACAGGTCGATAGCCGATACGGTGGGCTGCATTAACGCCCCCTACCGTACGAACAACATGATGAGGATGATGATCGGGATCGGAATACCGAGCAACCAGAGCAAAATGCCACGTCCCATGAAAGCCTCCTGTGGGAAATTGTGATCGATGTTGGCACAATGTCCCGTGAGGACTTCCGTTCCGGCGGGCTAGAAAATGATTTTGTTTGCCGGCGATGGAACAATTCGGAGCGCGGCTCCGCAGCAATGTCTCAAATGATCCTGTTGTGATTTGACCCATGGATCGCATCGGGCAAAAGCGGAAATCCGAGGCTTCGACGGCGCGCGACCGCTCCCGACATCTGCATCGATGCGCCCGGCTTTGACCGGGCCGCGTTCCATCAGCACCGAGCGCTGCCCTGGCAGACTTCTTCAGCGCATCGCTGCAGTCTCAAAGCCCGTCGCATTGAAGCGGATTCAGCCGGCGCGCTTTAAGCTCGTGTGCATGTCGTTCGCCCCAAAAACCCGCCCCCGCGTTTGTGGGCGACATGCATCAAATATCCAGATTGGCGACCGACAGCGCGTTGTCCTGGATGAATTCGCGCCGTGGCTCGACCTCGTCGCCCATCAGCCGCGAGAACAGGCTGTCGGCATCGGTCGCGTCGTTGACCTTCACCTGCAGCAGCGACCGTACATTCGGGTCGAGCGTGGTTTCCCACAATTGCTCGGCGTTCATCTCGCCGAGACCCTTGTAGCGCTGCATGGTCAGCCCTTTGCGGCCGGTCGCAAAGACCGCGTTGAGCAGCGCCAGCGGTCCCGAGACGGTTTCGGAGACATCCTTGCGGCGCAGCACCGGCGGCGTCCCGTAGACCTCGCTGAGGCGCTGTGCGTAGCGGTCGAGCTGGCGGGCGTCGGCCGAATTGACCAGCCCCATGTCGAGATGGGCGTATTCCTTGACGCTGCGCACGGTGCGCTCGAAGACATAGCCGCCGCTGCCGTCATTCGAGGTCGACATCCGGCCGGTCCAGCCGCGCTCGGTGTCCTCGGCTATGATGTCGAGGCGCTGTGCGATCCGCTCCGCCATGGCGTTGGCGCGGCCAAGATCGCTGAAGACGTCGGGGTTGAGACCGCCGGCGATCGATGCTTGTTCGACCACGCCTCTGTTATAGCGCGTGTGCAGGCCGTTGATGAGCTGGCGCACAGCCAGCGCATCGTCGACCGCACCGCGCAGATCCTGCCCGGTCCGCACTTCCCCCGAGCCCAGCGTCAGCGAAGCGTCCTCCAGCCCGGACTCGATCAGGAACTCCTCGAAGGCGCTTTCATTCTTGATGTATTGCGAGCTCTTGCCGCGCGTCACTTTGTAGAGTGGTGGCTGGGCGATGTAGAGATGGCCGCGCTCGATCAGCTCCGGCATCTGCCGGAAGAAGAAGGTGAGCAGCAAGGTTCTGATATGGGCGCCGTCGACGTCGGCGTCGGTCATCAGGATGATCTTGTGGTAGCGCAGCTTGTCGGCGTTGAACTCGTCCTTGCCGATCGAGGTGCCGAGCGCCGTGATCAGCGTGCCGATCATGTCGGAGCCGAGCATGCGGTCGAAACGCGCCCGCTCGACATTGAGGATCTTGCCGCGCAGGGGAAGGATGGCCTGGTTCTGGCGCGAACGGCCGCCCTTGGCCGAGCCGCCGGCCGAGTCACCCTCGACGATGAAGATTTCGGATTTCGCCGGATCGCGCTCCTGGCAGTCGGCCAGTTTGCCGGGCAAGGAGGTAACGCCGAGCGAGCTCTTGCGGGTGATGTCGCGCGCCTTGCGCGCGGCTTCGCGCGCCGCCGCGGCCTGGATCACCTTGTCGATGACCACCTTGCCTTCGGTCGGGTGCTCTTCCAGCCAGGTGCCGAGCGCCTCGTTGACCAGCCCCTCGACCACCGGGCGGACCTCGGAGGAAACCAGCTTGTCCTTGGTCTGCGACGAGAATTTCGGATCGGGAACCTTGACCGACAGCACCGCCGTCAGCCCTTCGCGGCAATCGTCGCCGATCAGCGAGACCTTTTCCTTCTTGGTCAGGCCCGAGGAATCGCCATAACCGGTGATCTGGCGCGTCAGCGCGCCACGGAAACCGGCCAGATGGGTGCCGCCATCGCGCTGAGGGATGTTGTTGGTGAAGGCCAGCACGTTCTCGTGGTAGCTGTCGTTCCACCACATCGCCACTTCGACGGTAATGCCGTCGCGCTCGGCCTTGATGGCGATCGGCTTCTCGATCAGCGGCTTCTTGACCCGGTCGAGATATTTGACGAACTCCTCGAGACCGCCATCATAGTGCAGTTCATGCCGCACGACGTCGGCGTGGCGGGCGTCGGTCAGTATGATGCGCACGCCGGAATTGAGGAAGGCGAGCTCGCGCAGGCGGTGCTCCAGCGTGCCGAAGTCGAACTCGACCATGGTGAAGGTTTCGGCCGACGGGAAGAAGGTGATCGAGCTGCCGCTGCGGCCCTCATAGGTGCCGGGCTGCCTGTCCTGCTCGTAGCTGCCCGTGGCCTTCAACGGCGCATCGGCATTGCCGTGCGTGAAGCTCATTTCGAAGATCTGGCCGTTGCGGCGGATCTTGAGCTTCAGCCATGCCGAAAGGGCGTTGACCACCGAGACGCCGACGCCATGCAGGCCGCCCGACACCTTGTAGGAATTCTGGTCGAATTTGCCGCCGGCATGCAGCTGCGTCATGATCACTTCGGCCGCCGAAATGCCTTCGCCGGTGTGGATATCGGTCGGAATGCCGCGGCCATTGTCGATGACCGTCACCGAACCATCGGGGTTGAGCGTCACGGTGACGAGGTCGGCGTGCCCTGCCAGGGCCTCGTCGATGGCGTTATCGACCACCTCGTAGACCATGTGATGCAGGCCGGAACCGTCGTCGGTGTCGCCGATATACATGCCCGGGCGTTTGCGGACTGCGTCCAAGCCCTTCAAAACCTTGATGGAATCGGCGCCGTATTCGGCTTCGGCGCCGTTGGTGTTCTCGATCTGGTCGCTCATGAAAACCTATTGTCTAGATGCCGCTTGTACAGCGCGAAAAATCGGCCCCGAATCGCGCGTCTGATATAGCGTAGATATAGGCGCTAAAGGCGGTTTTTCCAAGGTTTGCGGGCATTTCCGGGCCGAATCCCGGGCTGGCAGCCGGCTATTTTTTCCGGGCGTTCAATTTGGCGAGAAGGCCGCGCAAATATTTGATCGTGGGTTTGTCTCTTGGAGCCAGCCGACCCGTGCGGTCGAGCTCCAGCGTCAGGTTCAGCGCCTTGGTCAGCACAGCCTTCGGATCCTTCGCCACATACGCATAGTTGATGTAGGCCTGTACCAGATCGAATTGCCAGATCGCATTGTTCGGATCGGACTGGGCCAGTTTCTGGCGGATGCCGAGGCTGGCCTCGAAGGCCTTCTTGGAGCCCTCGAAGTGGCGCTGCTTGGTCTCCAGCATGCCGATTTCCGAGAGCGTGATCGACAGGTCGCGTTGCCAGTCGGAATTGCCTGGATCGAGCTTGGTCAGCCGGTCGACAATGGCAAGACTATCCTGGTAGTTTTGCAATGCGCCGCCGACATTGCCCTGGGCATCAAGCACACCGGCAACTTTTTCCAGGCAGACCGACAGGTCGCGCTGCCAGTCGGTGTTGCCAGGGTCATCAGCGGCAAGTTCGCGCGCCACGGCCAGCGCTTGCTGATAGGAAGCCAGCGCGGCCGGCCAGTTCTCCTGGTCGTTGAGCGCGTTGCCGATCTTGGCGTAACTGATCGACAGGTCGCGCTTCAAGTCGGTGTCGTTAGGGTCACGGCGCACCAGTTCCTCGGCGATCGCCTGGCTCTTGCTGTAGGCCACGAGCGCACCGGCGGCGTCGCCGCGCTCGCGCAGTACATCCCCGATCCTCTCGTGGCTGACGGAAACCGCACGCTGGCGCTCAGGGTCCTCGGGTTTGTTCTCAGCCAGCACAAGCCGAATTCTCAGGCTCTCTTCAAAGGCCGTCTGGGCGCCGTCCAACTGCCCGGCGGTCCGGGCAAGGTCGCCGATTTCATCATAGGTTATGGTCAGGTCGCGCAGCACGTAGGCGCTGTTCGGCTCGGCATCGGCCAATTGCTGCTTGATCGACAGGCTTTCCTGGTAGGCCTTGGCCGCCGCACCCACATCGCCCTGCGTTGCCAGCACGTTGCCGATCTTGTCATTGGCCATGGCAAGATCCCCGAGCCAGCCTTTCTCGTCCGGCACGCTTGCGGTCAGGTCCTGCAGCATGTCCCGTGCCGCTTCATAGTGCTCCAGAGAGGTTGGCAGGTCGCCTTGCACCATCTTCATGTTGGCGAGCTTGATGTGGCTGATGGCGAGATCGCGCTTGACGCTGGGGTCGGTTTCCTGACGCGACCGCTGTTCGAGGTTGGCCAACAGTGCGGTAAAGGCGCGGCCGGCGGCCTCGACATTGCCCACCGTCGCATAGAGAATTCCGAGTTCCTCCAGCGTGCGGCTCTGGCGATCGGCCTGTTCCAGGTTGAGCGAGGTCTGCCCGGCCTCGCCATAGAGCGCCAGCACCGATTCATAGTCACCGATGGCCGTGGCGTAGTCGAGGTCGGCGCGCGCCGCACCACCGGATAGGAAGCGCGTCGCGGCCTCCGACAGGGTGCGGCCGACGAAATTGACCTTCAGCGCCTGGCGCGAAACATTGTCGGTGTCGGCGGCCTTGGCGAGAAGAGCGCGGGCACCATCGAAGGCGCCGAGCGAAAGCTGTTCCTCGGCCTGCCGGCGCAATTCCGCCACCTGCGGATCGTCGGAGGCGAGCGTCTTCATTTCGCCGCGCACCTTGACGAAGGCGTCGGCGGCCTCGCGCAGCCGGGCGTTCAGGCTGTCGGCGGAGAGATGGCTGGCGTCGGAACTGATCAGCGCGCCATAAAGCGGCGCCAGCGGCATATCGGTGTCGCTGGCGATCTGTTCGACCTCGCCGCGCATTTCCGGGGTCACGTCGGCCATGGCGAGCAGCAGCCGTTCGCGCTCCGGCAGCTGTTCCTTGGCCGCAGCGGCAAAGAACAATTTCGGCAGGCCGCTTTCGACATAGGGCAACTGCTTGCCGCGCGACAGGTCATAGACCTCCTGCTGCACCAGCGTCAGCACCGAGCGGATCTCCAATCCATCCGTGCCGAGATATTTGGTCAGCGCGGTCGTGAAGGGCGAGTTCTGGCCAGCGCCGTCGGCGGCGGTCTCGCCAGGCGCGGCCGAGAAGGCGAACAGGATGTTTTCGGCACGCCCGACGCGGCCGAGGCCCGGCTTGACCTTGTCGGCGACATCCTTCGTCAGCGAAGTCGCGCCACGCCCTTCGCCGCTGCTTGCCGAGAAGGGATCGCTGCGGCACGCGTCGAGCACGATCAGCCCGACCTTGGCGGTCGCGGCGACGGCATCGCGCACCTCCTCCAGCGGCAGACTGGTCTTGTTCAGTTGATCGAGCGAAGACGCGTCGGCATCGACCGGCAGCAGCCGGTTGTCGCCTGAGATTTCGACGCCATGGCCGGAGAAATAGACCAGTGCGACATCGGCGCCCTTGGCATCCTGGCGAAAGTCGTCGAGCGCGCGCCGCATGCGTCGAAGGTCGCGGTTGGTTTCCAGGGTGACCTCGAAGCCGAGCTTCTTAAGCGCGGCTTCCATAGCCTCGCCGTCATGGATGGGATTGGCCAGCGGCCGCACCAGCCGATAGTCGTCCTCTGCCATGACCAACGCCACGCGCCGTTCCGCCACCGCGGTGGCGGTGGTCGCAATCGTCAGCAGCAAGGCAAACAGCAAGCGCAAGTCGAACCGCCCCCGGCTCAGTCACTTGCCGACCATTCCACCTCTTTACGGCGCGGGCAAGCCGGCGCGTTTGGCCAAACACCGGCCCTTTCAGGCAGCGCGCAGCGGCTTCAGCGCTTCGCTCCAGCGCGACAGCTCGTCCAGCATGGTCCTGGCGCCGCCGGTCACCTGTTCGCTGGCGCTGAAGGCGCCGTTCTCGTCGAGCAGCTTCTGATACATCGGCAGCGCGACGCCTTCCGGGATCGGCATGATCCCCACCGACGTCAAAAGCGGCTTCAGCGCCTGCGCAGCGCGCAGGCCGCCGGACACGCCGCCATAGCTGAAAATGGCGGCCGGCTTGTACTTCCATTCGCGCAGCAGGTAGTCGATCGCGTTGACGATCGCGGGCGCTGCGAAATAATTATACTCCGGCGCCACGAACACGAAGGCGTCCGCGGCGTCGATCGCCTTCGACCAGGCCTTGGTGTGGTCGTTCTGATAATTGCCAAGCCTTGGATGGTGCGGCTCGTCCAGCACCGGCAGGTGGAACGCGGCGATGTCGGTCAGCACCGGCTCGAATTTCCCGTGCTGGCGCGCGAATGTCTCCAGCCACTCGGCAAAAATCGGGCCGGCGCGGCCGGGCCGCGTGCTGCCGATGATGATGCTCAACTGGTGCTTCAAGGCGGGCTCCTTTGTCAGGCGGTATCTGTTGGTGACTGTCACTACGGCAGAGCGTGCCGGCGGACAAGGCGGGATGCCGGAGCGGGCGGTCACGATCGGATGAACGGAGCGTTTGCCGGGCGCCGCGAATTGCCTGCCGTCCGGTCACATGGACGTCGGGATCGCCAACCACTACATTGATGTGAGCAGCGGAGCACTTCATGGACATTCAGCCCGCCCCCTTCGTTCCTCCTGCGCCGAAGCCGCGCACCTCGCCGCCTTCGACGCTGGAGATGATCCGCATCGTCTATCGCAATCCGCTCGAACTCTGGGGCGAGCCGACCTACAACGAGCCGTGGATTTCCGCCAATGGCGTCGGTGGCCATCTGATCGTCGCCAACGATCCCGGCCTCATCCGCCATGTGCTGGTCGACAACGCCAAGAACTACAAGATGGCGACGGTGCGCCAGAAGATCCTGCGGCCAATCCTGCGCGATGGCCTGCTGACCGCCGAGGGCGAAGTGTGGAAACGGTCGCGCAAGGCGATGGCGCCGGTGTTCACGCCGCGCCATATCTTCGGCTTTGCCCAGCCCATGCTGAAACGCACCAAGGAGTTCGTCACCCGCTACGAGGCGGGCGGCACATCCGACATCGCCCACGACATGACATTGCTCACCTATGATATCCTGGCCGAGACGCTGTTTTCCGGCGAGATCGCGGGCGAGCCGGGCAGTTTCGCCAACGAGATCGACCGGCTGTTCGAGACCATGGGCCGTGTCGATCCGCTCGATCTGTTGCGCGCCCCCGACTGGCTGCCGCGTCTGACCCGCATTCGCGGCCGCAAGACCATGGCCTATTTCCGCAAGATCGTGACCGATACGGTCAAGATGCGCGAGGAGAAATTCAGGCGCGATCCCGACGCGGTGCCGCAGGATTTCCTGACGCTGTTGCTCAAGGCCGAAGGTCCCGACGGGCTGACGCGCTCGGAGGTCGAGGACAACATCATCACCTTCATCGGCGCCGGTCATGAGACCACCGCGCGGGCGTTGGGCTGGACGCTTTACTGCCTCGCCGAATCGCCATGGGAACGCAACCGGGTCGAGCAGGAGATCGATGAGGTGCTGGCGCGCGAACCCGATCCGACGAAGTGGCTCGACGCCATGCCGTTGACCCGCGCCGCCTTCGACGAGGCGCTCCGGCTCTATCCGCCGGCGCCCTCGATCAACCGCGAGCCGATCGAGCCGGAGATGTGGAAGGATCTTTATATCCCCAAGCACGCGGCCGTGCTGGTCATGCCCTGGGTCGTCCACCGCCACAGGAAGCTGTGGGACAGGCCCGATGCCTTCCTGCCCGAGCGCTTCCACCCGGGCAACCGTGAAAAGATCGATCGCTTCCAGTATCTGCCCTTCGGTGCGGGGCCGCGCGTCTGCATCGGTGCCAGCTTCGCCATGCAGGAGGCGATCATCGCGCTCGCCATCCTCTTGTCGCGCTTCCGCTTCGACACCACTGCCGAGACCAGGCCTTGGCCGGTGCAGAAGCTGACGACCCAACCGCAAGGTGGGCTACCTATGCAGGTCACGCCGCGCTAGGCGTGCCTTTCAGGCGGTTGCGGTGAATCAAGCCGCGGGCTTGCGCTGCTGGAACTGGCCGGCGGCGCGGAAGCGCCAGAGGTAGCTGGGCAGGATCGTCCCGATCGATTGCGGCTGGATGCCGAGCCCGGCGAGTGTCCTGTTGGCCTTGGCGGCGGCTTCCGAGACGATGTTGTGCTCGCGCAGCTGCATCACCTGGTCCTTGGTCAGCATCGGATTGGGCAACAGGCCGAGGATCGAGGCCTGGATGTTGGCCACCCACCACGGCACCGGCACCAGCAGGCGCTTGCGCTCGATCACGGTCAGCAGCTCTTCCATGCACTCCTTGAAGGTGAGCACGTTGGGGCCGCCGAGTTCGTAGATCTGGCCGCGATTGATCTTGCCGTCGACCGAGCGCGCCACCGCTTCGGCGACGTCGCCGACATAGACCGGCTGGAACTTGGTCTGGCCGCCGCCGATCAGTGGCAGCACCGGCGAATAGCGCGCCATGCTGGCAAAGCGGTTAAAGAAGCTGTCTTCCGGTCCGAAATTGATCGACGGCCGGAAGATCACGGCGTCGTTGATCGTCTCGAGCACGGCCTTCTCGCCAAGTGCCTTGGTGCGCGCGTAATCCGATTCGGAGTCCGCATCTGCGCCAAGCGCTGAAATATGGGTCAGCCCGGCACCGACCGAACGCGCCGCCTCGGCGACCGCGCGGGAGCCGAATTCGTGCACAGCGGGGAATTTCTGCCGGCCGGTCTCATGCAGGATGGCGACGAGATTGACGACATGGTCGGCTCCTTGCACGGCGCGGTCGACTGACCAGCGCACGCGCACATTGGCCTGCACCGGCTGGATCTGACCGACATTGCCGAGCGGCTGCAAATGGCCGGCAAGATCGGGCCGCCGGCAGGCAACCCGGATTCGATAGCCGCGCTTGGCCAGCGCGCGCACGACATGGCGGCCGACAAAGCCAGACCCGCCAAAGACGACGACGAGCTTTGGGGTCTGCAGGATTTCGGTCATGGCTGGCTCCGGCGCACTTTCCAGATGGCTTGGCTGAAGCCGTTTCATAGTCGGTTTTGCGCCAAAGGCAAAGGGTGACGCGTCGTCGCGTCACCCCTCTTGAAAGCTCGTCAGAGTGCCTTGCCGATGCGGGCCTCGACCGAGTGGCGTTTGCCGCCGCGAATGGCGAGGAACAACAGGATCGCGGCCTACAAAGGGGACTTTTCGGCACCCGACAACCGTGGCCCATGATCACCAGTGGAACCAGGCGGTCACCAGCAGCACGAAACGCAGAAAACCCCGCCGAAGCGGGGTTTTCCGGATGACATCCATGCGAAGCCAGGGGCCGACGGAGCGGCCTGACCTGAGACGGTATCAGGAGGGCGTGAAGCAAGTACGCCCACCCCAGCCCTGAACATCCGACATAGTGCCACCGACCTTCTTGCAGGCCGCGATGAAATCGGCGCTGCAATTGGCAAATTTGGCGTGGCCGTTCTTGCAATAATGGTCCTCGGTGGCGCCACCGCTCGGGGCGGTGATGACGCCGGGGGTGGACGGCTTGGCCGGAGCAGCCTTCAACGTGGCCGCCTGGGTTGCGCCCATGAACGAACCGAGAAGAAGGACGGCGGTGAGCATCGTGATCTTGGTGTTGGTCATGACAATTTTCCTTTGATGTCGGTTGAGGTTCCGAGGTGCGAAGGACTTCCCTCCGCATGAAGCAGGCTTTTGCTTTCGTTTGCTGTTTCCCTCGGTGTGGATCGGGCAAGCTCGCCTTGCCCTGGACAAAGCTGGGTGGTCGCAACGGGCAAAAAGGTTCAGCGGCGCGCAAAAAAAATCGCACCGCCGCGCGCCCCGCGCCGACAGCCTTCAGGTAACTGTCTGAAATGATGGATTATTCAGGCCGAATAGCGCTCGGCGAATTCGGAAATCCGCTGCACCACCGCCTTGGGCGCGGTGATGCCGCGCGCCTGCGCCTTCTCGGCGGTTTCAGCCCGGGCGCGGCCCGGAACATGCACGCCGAAGCGGCGGCGCAGGCGGTCGAGCTGGTCCTTCATGCGCTGTTCGAAATCCGGATCGAGCAGCTTGGGCTCGACGGCCAGCACGAACAGGCCGGTTCCGGGGCTATCCGGGCCGCCGGTGAACCACGGCGCGTCGAGCGACCAGTTGGCGCCCGACAGGCCGGCAGCCAGCACTTCGACCATCAGCGCGATGTTGGCGCCGCGCTGGCCGCCAAAGGCAAGCATGGCGCCCTTCATGGCCGCCGCCGGGTCGGTGGTCGGGTTGCCGCTGGCGTCCAGCGCCCAGCCTTCGGGGATTTTCTTGCCGTCTTCGGCCGCCTTGCGGATGTTGACGAAGGCAGTGGCGCTCGACGACTGGTCGATGACCAGCGGCGCGCCGTCGGCGGCGGGCGCGGCAAACGACATCGGGTTGGTGCAATAGACCGGCTTGACCGAGCCCGAGCCGGCAAGAACCGCCGGGCCGTTGGTCGCGGCGAAAGACACCAGCCCCTGCGCAGCCAGCCTGCCGGTAAAGTAGCCGAGCGCGCCGCACGTATAGGCGTTCTTCTGCGAGAAGATGGCGACGCCGAACAGCTTTGCCGCCTTGGCAAGATCGTCGATCGTCCGGTCGAAGCCGGTATGCGCCAGTCCGCCGCGTGCATCGGAGAGATAGACGGCCAGCGCCGGCCTTGTGATCACCGGATCGGCATTGCCGTCGATGCGCCCGGCCTCCAGCGCTTCGAGATAATCGATGAAATGCGACAGGCCGACGGTCGAAAGCCCTTCCGCCTCGGCGGCGATGATCGAGGCGGTGAGCGACTGCGCCGCCTCCTCATTGGCGCCGGCGCCGAGTGCCGCCATCCGGCACAGTCCTCTTGCCTGGTCGAGACTGAGTTGCATAGTAGCTGCCTCTAAGGGAGTAGTGGGTAGGGAGTAGTGAATAGGGCATGAAGCGAGCCGCTTCTACTCACTATTCGCTACTCGCTCCTCACTAACCGACCTTGACCGGAATCCGCGCCTCGATCCGGCTGAGGGCAAGGACCAGAATGCCGGTGATCGCCATATAGATCAACGCCAGCAGCAGCAAGGGTTCATAAGTAAGGTAGGTGTCCTGCCGCACCTTGCCGGCGACGGCGAAGATATCGATCACGCTGATTGTCGCCACCAGCGGCGTCGACTTCAACTGCAGCACGGTCTCGCCGGTCAGCGTCGGCAGCGCCCGGTAGAAGGCCTGCGGCAGCCAGATGCGCCGGAGGATCTTCCAGCGGCTCATGCCGAAGGCGCGGGCGGCTTCCAGCTGCCCCTTGGGCACGCCGGCAAAGGCGCCGCGCATCACTTCGCCCTCGTAACCGGCGAAGGACAGCGTGAGAGCCAGAACGCCGTACGGCCATGCCTGCCTCAGATAGGGCCACATCCAGGAGTCGCGGATCCATGGATATTGCGGGAACAGCGAGCCCAGCCCGTAATAGAGCAGCCACAGCTGCAGAAGCAGCGGCGTGCCGCGGATGATGGTGCAGAAGACTTTCGCCGGCGCCGCGACCCAGATTGGGCCGGCGGCCTGTGCCAGCCCGACCGGCACTGCGATCAGGAAGCCGAGCGCGCAGGTGACGGCCAGGATCCACAGGGCCCGCCAGATGCCCATCAGGCCCATTTCCCAATATTGCGGCAGCCAGTTCCAGCGCATGAAATAGGCGGCCGACAGCACCAGCCCCAGCGCGATCAGGATGAGGACGATGCGATGCGGCTGCAGCCAGAGCGAGGCGCGCGCCGCCGTGTTGATGATGGCCGCTTCGCCCGCCATCAGCGTGCCTCCTTGACCGAAGGCATGCCCCGCCGCGCCCATTTCTCGGCGCGGCCAAGCAGGAAGTTCGAAAACAGCGTCACCGCGAGATAGAGAACGCCGGCGGCGAGATAGAATATCAGATAAGCCTTGGTGACGCCTGCCGCCTGCCGTGTCGCCAGCGTCAACTCGAAGAAGCCGACGACGGCCAGCAGCGCGGTGTCCTTCGTCGCGATCAGCCACAGATTGGCGAGACCTGGAATGGCAAAGGGCAGCATCGCCGGCAGCGTGATGCGCCGCAAGAGAAGGCCGGGAGACATGCCGAAGGCGCGGGCGGCTTCGATCTGGCCTTGCGGGATGGCCAGGATCGCGCCGCGCATGACCTCCGTCGAATAGGCGCCCTGGCAGAAGCCGAGCACGGCTATGCCTGCCACCAGCCCGCTAATATCGACACGCTGGTAACCGATAGCGGTCAGCACCTGGTTAATCAGGTCGGTGCCGGCATAGTAGAGCAGCAGGATCAGCACCAGTTCCGGCACGGCGCGCACCACGGTGGTGTAGACCGCGAGCAGGTCGCGCACGACAGGTCCGCCATAGAGTTTGCCATAGGCGCCACAGATACCGATGAGCAGGCCGACGATCGTGGCGCCGACGGCAATCTCGAGCGAATGCAACAGCCCGAGCATGAGTGTGCCGCCCCAGCCGATGGGCGCGGGCGAGAGAAGTTCGATGATACCGGCCGCCGAGGCCGGAAGAAACGCGTCGATCAGCTTTGCCCCCGGATTGCTGGCTCTTTCCGCCGACGCCAGCGGCCGGCGGCAGGCATGCGTGGGAAGGATAGGCGGGAGGGCACGACTATGGCGTCATGCCCTCCGGCTCATGCGCGGGGCGTCAGTTCGACTGCGTCGAGCCGCCGTAAATGTCGAAATCGAAATATTTCTTCGAGATCTCGTCATACTTGCCGTTGGAGCGGATCGCCTTGATGCCGGCGTTGATCTTTTCCTTCAGGTCGGTGTCTTCCTTGCGCACGCCGGCGCCGACGCCCGGCCCGAGCACCTCGTCGTCCGGAGCCACCATGCCCTTGAGGTCGCAGCAGGCTTTGCCCTGGTCGGACTTCAGGAATTCGCCAAGCGCGATGGAATCGGCCTGCACCGCATCGAGGCGGCCGGCGGCGAGATCCTGGTTGGCTTCGTCCTGGGTCTGGTATTCCTTGATTTCAGAGGCGGTCGCGCCGAAATGCTTCTTGGCGTAGACGGCGTGGACGGTCGACACCTGGACGCCGACCACCTTGCCCTTCAGGTCGTCAGGCGTGGCGCCGAACTTCTGGTCCTTCGGTCCGATGATCGCCGTCGGCGTGTTGTAGTACTTGTCCGAGAAGTCGATCGTCTTCTTGCGCTCGTCGGTGATCGACATCGAGGAGACGATGAGGTCGATCTTCTTGGTGGTCAGCGCCGGGATGATGCCGTCCCAGGCGACAGGCGTGATGACGCAGTCGAGTTTCTCCTCGGCGCACACGGCATCGATGAAGTCGATCTCCCAGCCGACCCATTTGCCCGAAGCATCCGGTGAGGTGAAGGGCGGATAGGGCTCGGCGGCGACGCCGATCTTGACCGGATCGGCCTTGGCCACACCCATGGCGGCGACGCCGAGCAGCAGCGCCGCGGCGAATGTCTTCAGAACAGTCTTCATTTCAAACTCCCAGTTTGTTGTTGGTTCCCGGTTTTCGTCCGTCCCGGCCTGTCCCTAGCCGATGTTGCGGATGAACTGCTTGAGCCTTTCGGATTTCGGCGCGCCGAAGATCTGCTCCGGCGGCCCTTCTTCCTCGACCAGCCCGTTGTAGAGATAGACGACATGGGTCGCGACCTCGCGGGCGAATTTCATCTCATGGGTGACCAGCACCATGGTGCGGCCTTCGCGCGCCAGATCGCCGATAACCTTCAGCACCTCGCCGACCAGTTCGGGGTCGAGCGCCGAGGTCGGCTCGTCGAACAGCATGACGCGCGGATTGATGGCGAGCGCGCGGGCGATCGCGGCGCGCTGCTGCTGCCCGCCAGAAAGATAGGCCGGATAGACGTCGCGCTTTTCGGCAAGTCCGACGCGCGCCAGCAGTTTTTCGGCCTGGGCGATCGCCTCGTCGCGCTTGAGGCCGAGCACGTGCACGGGAACCTCGATGACGTTTTCGATCAGCGTCATGTGGCTCCACAGGTTGAAGTTCTGGAACACCATGCCGAGCTTGGAGCGGATGCGCTCAATCTGCTTGCGGTCGGCCGGAACGGTGTGGCCATGGCTGTCCGCCTTGAGCTTGATCTCCTCGCCATTGACGCGGATGATGCCGCTGGTCGGATTTTCCAGGCAGTTGATGCAGCGCAGCAGCGTCGATTTGCCCGAACCCGAGCCGCCGATGATGGCGATCACCTCGCCGTCGCGCGCCGAGAGCGACACGCCCTTCAGCACATGCAACTGGCCGAATTTCTTGTGCAGGTTTTCGACATGGATGGCTTCGGCGGCGCCACTCTGCGCCTTGCCGGATGAGACTGCGGCAGCTTCCACAGCGCTCACCGGCTGACCTCTGCATCGTCGTCGGCAGTTCGTCGAACGTCTATCCGGCTAATCAACATATACGCTGTACTGCCCCGCTCCAGACTTCAGCATGGACCCAACGGCGCGAGCCCGTCAATCCCGCTCATTACGGCACTTGCGAGCTTGTTGTGCAAGTGTATAAATAGCCCTCCATGAAATTTTCTCGGTTTTTTTCAGCAAAAAAAGGGCTTCGATGAGCGCTTTCGGATCACAATCCATGGCAGCGCCGCTGCGACGCGTGCTGATGCGGTCGGCGGCCAACGCAATGCGCGACGCCGACAGGGCTGCCTGGCACTATGGCCCAGGATTCAATCCGGCGAAAGCAGCATCGCAGCACGCGGCGCTTGCCGAACTGGTGGCGGCCTCGGGCGCCGAAATCGAATGGATCGAGGACCAGGCCGATGGACTTTCGGACTCGGTGTTCACGCACGACCCATCGCTGATGACCGACCGCGGCGCACTGATTCTGTCCATGGGCAAGCCGTTGCGCGCCCGGGAGCCCTCGCTGCACGAGGAGACCTACAGAAGGCTGGGCATTCCGATCCTTGGCCGCGTCGAGGCCCCAGGCCAGGTCGAAGGCGGTGACTGTGTCTGGCTCGATGCGCGCACGCTGGTGATTGGACGCGGTGTCCGTTCCAACCAGGAAGGCATCCAGCAGATCTCCAACCTGCTGACGCCGCTGGGCGTTTCCGTCTACGGCTTTGACCTTCCGTTGTGGCAGGGCGAAGAGGCCTGCCTGCATCTGATGTCTGTGATCAGCCCGCTGGCCGACGACCTCGCTTTGGTCTATTCACCGCTTTTGCCGGCCCCTTTCTATCAGATGCTGAAGGCGCGCGGCATCCGTCTGGTCGAAGGCGATGCAGAAGAGTTCGCGGCTTCCAACGGCCTCAGCCTGAACGTGCTGCCGACCAACCCGCTCAAGGTCATTGCCGTCGCGGGCTTTCCAAAGACCAAAGCCGCGATGGAAGCCGCCGGCTGCACGGTCGAGATCTTCGAGGCGGATGCGCTCTGCATCGCCTGCGAAGGCGGGCCGACATGCCTGACGCGGCCAATCCTGCGCCAATGAATACGCCATCCCGCCGCAGGTTCCGTCGCGAGGGCGAGGAGCGGCGGCGGCAGGATCTGATCGAGGCAACTCTGGACAGCGTGGCGGAACATGGCCTGCAGGGCGCCACCTTGCGCACCATCGCATTGCGCGCCGGCGTCACCGCCGGCCTGATCCGGCACTATTTCCCCGGCAAGGAAGAACTGCTGCAGGAAGCCTATGCCGCCCTCATGGGCCGCATGACCGAGCAGGCGAAAGCGGCGTTGGTCATGGAAGATGCCTCGCCGCGCCAGCGCCTTGCCGCTTTCGTCACCGCCAACCTCAACGTGCCGATCATCGACGCGCGGGTGTTTTCACTCTGGGCAACCTTCATCGGCCGCGCCGGTGCGGATCCAAGCCTGGCTCGCGCCCACCGCGAAGGCTACCTCGGCTTTCGCAACGAGGTGGAAGCCGTTGTGGCCGAGGTTCTTGCCGCCGAACGGCGCGAACTGGATGCAAGCCAGTTGCGCCACCATGCCATCGCGATCAATGCCATCATCGACGGGCTCTGGATCGAAGGCTGCCTGGCCGGCGACATGTTCTCGCCCGGCGAATTGGCGGCGATTGGCATCAAGACTGTAGAGGCCGAACTGGGCCTCGCGCCGGAAAGGGAAGACAATCAATGACAACACTCGGCGAAGCCCTGATCACGCTGCTCGAAGCGCATGGCGTCGATATCGTCTTCGGCATTCCGGGCGTCCACACCGTCGAGCTCTACCGTGGCCTTGCGCGCTCGAAGATCCGCCACGTCACGCCGCGCCATGAACAGGGTGCCGGCTTCATGGCCGACGGCTATGCCCGCGCCAGCGGCAGGCCAGGCGTCGCCTTCGTCATCACCGGGCCGGGGCTGACCAACACCATCACCGCCATGGGCCAGGCGCGCGCCGATTCGGTGCCGATGCTGGTCATATCGGGCGTCAACGCAATGCCGACGCTGGGCAAGGGGCTGGGCTTCCTGCATGAGCTGCCGGACCAGCGCGGCATGATGGAAAAGGTGGCGTTGCTGTCGCGGCGCGTCACCGGGGCCAGCGAATTGCCTGACGCGCTGGCACAGGCCTTCGCGCTGTTTTCATCCTCGCGGCCGGGCCCGGTGCACATCGAGATCCCGACCGATGTCATGGTCGAGCCGGCCGACGATATCGCGGCACTGTTGAGCAACGCAGCGCCTCCGGCGCCGGATGGCGCGGCCATTGCCAGAGCTGCCAAACTCATCGCCGCAGCGCGCCGCCCGCTGATCCTGGCCGGTGGCGGCGCCAAGCGAGCCGAGACGGCGCTGCGGCGCCTGGCCGAGACACTGGGCGCGCCGGTCGTCGAGACCACCAACGCGCGTGGCCTGCTGCACCGCCACCCGCTCTGCGTGCCGGCAAGCCCAAGCCTGAAAGCGGTTCGCGCCCTGATGGCCGAGGCCGATCTGGTGATTGCCGCCGGCACCGAATTCGGCCCGACCGACTATGACGGCTATGGCGACGGCGGCTTTGTGCTGCCTTCCAACCTGATTCGCATCGACATCGGCGCCGACCAGCTCGCACGTCGCGCGGTGACGGTCGGCATCCAGGCCGATTGCGCCGAGGCGATCGAAGCCTTGCTTGCCGCGATCGGTTCCGCTCACCCTGCCGCGCCGGACGGCGAGGTGCGCGCCGCCGCCGCACGGAGGGCGGCATCCGCCGAGCTGAGCCCGGCCTATTTGGCGCAGGTGCATGCCGTGGAAATGATCCGCGATGCCTTGCCGGGGGCCATCATCGTTGGCGATTCGACGCAGCCGGTCTACGCCGCCAACCTCTGCTATGATCACGACCGGCCGGGCGGCTGGTTCAACGCCGCCACCGGCTTCGGCGCGCTTGGCTACGGCCCGCCGGCGGCGATCGGCGCCGCACTTGCCGTGCCCGACGCGCCGGTTGTCTGCCTGACCGGCGATGGCGGCTTCCAGTTCACCTTACCCGAACTTGGCGCGGCGCTCGATGCAAAGGCGCCGGTCATATTCGTGGTCTGGAACAACAGGGGCTATCGCGAGATCGAGACCTCGATGCTCGATGTCGGCGTCGAGCCCGTCGGGGTCTCGCCGGCGCCGCCGGATTTCTGCAAGCTGGCCGAAGCCTATGGCATCGGCGCCGAACGACTCGCCAATATCGGCGCCTTGCCGCAGGCCTTGAAGCGCGCCCGGGCAACCGGATTGCCTTGCGTCATCGAAATCACCGTCGATTGAAGGCTTCAGCCCAGCGTTGATTTTCTCGTCTGCATCGGACCATTCGTCGGCTCGCCTGTTGTACCGCAACGGCCGCATGACTGATGCCATTGCCATAATATGCGTTGTGACGCATGCAAAGACGCGACGGCTGCCATGTCGAGATATCAATTGAGTGATCGCCCGAAAGGCGCGACGCTTCGCGTCGGGGCGGCACAACAAGCGACACAATCATAAAAATACGACAGGAGCGGTCCAGGATGACGGAAACACTTCAAGGCAGGCATATCGTTGTGACCGGTGGGACCGGCGCGCTCGGCGGTGCGGTGGTTGGCCGGCTGCTGGAACAGGGCGCTATCTGCCACGTGCCGAACGCGCACGCCGCAGCACCCCAGCAATTTCCTTTCACCGCCCACGACAACGTCAAGCTGGCGCACAATGTCGACCTGTCGGACTCCGCCAAGGTCGAAGCCTTCTATGCCCAGGTTCCTGCCTTGTGGGGATCGATCCATCTCGCCGGCGGCTTCACCATGGCGCCGGTGGAAAAGATCGAATCGGCATCCTTTGCCGAGATGATGGACACCAACGCCCGCACCACCTTCCTGTGCAGCCGCGCGGCGATCCGCTCGATGCTGGCATCGGGCACATCAGGCCGCATCGTCAATGTCTCCGCGCGCGCCGGGCTCGACCCCAGGCGCGGCGCCGGCATGGTCGCCTACACCGCCAGCAAGGCGGCGGTCGCGGCCATGACGGTGGCGATGGCCGAAGAACTCAAGGCCAAGGGCATCCTGGTCAATGCCGTGGCGCCGTCGACGCTCGATACG
This sequence comes from Mesorhizobium sp. WSM4310, assembly GCF_007003935.1. Taxonomy (NCBI): domain Bacteria; kingdom Pseudomonadati; phylum Pseudomonadota; class Alphaproteobacteria; order Hyphomicrobiales; family Phyllobacteriaceae; genus Mesorhizobium; species Mesorhizobium sp. WSM4310. The sequence continues at coordinate 92,941 of NZ_VFTA01000006.1, forward strand.
CCGGCAAACCGCGCCGACATGCCGGATGCCGATTTCAGCAAATGGGTCAGCCTCGAGGCGGCGGCCGAAGCCATCGCCTATCTCGCCTCGCCGGCCAACCAGGCGATGAGTGGAACGCTGGTGCCGCTCTACGGCCGGGCCTGAGCGGCGAGCGTCGAAGTCGGGCACGCGGCATCCGATCCATCGGCATTGCGATAGCTGTAGATCCGCAACGGCGATGAAGCTTTCGTCGGGCACTCCCGCAACCATGCCGGCGGCCGGCCTTCAATCAGGCCCGCCGCGAATGGATAGGCGGCTTCCAGTCCCGGCAATGGCGGGCCTCGCCAGGCGCAAATCGCCACATGCGTTGCCTTGGAGGCATCGAGTATCGCGCGTGGGTCGGCGGTCGCCGGATCCAGAAAACGATAGCTGCGCTCGATGCCCTTGGCCGATGGATGGTTGGGGATCGTCACCACCTTGGGACCTTCGGCAAGGGCGACGAAACGCGAGCCGATCAGCGGTGGAGAAAGAACGATTGCGCCGGACGGCCAACCCTGTTCCGGTTCAAAAGGGCTGGAATAGCAGCCGTCGGCAAGTTCCGCGGCGGGAACCGCCGCGTGTGCCGGTTTTACCGACAAATGGTACAGCACCATTGCTCCGGACAAAACGAGACCGGGCAGGATCAGTGCGTATCCGTGCGATGCCGCCGGCACCGGAGATTTCAGATAGCGACCCAAGCCCGCATTCGGCAGGAGGCTCGCCAGGGCGAAGATGAGGCCGATGCCGGAAAAGATCGGAAGGTAGCGGTAGTAGCGGACATAACCGATCGCAAGCGCCAGCGAGACCAGCGCGAACAGCGCCAATATGACGAGAGGCCGGCTTCGGCCTTCCGGCCTGGCGCAGATCACGGCTGGCGCAAGCGCGCCGATAAACAGCAGCGCCATGCTGAGAAAACCTGTCGACAGGACGACATCGGGGCGCCGAAACAGGCTCAATTCCTGGAGAATTCTGTTGATCATATTGTCGCGGACATAGGCGTCGATCGAAGCATAGGGGCTGGCCAGGCATTGCGGGAACAACACCGCCAGCACCGCAGCGCTGGCCGCCGCGAACACCAGTAGAATTGCCGAGCGCATCGGCCACCCTCCACGCCGGCCGGCAAGCAAAGGCACGACGGCGAATGAAAGCCCGGCCGCGACCAGTGCCGTGACATGCGGCGTCGAATAGGTGTCGCATCTGACCGCGGTATAGGCAGAGGGTGGCACGATCGCCGCGAACAGGGCGATTGCGCCGACGGTCAAGGCAAGCCCGAAACCGACGATCCTGCTTTCACCGCCCTCGCGGTCGAAGATCCAGTCGAAGGCATAGACCGCCATCACCAGCGCGTAGAACGGCGCGAATTCGGCGCTGACGGCGATTGCCAGGGCGGTCAGCAGCCCGTTGACGAAGGCCGAAAAGCGGTTCTGCGACATCATCAAAACCAGCGCCGCCAGCAGAAGCAGGATTTGCAGATTGTGATAGTCGATCCGTCCCGGGGCGAATTCGAAAAAGCTGCGCGCGGCAAAGATCAAGGCCAACGGCAATGCCACGGCCGGGTAGGCAAAGCCGATGGCTGTCACCAGCCTATTGTAGAAATAGAGCGCGGGCGCCAGCAGCAGCAGCGGGACGGCAAAGCTTGCCAGCGTCAGAGCCGGCTCGAAGCCGGCAAACGGCGCGAACAGGCGCGCGAAGGCGGCGTAGGGCAGGTCCACGATCCACGGCCAGTGTGAGACATAAGGCTCTGGCTGGACGATACCGGGCAGCGTGCGGTCGAAGATGTTGCCCGTTTCAAGCAAAGTGCGGATTTCGTGCAGCTTGAGGAGATCGTCCGCGTCATTGTTGAGCTGGAAGCCCAGGCACCACAGAGCGGTCATCAGGATCGCCATTGCGCAAAAGCAGAACAGGACAGGCATGCTGGTGTAAAGGCGCAGCAAACCCGAAGGCTGCGCAGCGGCACGAATGGCGCCAGTGCTCATGGAAGTGTTCCGTTGGACCACCGGCAAATACGCGATGAAGTTTATGTTCCCGTAAAGAAAAGACCCGCCGGATCGCTCCGGCGGGTCTTTTTGTAAGGCCGCACGCGAGGCGTGCTGGCTATGGCTGACGCCTTAGTTGCCCTGCTTCTTCAGCGCGGCACCCAGGATGTCGCCCAGCGAAGCGCCGGAGTCGGTCGAGCCGTACTGGGCGACCGCTTCCTTCTCTTCGGCGATTTCCAGCGCCTTGATCGAGACCTGCAGCTTGCGGGTCTTCTTGTCGAAGGCGATGACGCGGGCATCGACCTTCTGGCCGACGGTGAAGCGCTCGGGGCGCTGCTCGTCGCGGTCACGGCTGAGGTCCGAGCGCTTGATGAAGGTCTCGATGCCGCTGTCGACCAGCCGCACTTCGAGACCGCCATCCTTGACGCCGATGACTTCACAGGTGACCACGGCGTTCTTGCGCAGTTCGCCCGAAGTCGCCGCTTCGCCGACCGTGTCGCGGGCCAGCTGCTTGATGCCGAGCGAGATGCGCTCCTTGTCGATGTCGACGTCGAGCACCTGCGCCTTGACCATGTCGCCGCGATTGTACTCTTCGATGACTTGCTCGCCCGGACGAGTCCAGTCGAGGTCGGAGAGGTGCACCATGCCGTCCACGTCGCCTTCCAGGCCGATGAACAGGCCGAACTCGGTCTTGTTCTTGACCTCGCCCTCGACCTGGCTGCCGACCGGATGGCTGCGTGCGAAGGCTTCCCACGGATTCTCCAGCGTCTGCTTGAGGCCGAGCGAGATGCGGCGCTTGGCCGGATCGACCTCGAGCACCACCACGTCGACTTCCTGGGTCGTCGACAGGATCTTGCCGGGATGCACGTTCTTCTTGGTCCACGACATTTCCGAAACGTGGATGAGGCCCTCGATGCCCGGCTCCAGCTCGACGAACGCGCCGTAGTCGGTGATGTTGGTGACGGTGCCCTTGATCTTCTTGCCGATCGGGAACTTGGTGCCGATCTCGGACCACGGGTCGCTCTCGAGCTGCTTCATGCCGAGCGAGATACGGTGGGTTTCCTGGTTGATGCGGATGATCTGCACCTTGACCGTCTGACCGATGTTGAGGATTTCGGTCGGATGGTTGACGCGGCGCCAGGCCATGTCGGTGACATGCAGCAGGCCGTCGATGCCGCCGAGGTCGACGAACGCACCGTAATCGGTGATGTTCTTGACGACGCCTTCGACAACCTGGCCCTCTTCGAGGTTCTGCACGATTTCAGAACGCTGTTCGGCGCGGCTCTCCTCGAGCACGGTGCGGCGCGACACCACGATGTTGCCGCGGCGACGGTCCATCTTGAGGATCTCGAATGGCTGCGGGTTGTGCATCAGCGGGGAGACGTCGCGGATCGGGCGGATATCGACCTGGCTGCGCGGCAGGAAGGCCACGGCGCCGTCGAGGTCGACGGTGAAGCCGCCCTTGACCTGGTTGAAGATGACGCCTTCGACGCGCTCACCCTTGGTGAACTTCTCTTCGAGACGGACCCAACTCTCTTCACGGCGGGCCTTTTCACGCGAAAGCATCGCTTCGCCAAGCGCGTTCTCGATGCGCTCGACATAGACTTCGACGGTGTCACCGACCTTGAGGGTGGAGTCCTTGCCCTTGACGCCGAATTCCTTCAGCGGCACGCGGCCTTCGACCTTGAGGCCGACGTCGATGATGGCCATGTCCTTTTCGATGGCGGTGATCGTGCCCTTGACGACCTGACCTTCGCCGGAGTGGCCGGTGGTGAATGATTCTTCGAGCAGGCTCGCGAAATCATCGCGAGTGGGATTTGCAGCTGACATTGTTTCTCCTGGAGTGCCCCGCATCTTTGAGCGGGACGGGGCGCCGTGGGTTAGCGTTGCGTTGGCCTGCCGGCGTTCCGGGCTTTAAAAAGCCCTGGGCCGCATTTTAAGCGGCAATTCCGGCGCATGAAGAATGCTGGCAGGCTGGTTCGTGCCCGATATGAGTATCTTCTGCGCTTCCGGCAACGGAAACGCGGGAGAAACCCGGATCAGGCCTTGTTTCTCCTGGCCAGCGCGTCGTCAACGATCGCCATGGCCGCGAGAAACGCGGCTTCTATAGCCATTTCGCTGGTATCAAGCAAGTGCGCGTCGGCGGCAGGCTTCAAGGGCGAGTCGGCACGGCCCATGTCGCGCTCGTCGCGGCGCACGATGTCGGCGAGGATTTCGGCGAAATTGGCGGTGCCGCCGATGCTTTCGATCTCGGCCAGCCGGCGCTTCGCGCGCACCTCGGCGCTTGCCGTCACATAGAGTTTGATGTCGGCGTCGGGGCATACGACAGTGCCGATGTCGCGCCCGTCCAGCACCGCGCCCGGCGGCGTCCTGGCGAAATCCCGCTGCTTCTCGACCAGAATGCGCCGCACGGTCGGATACACCGCAACTTTCGAGGCGGCCTCGCCGATGGCATGTGCCGACAGCACCGTGCGGTCGAGCGTTGCCAGGTCGACCTGGCGGGCCGCGGTTTCCGCCGCCGAGACATTGTCGAGCGGCAATGCGTGCTGGATGAGCGCGTAGGCAACGGCACGATAGGTGAGGCCGGTGTCGAGCAGGTTCAGCCGGTAATGGTCGGCGAGACGGCGGGCGAGGGTGCCTTTTCCGGCGCCGGCGGGACCGTCGATGGCAATGGTGAAGACGTGTGTCATTGCTAGCTCAACGCCTTGTCTGCTTGGCAACAAGCTCTCGCGCCTTCGTCATCCAAGGGCGCAGCGAACGCGTAGCGGAGCGAAGACCCTGGGATCCATGCCGTGATTTCGGCCGAAGAACGCCGCGGACCAGAATTCTGCGCCGCGGCAACGCTTTGACGTAACGGCATGGATCCTTGGGTCTGCGCCGCGTCGCTTCGCTCCTTGCTCCGCCCGAGGATGACGAAGGGAGGAATGCCCGGCTCCAGTCTGGGAGGGTTGCGATTGCCATCAACCGTTACCCGATCTCCGCGCCCAGCCCCGTCATCAGCCCCATGAACTCCGGAAAGCTGGTCGCGATCATCGCCTGGTCGTCGATGGTGACAGGCTTTTCCGTCGCCAGCCCCATCACCAGAAAACTCATGGCGATGCGGTGGTCGAGATGCGTCTTCACGGTCGTATCCAGGCCGTTGGGATGGCCGCCCAGCCCCTTGCCACCCGGCTTGCCGCGAACAGCAAGGGAAGCCTCGCCTTCGGTGCAGTCGACGCCGTTGAGCTTCAGCCCGTTGGCGACGGCCGACAGCCGGTCGGACTCCTTCACCCGCAATTCTTCCAGCCCCTGCATCAGCGTTTCGCCCTCGGCGAAGCTGGCGGCGACGGCCAGCACCGGGTACTCGTCGATCATCGACGGTGCCCGCTCGGGCGGAACGGTGACGCCCATGAGCTCGGAATAACGCACGCGCAGATCGGCGACATCCTCGCCGCCGGCATTGCGCGGGTTCAAGATGTCGATCTTGCCGCCCATTTCCTGCAGCGTCAGCAGCAAGCCGGTGCGGGTCGGGTTCATCAGCACGTTTTCGATCACGATGTCCGAACCCGGCACGATCAGCGCGGCGACGAGCGGGAAGCCGGCAGAGGACGGGTCGCCGGGCACGGCGATCGTCTGGCCGGTCAGTCTGCCCTGGCCCTCGATGAAGATGTGGCGCACGCCGCGCTCGTCGGTCTCGACCGAAAGATTGGCGCCGAAGCCTTTGAGCATCTTTTCGGTGTGGTCACGCGTCATCACCGGCTCGATGACGGTGGTGATGCCGGGCGTGTTGAGGCCGGCAAGCAGCACCGCCGACTTCACCTGTGCCGAGGCCATCGGCACGCGGTAGGTGATCGGGGCGGCGTGCTTGGGGCCATGCAGCGTGATCGGCATGCGGTCGCCGGGCGTCGCCTTCAGCACCTGCACGCCCATCTGGCGCAGCGGCTCCAGCACGCGGCCCATCGGCCGGCCCGACAGCGAGGCGTCGCCGATGAAGGTGGTTTCCATGTCATAGGTGCCGACGAGGCCCATGGTGAGCCGCGAGCCGGTGCCGGCATTGCCGAAGTCGAGCGGGCCTTCCGGCTGCAGCAGCGCACCGTTGCCGGTGCCGCGGATCACCCATTCGGCGCCGCGCTTCTCGATATGCGCGCCCATCGCTTTCATGGCCGCGCCCGTGCGCATCACGTCCTCGCCCTCGAGCAGGCCGGTGATGCGGGTTTCGCCGGAGGCGAGGCCGCCGAACATGAAGGAGCGATGCGAGATCGACTTGTCGCCCGGCACACGCGCGGTGCCGGAAAGGGCTTGAGATTTGCGGGCGGTGGCCGGCTTGGCAGCGGCGGCGTGAGACATGGAATTTCCCTGGACGGAATGCCGGCGGGCCGGCGCTTTTCATTTGTTGCGGCGGTCTCGTATCACGGCGAGGCGAAATGGTCATCCCCATGGTCGTCACTTGCCGCGAGGCCTTTCAGGACTTGGTTTTGTGACGCCGGCTTTTGGCTTTGACAGCGCCGCAAACAGTGGTTAAGGGGACCACTCTTTTATTGACGAGGCTTGCCGTGGCAAAAACCGAACTTGGCACAAAGCGTATCGATCCTGAGACGGGTCGAAAATTCTACGACTTGAACAAGGACCCGATCGTCTCGCCCTACACCGGCAAGACTTATCCGCGTTCCTATTTCGAGGAAGGCAAGATCGCCGCCCTCGAGGAGGAAGAGGAAGTGGCCGAGAAGGAAGTGGACGCCGAGGACGAAGAGGGCGTTGAAGTCGTCTCGCTCGAAGAGGCCGACGACGACGCCAAGGGCGACGATCTGCCCGATCTCGGCGATGACGAGGACGTCGACCTCGGCGACGACGAGGATGATACTTTCCTTGCCGACGAAGAGGAAGAAGACGACGACGTTGCCGACATGATCGGCGTCGGCGACGACGACGACGAGGTCTGACAGGCCTAGACGTAAGCGTTTGCAGGCTTTCTCGGCCTGTGAACAAAAAGCCGCTCTTCAAGGCTTGATATCTGAGAAAGGCGGGGTTAGAAGCCGCCTGCACTAACGGCGCGGTGTTCCAACCCGCGCTGATCTCTTCGCCGGAAACGGCGCCGGCTGACTGCCGGGAGTGGGGCCATAGCTCAGTTGGGAGAGCGCTTGAATGGCATTCAAGAGGTCGTCGGTTCGATTCCGATTGGCTCCACCAAACAGTCTCCCAATGTTTTCAGGTTATTTGCCGTTTTTGTATCCGAGCCCGCCATTCGGAAACCTGCCGGGCACGGCCAGGAGCGTTTTCGACCCGGAGACCAGGTTTGCGAGCGGGACTGACAGGAAAAAGCGGGAAAGCCGCGGCCGAGCCTCAAGTTTCACCAGCACCGCAAGCCTTTAGGACTACTCTTGGTAGGGAAGCTTCACTTCGTCGTGCAAACCTCCGGCAAGCAAGCGCCGTCTACGGTCGGGATCGTTCGACAGAGCTTGGGAATGGCGCAAGCAGATGACGGCCAAATGGCTTTGGCGCTTGACGGGCGCTGGCCACTCCATCACTTCGCCCGTAGGCGGCGTCATGCTCACAGTAGGTTGCGGCCGGCCTGTCGGTCATCATCGGCCCGATGAGACGCTACCGTCTCGACGGATGGGCTGATGAGCAGTATCCGGTTTTGTGTCGGTGCTTTTCGTCGAGCGCTTATAGAAAAGCCCAAATGCCAGCAGGAAATATCCAACCTGCAGCATCATCAGCGTGAGGACGGTCCAAGCGAGCGCTTTGCCGACAGATCCAGTTTCTATGCCGGCCCAGATCGCCACTACGGCCGACGTGGCGAACATCCCCACCAAGAATTGCGGAAAATACATGGCTGCCCGCCCCCCGTTGTTGATAGCCCGCCGCTCCATTCGCGAAGCGGCGGGGCCCCCCATCTGCCCCCCGATTGCTGGGTGAGAGATGTCGCCGGCATTGCCGACTGTGCAATGACGGTGCCAGACACGGTGACCCATTAAGGGACACCTATGCCGACGATGCAAGGCCGGATAGCTGATTCATATTACCTGTGGCTAATATGACACCTAGGAGTCGGAAGGACCGCCAAACAGTGTTCTCCAATTCGCCAGGGCCTGACGCCAGTGAGCAGCCGAGGATCAGGCGCCGATTCGATCGAACGAAGAGAATTTCCAATTTCAACGGCGGATTTGGAATAAACTAACTCTACAGAGTTTATAGAATAAGCAAAGTGCGGGCGATCTGTTTTCCCGGACAGGACTCCGCCATGCCCGCCTCTCTGCGTCCGCTCCCAACCCCGCCAGGCACACCCCGCCATCGCCGCCGGCTCGCGGGAGGCAGGTCATGACCCGCGACATTCCGGACCGCATCAAGGTTCTCTGGTTCCTGCCGACGCATGGCGACAGCCGTTATCTCGGCACCGCGGAGGGCGGCCGGTCGGTCGATCTGCCCTATCTGACGCAAGTGGCGAAGGCCGCCGACACGCTGGGTTACTACGGCGTGCTGCTGCCGACCGGCCGGTCGTGCGAGGATTCCTGGGTGATCGCCTCGGCGCTGGTGCCGCTGACCGAGCGGCTGCGTTTCCTGGTCGCCGTGCGGCCGGGCTTGCAGTCGCCGACGCTCGCCGCGCGCATGACGGCGACGCTCGACCGCATCTCCAATGGCCGCCTGCTGATCAATGTCGTAACGGGCGGCGATCCGCTTGAGAACAAGGGCGACGGCATTTTCCTGTCGCATGCCGAGCGCTACGAGGTGACGCAGGAATTCCTGCGGATCTACAAGCGCGTGCTGAGCGGTGAGACGGTCGAGCACCAGGGCAAGCATTTCCACATCGAGGACGGCAGGCTGCTGTTCCCGCCGGTGCAGACGCCCTATCCGCCGCTCTATTTCGGCGGCTCGTCCGATGCCGGGTCGACGGTTGCGGCGCAGGAGATCGACAAATATCTGACCTGGGGCGAACCGCCCGCCGATGTCGAGCGCAAGCTGGACGCCGTGCGAGAACTGGCCGAGAAGGCCGGCCGCAAGCTTTCCTTCGGCATTCGCCTGCATGTCATCGCGCGGGAAACCACCGAGGAGGCCTGGGCCGCCGCCGACCGGCTGATCAGCCGCCTCGACGACGCGACGATCGCTTCGGCCCAGACAGTCTTTGCCCGCATGGATTCGGTCGGCCAGGCGCGGATGAGCGCGCTGCATGGCGGCGACCGCGCCAAGCTCGAGATCGCGCCCAATCTGTGGGCCGGTGTCGGCCTGGTGCGCGGCGGCGCGGGGACAGCCCTGGTCGGCGACCCCGACACCATCGCCGAGCGCATCGACGAATATCGCCGCCTCGGCATCGACACCTTCATCCTGTCCGGCTACCCGCATCTGGAGGAAGCCTATCGTTTTGGCGAACTGGTGCTGCCGAAATTGCCGACTGATCATCCGGTCAAAGCCGCCGGCTCATCCGTCAACACCGGCCCGTTCGGCGAGACCATCGCCGGCGACCACCGGCCGAAGTCGCTCGCCAGCGCCTCGTGAACGCGCTGCCTCCGGCCCGCCGACTGCGCGTCGCCATCATCGGCGGCGGCTTTTCCGGCGCGGCGTTGGCCTGGCATCTTGCGCGGGCGCATCGGCCGGAGCGCCTGTCGATCTCGGTGATCGAGCCACGCCCAGCGCTCGGCGGCGGTCTGGCCTATTCCAGCGAAGAGCCGGCGCACCGGGTCAATGTGCCGGCCGTCAGAATGAGCATGGCTCCCGACGACCCGCAGCATTTTGCCCGCTGGTTGGCCGGCTCCGGCGAACTCGAACGTGACGCGGACGCGATCTGGAAGAATGACGACGCCTATCCGCGCCGGCGTGTGTTCGGCCGCTATGTCGCCGAGCACCTCGCGCCCTGTCTGGCTTCAGGCGCGGTCCGTCATGTCGGCGGTCTCGCCACCGGCGTGACACGCAAAGCCAATGGCGCGGGCTGGACCGTGCAAACCTCCGCCGGACCTGTCATCGCCGACATTGCGGTCCTCGCCGCGACGCATCCTGCCCCCGCAATCCCGGCAGCGCTTGCTTGCCTGGCCGAAGCGCCGGGTTTTGTCGCCGATCCCTACGCAGCGTCGGCACTTGCCAGGATCGAGCCGGACGCTTCCGTGCTGATCGTCGGCTCCGGGCTGACCTCGGCCGACATGGTCGCGGAGCTCGATCGCCGCGGCCATCGCGGCCGTATCCTGGCGCTGTCGCGCCGCGGACTGCGCTCGCGCGGCCATCCTGATGTCCGGGGCGAACCTTTCGGCGATTTCGCATCGGCGCCGGCCACATCGGCGCTCGGTCTGCTTCGCGACATTCGCGCGACGCTGGCGGCGGCGCGCCAGGCCAATGTCAACTGGCAGTCCGTCTTCGACCAGCTGCGCCTGCAGGGGCCGGTTCTGTGGGCCGCCCTTGCTCCATCGGAACGGGCAAGGTTGGTCCGCCAACTGCGTGTGTTCTGGGACGTGCATCGCTTCAGGATCGCCCCCCAAATTGCTTCCGTCCTTGACCGCCGCCAGGCTGCCGGCACGTTCGACACCATTGCCGCCAGGCTTGTCGCGTCGAACGACGAGGGCGAGAACCTCGCGGTCAGCTTTCAGCGGCGCGGCCAGACACGGATCGAGACGGCGCGCTTCGATGCCGTCATCAACACGACAGGGCCTGCCCATGGGCAGGCGCTTCAGCTCAATCCGGCGCTGCGCTCCCTGGCCGAGACCGGATTGATCAGGGTCGACGCCTACGGACTCGGCATCGAGACAAATCTCGACAGCCTCGCCATCGGCTGGGATGGCGAGGCGGTCGCCGGGCTCTTCGTCGCCGGGCCGCTGGCGCGGGGCACCTTTGGTGAACTCATGGGCCTGCCAGAGGTCGCCCGCCATGCCCAGATGGTCGCGACCGAGATCGCAAGGCTGGTCGACAGGTTTCCGTCCGTCGAGGCGGTTGGCGCCAATGCCAGCGACGTTGCGGCCGCCCGCTGACAGGCCGAAGCCGGCCTGGCCGGCCAAAATTGGTATTTCCGTCCCAAGCGGCCGCCAAAAACGGAAAATCCTACTTTGTATATATAATCAGTAGACATAATAAATATCGGCGAGATCCGGCCACGCCGGACCGATCAACGACACGGCCTGAAGGGGAGACAGTTCATGGCACACGCAGCAACCGACGCGGTCAAATTCGCCTATTGGGTGCCGAATGTTTCGGGCGGCCTGGTGATTTCCAACATCGAGCAGCGCACCAACCATTCGGCCGAATACAACCGCAAGCTGGCGCAGATTGCCGAGAAGGTCGGCTTCGACTATGCGCTGAGCCAGATCCGTTTCACCGCCGGCTACGGCGCCGACGAACAGCATGAATCGGTTGCCTTCAGCCATCATCTGCTGGCCGCCACCAAGACGCTGAAGGTGATCGCCGCGATCCTGCCCGGGCCGTGGAATCCGGCGCTGGCTGCCAAGCAACTCGCCACCATCAGCTACCTGACCAATGGCCGCGTCGCCATCAACCTCGTCTCCGGCTGGTTCCGCGGCGAGTTCCACGCCATCGGCGAGCATTGGCTCGACCATGACGAGCGCTACCGCCGTTCGGAAGAATTCATCCGCGCCTTGCGTGGAATATGGACGCAGGACAGCTTCACCTTCCGCGGCGATTTCTACCGCTTCAACGAATATTCACTGAAGCCGAAGCCGCCGCAGCCTTTGCCGGAAATCTTCCAGGGCGGCTCGTCGCGAGCCGCGCGCGACATGGCCTCGCGTGTCTCGGACTGGTACTTCACCAACGGCAACACGCCGACCGAAATCGCCAGGCAGGTGGATGACATCAGGGCCAAGGCGAAGGCCAACAACCATTCGGTCAAGGTTGGCGTCAACGCCTTCGCCATCGTCCGCGAGACGGAGGACGAGGCCGAGGCGGTGCTCGCCGAAATCATCGCCAAGGCCAACCCCGAAGCGGTCAACGCCTTCGGCCACGAGGTCAAGAATGCCGGCAAGGCCTCGCCGGAAGGCGAGGGCAACTGGGCAAAATCCTCCTTCGACGATCTGGTCCAGTACAATGACGGCTTCCGTTCGAACCTGATCGGCACGCCAAGGCAGGTCGCCGAGCGCATCGTCGATCTCAAGCGCGCCGGCGCCGATCTCATCCTGCTCGGCTTCCTGCACTTCCAGGAAGAGGTCGAGTATTTCGGCAAGCATGTCATCCCCCTCGTCCGCGAACTGGAAAATGCCGAGCAGGCTGCATCGCTGGCAGCGGAATAACCCTTTTCAAAAAGCAGGCCGGTCAGTCCGGCCTGCACACCAATGAAGGTTCCCAAGCGCGCTCGATCGATCGGGCGGCGATGAGGATTCGTGCGCCTGTGAAGCAATCGAGGACGATTGGAATGCCCTTGGCCAGTTACGCCCTTGGAATGATGGACGCGTCGGTCTATGCGCCGGAAGTCTTTGCGCGCGGCCTGCCGTCGACGCCCCAGTCGTCCGTCGTCGGCGTCGTGCCGACAGGGTCGATCGCGGATGCCGCCGCTCCGTTGCTCGTCCTGCAGGGCATCGGCCTGTCGTTCGGCGGCGTAGTCGCGCTGGCCGATATCGAGCTGTCGGTGCGCCCCGGCGAGATCCGCGCCATCATCGGCCCCAACGGCGCCGGCAAGAGTTCGCTGATCAACGTCATCAGCGGCGTCTACCGGCCGGATAGAGGCCATGTCCTGCTCGATGGCATCCGCTATGATCAGGTGCCGACACAGCGGCTGGCGCATCTCGGTGTTGCCAGGACGTTTCAGAACCTTGCTCTGTTCAAGGGCCTCAGCGTCCTCGACAATGTCGCCTCCGGCCTCGCCTACAAGGTCCGCTCCAATTTTGCCGGGCAGGTGCTCGGCATCGGCCGCTCGCCTGGCGAGCAGCGCGACTCCCTGAGCCGCGCCGACCACATCCTCGAATTCCTCGATCTCACCGCGGTCCGCGATCGTCTCGCCGGCACGCTGCCTTACGGGCTGCAGAAGCGGGTGGAACTGGCCCGCGCCTTGGTCGCTGAGCCGCGCCTGCTTCTGCTGGACGAACCGATGGCCGGCATGACCGCCGGCGAGAAAAGCGAGATGGCAAGTTTCGTGCGCGCCGCGCGCGACCGCTTCGCCACCACGGTCGTGCTGATCGAGCATGACGTCGGCGTCGTCATGGGCCTGTCCGACCGCATCGCCGTTCTCGACTACGGCCGCAAGATCGCCGACGCCACGCCCGACGAGGTGAGGAACGACCAGCGCGTCATCGATGCCTATCTCGGCGTCGCCTCCGACAATGAGGACGGGGCTGGCATATGATCGCCGGTTTCGACTACCAGTTCTTCATCGAAGTGCTCGTCGGCGGCCTGCTCTCCGGCGTCATGTACTCGCTGGTCGCGATCGGCTTCGTGCTGATCTACAAGACATCAGGCGTGCTGAATTTCGCGCAAGGCGCGCTGCTGTTGTTCGCGGCACTGACCTTCGTCAGCCTGGTTGAGCGCGGTGTTCCCTTCGCCTTGGCGCTGGCGGCCACCTTCGCCATCATGGTGGCCATCGGCGTCGCCATCGAGCGCACCGTGCTGCGGCCGCTCACCAACAAGCCGCCGATCACGCTGTTCATGGCGACGCTCGGCCTGTCCTACATCATCGAGGGTGCCGCCCAGCTGATCTGGGGCACGCAGGTCCACGGCCTCGACCTCGGCATCGAGGATGTGCCGCTGGAAGTCGGTGGCGTGCTGATCAGCCAGTTCGACATCTTCGCCGCGTTGGTCGCCGCCGGCATGGTTCTGCTGCTGTCGCTGTTCTTCCGCTATACCCGCATCGGCCTCTCCTTCCGCGCCGTCGCCGACGACCAGTTCGCCGCCCTGGCGGTCGGCCTCAGGCTGCCGCTGATCTGGGCAACCGTCTGGGCCGCCGCCGGCCTGGTCGCGCTGGTCGCGGGGCTGCTCTGGGGCGCCCGCCTCGGCGTGCAGTTCTCCCTGTCTCTGGTGGTGCTCAAGGCGCTGCCGGTGCTGGTGCTTGGCGGCTTCGATTCGATTCTCGGCGCCATCGTCGGCGGCCTCTTGATCGGCGCCAGCGAGAAGCTCGCCGAGGTCTATATCGGCGACTATTTCGGCGGCGGCATCGAGAGCTGGTTCGCCTATGTCGTGGCGCTCGCCTTCCTGCTGATCCGTCCCTCGGGCCTGTTTGGCCAGAAGCTCGTGGAAAGGGTCTGAGCCATGGCCGTGATCACAAGCGATCTCACCTCCGCCGCACCGGTGTTGCCGAAATGGATCGCGCCCGTCCTGCTGCTCGCCTTCGCCTATGGCGTCGTGCCGCTGATCGGCTCGAGCTATCTGTTCGAGGCCATCCTGCTGCCGTTCCTGGCGCTCGGCCTTGCCGGCGTCGGGCTGAACATCCTCACCGGCTATGCCGGCCAGGTCTCGCTGGGCAGCGCCGCCTTCATGGCGACGGGCGCCTTCGCCGCCTATAATTTCAACCTGAGGGTCGAAGGCCTGCCACTGATCGGCAGCATTGTCCTCGCCGGTATCGTCGCCTCCGCGATTGGCATCGTCTTCGGCCTGCCAAGCCTGCGGCTGAAAGGCTTCTACCTCGCGGTCTCGACGCTCGCCGCGCAGTTCTTCGTGCAATGGGCGCTGACCAAGTTCAGCTGGTTCTCCAACGACTCGGCGTCAGGTGTCATCGACGCGCCGCGGCTGTCTATCGGCGGCGTTGCGTTGGATGGCGCCGTCGGCCGCTATCTCTTCGCGCTGACCATCGTCAGCATACTCACCTTCCTCGCCCACCGTCTGGTCACATCGCAGACCGGGCGCAACTTCATCGCCATCCGCGACAATGAAACCGCCGCCCGCATCATCGGCATCCCGGTGCTGAAGACCAAGCTGCTGGCCTTCGCCATCTCGTCCTTCATCATCGGCGTTGCCGGCGTCATCTGGGCCTTCGCCTATCTGCGGACCGTCGAGCCGGACGGCTTCGATCTCGACCGCTCGTTCCAGATCCTGTTCATCATCATCATAGGCGGCCTGGCCTCGATCCGTGGCGCCTTCTTCGGCGCCGCCCTGATCGTCGTCTTTCCGCTTGGCTTGTCGCGTCTCGGCGGCTTCCTGCTCGGCGATGTCTTCGACTCGGGCGTCCTCGACATGAGCCAGCGCATCGTGCTCGGCGCTCTCATCATCCTGTTTCTGATCCTCGAACCGGACGGGCTGGTGGCCCTGTGGGACAGGGTCCGAAGACGGCTCCTGCTCGCCTGGCAGTCGACATGAGCCTGCGGGGCAACCCGCATCGAACTGAATCGGAAAATGAACCAGAGGCCGAACCAAGACGGCCCATACCGGGAGTATCTCGACCATGACTTTCCTCAGCACAATCAAGGCGGCGGCGCTGACCGCGGCGATGATCGTGTCGGTGGCCTTGCCATCGGCCCACGCCGACGAACAATACTTTCCGCTGCAGAGCTATCGCGTCGGTCCCTACGCGGCCGGCGGCACCGGCTTCTTCGGCGGCTTCATCGATTATCTCAACCTCATCAACATCCGCGACGGCGGCGTCAACGGCGTCAAGCTGACCTGGGACGAATGCGAAACCCAGTACGAGGTCGAGCGCGGCGTCGAATGCTATGAGCGGCAGAAGAGCCATGCCGGCGCCGCCGCCTGGAATCCGCTTTCGGTCGGCATCGCCTATGCCATGATCGACCGCATCACGGCCGACAAGGTGCCGCTGATCACCGTCAACCACGGCCGCACCGATTCCACCGACGGCCGCGTTTTCCCTTACGTCTTCCCGCTGCTGCTCAACCCCTATAGCGAGACGTCCGGAATCGTGAACTACATCGCCGCAAAGGAAGGCGGCATCGACAAGCTCAAGGGCAAGAAGATCGCCGTGCTCTATCACGGCTCGCCTTACGGCAAGGAAACCATCCCGATCTACGAACTGCTGGCGCAGAAATACGGCTTCACCGTCCAGCAGATCGAAGTGCCGCATCCCGGCAACGAGCAGCAGTCGCAGTGGCTGACCATCCGCCGCGCCAAGCCCGACTTTGTCGTGCTGCGCGGCTGGGGCGTGATGAACCCGGTGGCGCTGAAGACGGCGGTCAAGGTCGGCTATCCCGTCGACCACATCGTCGGCAATGTCTGGTCGAATTCGGAAGAGGACGTCATCCCGGCCGGCGATGCCGCCAAGGGTTACACCGCCATCACCACCCAGGCCTCCGGCAACACCTATCCGGTGGTGCAGGAGATCGTGAAGACGGTCTACGGCGCCGGCAAGGGCAATCTGGAAGACAAGTCGCGCATCGGCTCGGTCTACCACAATCTCGGCATCGTCAACGGCATCCTCAATGTCGAGGCGATCCGCGTCGCGCAGGAGAAGTTCGGCCACGGCACGCTGACCGGCGACGAAGTCCGTTGGGGCTTCGAACATCTCAAGCTCGACCCGGCCAAGGTCGAGGCGCTTGGCGCCAAGGACCTGTTCCACTCGATCAACGTCAGCTGGGACAATCACGAGGGCGAGGGCTACGTGACCTTCCAGCAGTGGGACGGCCAGAAGTGGAACGTCGTCTCCGACTGGATCGCGCCGGACTGGGCGCTGCTGCGGCCAATCATCGAGAAGTCGGCCGAGGCCTATGCCGCCGAGAAGGGCATCAAGCTGCGCACCGCCGATGATGCCAACGCCGTGACCACCAACTGATCAGCCACTGCCGGGCGCCACGGACAGCTTCCGCGGCGCCCGCTCCTTACGGTTTTCGAACCGCGGAAGAAGAGCCCCATGCCGGACAATGACGTCATCCTTGCGGTCGACACGATCCATGCCACCTATAACCACGCCATCACGGCGCTGCATGGCGTCAGTTTCGAGATCAGGCGCGGCGAAATCCTGGCGCTGCTCGGCGCCAACGGCGCCGGCAAGACCACCACGCTGAAGGCCGTTTCCAACCTGCTGCCGGCCGAGCGTGGACAGGTCAACGCCGGCACCGTCCGCTATGACGGCGCCGATGTCTCACGCCGCAAGCCGGGCGGCCTGGTGCGCGATGGCCTGGTTCCGGTGCTGGAAGGCCGCCACTGCTTCAAGAGCCTCACCGTCGAAGAAAACCTGGTCGCCGGCGGCATCGGCCGCAGCGGCCGCCGTAGCGAGATCAGCGCGGATCTTGAGCGGATCTATTCCTATTTTCCCCGGCTGAAGGAAAAGCGCCGGACATTATCCGGCCTGACCTCGGGCGGCGAACAGCAGATGACCGCGATCGGCCGGGCGCTGATGTCGCGGCCGCGCCTGTTGGTCCTCGACGAACCGTCGATGGGGCTCGCCCCGCTCATCGTCCAGGACATCTTTCAGACGCTGAGGAAACTGAACCGCGAGAGCGGCCTGTCGATCCTGGTCGCCGAGCAGAACTCCGCTGTCGCGCTGCGCTATGCCGACCACGCCACGGTGCTCGAAAACGGCGTCTCCGTTCTCGCCGGCGCGGCCGCCGATCTTCGCCAGCGCGAGGATGTCCGCGCCTTCTATCTCGGCCAACAACCATCGCCGGCTGCGAAGCCAACCCATCTCCATGCCGTTGCCTGAAACGAAATCTCAAGGAGCAGCAATATGACCGTCTCTACCGTCAAGACAGACCACGCCTCCGCCGCCGTGCCGCCGGTCGCAAGGCCGTCGGCGCCGGCCCACATCATCCGGGATGACGCCGAAGCGATCGCGGTCGCCCGCGCCCTCGCGGCCGAATTCGTCAAGGACTCCTCCCGGCGCGACCGCGAACGGATCTGGCCGGTTGCCGAACTCGACGCATTCTCGCAGAGCGGCCTGTGGTCGATCAACGTACCCAAGGCATTCGGCGGACCGGAGGTGTCTTATGCGACGCTGGCCAAGGTGATCGAGATCATCTCGGCTGCGGATTCCTCGATCGGC
This sequence comes from Mesorhizobium sp. WSM4310, assembly GCF_007003935.1. Taxonomy (NCBI): domain Bacteria; kingdom Pseudomonadati; phylum Pseudomonadota; class Alphaproteobacteria; order Hyphomicrobiales; family Phyllobacteriaceae; genus Mesorhizobium; species Mesorhizobium sp. WSM4310. The sequence goes on from NZ_VFTA01000006.1 coordinate 110,755, forward strand.
CAGATCGCCCAGAACCATCTCGGCGTCGTCGCTGCGATCCGCACCGTTTCCGACGCGGACCAGCAGAAGCTGCTGTTCGCCGAGGTGCTGAAAGGCACGCGGTTCGGCAACGCCTTTTCCGAGTTCGGTTCCAAGCGCGCCGCCGATTTCGAGACCCGTTTCACCGATGCGGGCGACCATGTCGTCGTCAACGGCCGCAAATTCTATTCGTCCGGCGCGTTGCTTGCCCATCTGGTGCCGATCGTGGCGCTCGATGACGAGGGCCGCGCCTGGTATGCGATTGCCGACCGGGCAGCGCCAGGCCTAACCGTCATCGACGACTGGTCGAGCTTCGGCCAGCGCACGACCTTGTCCGGCACCGTCATCATCGACAACGTCAAGGTGCCGAAGACTTTTCTGGTGCCCGGCTACAAGGGCTACGACAGACCGACCGCCGACGGCGCCATCTTCCAGATCATCCAGGTGGCGGTCGACACCGGCATCGCCCAGGCGGCCATCGACGAAACGGTTCACTTCGTCAGGACCAGAAGCCGCGCCTGGATCGACAGCGGCGTCGACAATGCCTGGGACGACCCCTACACCATCCAGGCGGTCGGCGACCTGACATTGCGCCTGCACGCTGCGCAGGCACTGCTCGAAAAAGCGGGCCTGGCGATCGACAAGGCGGTGGCCGAGCCGACCGCCGAAACGGTGGCGCATGCGCAGATCGTCACGGCGGAAGCAAAAATCCTGTCGACCGAGATCGCCATTGCCGCCACCAACAAGCTGTTCGAACTGGCCGGCACCCGCTCGACGCTGGCCGAGCACAATCTCGACAGGCATTGGCGCAATGCCCGCACCCACACGCTGCACGATCCGGTACGCTGGAAGTACTCGATCCTCGGCAAATATTTCCTCAATGGCGAAAACCCGCCGCTGCACGCCTGGAGCTGATTTCCCTCGGCGGGCCATGTGGCCCGCCATTTCCAACTTCGACATCCGAGAGGCCCACTGCCATGTCAAACCCCACAGTCGTCGGTTTTTCCGGCAACATCACCCGGCCGTCAAAGACGCGCTCCTTCGTCGAATTGGTCACCAGGGACATCGCCACGCGCCATGGCCTGTCGGCTGTCACCTACGATGTCGAGGATCTCGGTCCATCGCTCGGCACCGCACGGTGGGCGCGCGACCTCGACAGCCAGGCGCAGCCGATCCTGGCGCAGATCCTCGCCGCTGATGCGCTGGTGGTCGGTTCGCCGACCTACAAGGGCAGCTATACCGGCCTGTTCAAGCACTTCTTCGACCTGATCGACCCGGCAGCACTCCGCGGAAAGCCCGTCCTGTTGACAGCGACCGGTGGCGGCGAGCGCCATGCCCTGATCGTCGAGCATCAGCTGCGGCCGCTGTTCGGTTTCTTCGAGGCCTTTGCCTTGCCGACGGCCGTCTATGCCACCGACAAGGATTTCACCGACGGCGTCCTGCGCTCCGAGGCGATCCTGAAGCGCGCGGCGCAGGCGGTGGATGAGGTCGGCTTCGTGCTGGCCAATCGCTCGACAGGCAGGGTCGCCGCCGAATAGCGGCCCGACAGCGGATTTCACCGATTGAAATCGGCACCGGTGGTGCCGTCGCTTACGTGCAATTTACGACCGCCCGCTACAAAGTTCCTGTCTGATTCGTCCGGGACAGGAACACCATGAGCAAAGCCCTCACGACCTTCGCACTCGTCGCCGTGCTGGCCGCCCTGCTCATGGCGCTGAGCCTGGCGGTGGCCCGTCACGGCTATCCCTATGGCGCGATCGGCGTCAGGCGGCTCGACGGCATCGCCGATGCCGGAACCTTCATTCCGCTCGCCGCCGTCTTCTTCTTCAGCGCGCTGTTGATGATGATCCTGCCGATCCGCGCCGCCAGCATCGTCCTTACCCATGCGGCCGACGCGATCTTCTGGACGGTGATCGTGCTGTTTGCCACCATCGTCGGCGGCCTTCTCGCCCGATGGGCCTTCGGCCAGGGCAGCGCTCTCCTGGCCTTGCTGAACTGGCGGTTCCTGTTTGCCGTCGCCATCGTCGGCTGTCACTTCTTCATGAACGAACTGCGCCGCAACGTGCTGTTGCGCAGCCTGTTCTTCGTGGTCTTCGCCGCCGCGACGCTCGCCTGCTTGTTCTGGTCGTTCACCCTCTAGAAAAGCGGAATATTCGTCAGCCTCCATCCTCTGTTGCCGGGTGGCGGAACGCCGCACCGCATACCGTTTCGTCGTGCATCCCTCATGCCTCAACGGGCGCGAGAATGAGACCTGTCGCGTGCTCGTCTCGTCCGGATGAATTGCGCAAATTTACAATCCGCGCTGCCGCCGTTCCCATAGTTTGGCTCCATCGAAAAAGAACAAGGAGCTGCGAGAATGAACCGCCGCGAATTTGCCAAAAGCCTCATTGCGGCAGCCCTTCTCGGCGGTCTCGCCGATCGCAGCGCCTTCTCACAGGAGAACACGACAATGGCCAAGCCGACCCCGTTCAAGATTGCCGTTTCCGATGACCAGCTCGCCGATCTCACGACGCGCCTGAGCCACACCCGCTGGCCGGATGAGCCCGCCGGAGCGGGATGGATGACTGGCACAAATCTCGATTACATGAAGAAGCTGACCGACTACTGGCTCCATGACTATGATTGGCGAAAGGCCGAAGCGGGCCTGAACGCATTGCCAAACTACAAGGTCGATATCGAGGGCATCGACCTCCATTTCGTCCATCAGCCGTCGAGAAAGAAGGGCGCGACGGCAATCCTTCTGCTGCATGGCTGGCCGGACAGTTTTTACCGCTATCACAAGGTCGTGGATGCCCTGGCGGAGGAGTTTCACGTCGTCGTGCCGTCCATTCCGGGGACCGGGTTCTCCGGCAGAACGGCTCTGCCCGCCGACAAGGTGGCCGACATTTTTGCAAACCTCATGAATGACGTCCTGGGTTACGACAGCTTCATCGTGGCTGGCGGTGACCTGGGGTCGGTAATCGCCATGTCGCTGGCGCAGCGCCACCCGGACAAGCTTATCGGCTCCCACCTGACCGATGTGGGCTACCCGGACCAGACCACGGATTTTGGCGCCCTCGGCGGGCCGGAGCAAGGTTACGCCGGCGCGATCCAGCAATGGTTCTTCATGCATGGCGCCTTTAATCTGATCCAGGCGACGAAGCCGCAAAGCCTCGCCTTCGCCATGAACGATTCGCCCGTCGGACTTGCCGCATGGATCATGAGCTTCATGGCCGGGATGGGGGTCGGCGATGAGGCCGACGCCAGATTTGGTCGCGACGAGCTTTTGACCAACATCATGATCTATTGGCTGACGGAAACGGCGGCCTCGTCCTTCCGCATTTACAATCAGAACGCGATGCAGCAGCCGACCATCAAGGGAAACAACACGGGGGTGCCGGTGGCGGTGGCGACCGAAGTGCCGATCCCGGGCGGCGTTCGCTTGCCGCGCGAATGGGCGGACCGCCAGACCTCGGGAAATGTCGCGCAATTTCACGATATGGAGAAAGCGGGCCATTTCGCCGCGTGGGAAGATCCCGCATTCTATGTCGAAGACATCAAGCAATTCGCCGCGCTCGTCACGAAATAGCGCCGTGAATCCGCCGGGCGAAACCTTCACCCGGCGTCAGATCTTGTGAACCGCATCGAGGTTTGAGGGCAGAGAACCCATGATCCTCTTTATGGATTTGATCATGTGCGGTTGATCCGTATAGCCAAGATCGAAAGCCACGGCTGTGGCACTATGGCCGGCTTTCAAACGCCGAACCGCTTCCTGGGCGCGGCGGATCAACTGGAAATCCTTCTGCGTAATGCCGGTGGTGTTTTTGAAATGCTGTTGCACGGAGCGTTTGGAGGCGGCCTTGGGCTTCTCGGTAAAGGCGCTGGCCACGACGTCGTCGGACGCAAGCAGCCCCGCGGCGATCATCTCGTCGACAAGAGCTTCGGCGTTCAGGAAAGTCGGTAACGGCAGTTCCACGCCATCCAATAGAAATTCGTCTTCTTCTACATCCAGAAAACGGACCGTCGCGCCGGTTCGCACCTCCATGTCGCGCGCAAGATAGACATGGGCGGCAAATGAGATGACAACCGAGTGCTCACCCTCGACATATGGCACGTCGACCGGCTCGGTTGCCTGGCCGCTCAAGAACACCACGGAAATCCCGTCCGGCGCGACGCTGCGGATCAGATCCCACGAACCGTCCGGTGTGGCTTTGTAAATCCCGTCTCTTAAACACACGGTTTGCCAGACAGTGTCGATCCAGGGATGGGGGGATGACCGGCTCGTATGCTTTTGGACCATGATCGGCAATTGCTCCGGCAAAACTGCGAATTCGATTCATGAATGGAGATCATACAGTCGAACCCTTGCGCGATGCTGGCTATGGGGGGTGGGCGTTCTACGGATCGCGTCTGGAAAACTGTCGGGTCAGGGCCGGCCGGCGACTGCGTCTATCGTTTGCCAGAAAGCGTCTTCTCGACGTATCGCGCGAAGTCCTCGACATCTTCCGCCGGAGGCTCCTGGCCGGTGAAGCTGCGCAGATAGGAGGCGACGTGCGCGAGACGGGTGCTCATCGGCTCATTGAGCTCAAGCGAGTAATAGCCGATCTGCATGAAATAGAGGACGCGAGCGCGCACGAAGGCGTCCTCGTCCTCATAGCCATGACGCTTGAACATGTCGCGTATGGCATTGACGCGCTCCTCGTCGGCCTCGTCGAGCGCGCGCCTGATGGTGGGTGAGCGCCGGGCCCAGGCCCTGATCGCGAAGTCCAGCCGGGGATCGAACAGCCTTTCGTCCACCCAGCATTCGAAAATGCTCATCACGCCGCGGATGACGGTCGCGGAAGGCCGCGAGGCGCGCTCGACGATGAACCTTGTGTTGGTCTGCCGCCAATAGTCCAGCAGCTGGTCGAGCAGATCCTGGCGGCTTTTGAAATACCAGTAGAAGCTGGATCGCGAGACATCGAGCTGCTGGCCAAGTGTCAGCACGCGGACGCGTTCGACACCATCCGAGATCAGTGTCTCAAGCGCCAACTTCAGCCAGTCTTCACGCGTGGCCTTGATGTTGCCGGTGGCGCCGGCGCGCTGGATCGTCGTTTCGAGTGCTGCCATCTGTACGACGCATGACACGCCGCATCAGCCAAATCAAGGCTATGGACATAGGTGTGCAGGGCAACTCGCCTGGTCGGAAACAACGCTCCGCGGATACCAGCCGGGCTGGCTGCAACGGCTGGCCCGGGGATTTTTGTCGCGGCTGTTCGACCAGTGCGTGCTTTCCCGCAAGGCATTTGTCTGGCAAATACCAGTTCACACAGATGCCGCCGCGCGGCCTACCAGCAGGAAAGACCAGATATGGCACAGTTTCGAAAGAACCTCATCGATGGCGAATGGGTCGGCGATGCCGGCTCCCGCAACATCAACCCTTCGGACACCGGCGATGTCGTCGGCGAATATGCCTCGGCTGGGGTCGACGAGGCCAAGCAGGCAATCGCGGCGGCCAAGGCGGCGTTTCCTTCATGGTCCCGTTCCGGTCCATTGGCCCGCCATGCGGTGCTGAAAAAGGCCTCCGACGAGATCATGGCGCGCAAGGACGAGATCGGCCGCAATCTGGCGCGTGAGGAAGGCAAGACGCTGGCCGAAGGCATTGGCGAGACCATCCGCGCCGCCCAGATATTCGATTTCTTTGCCGGCGAAACATTGCGCCTGACCGGAGAGATGGTGCCGAGCGTGCGGCCGGGCGTCGGCGTCGAGATCACCCGGGAGGCTGTCGGCGTGGTCGGCATCATCACGCCGTGGAATTTCCCCATCGCCATCCCCGCCTGGAAGATCGCGCCGGCACTCGCCCATGGCAACACCATCGTCTTCAAGCCGGCCGAGCTGGTTCCGGAGAGCGCCTGGTCCATCGTCGATATCCTGCACCGCGCCGGCCTGCCCAAGGGGGTGCTCAACCTCGTGATGGGCAAGGGCTCGGTGGTCGGCCAGGCGATGCTCGATAGCCCCGATGTCAACGCCATCACCTTCACCGGTTCGGTCGGCACGGGAAAACGCGTCGCCGCGGCAAGTGTCGAGCATATGCGCAAGTTCCAGCTCGAAATGGGCGGCAAGAACCCGCTGGTCGTGCTCGACGACGCCGATCTCGCGGTCGCCGTCGATTGCGCGCTCAACGGCGCCTTCTTCTCGACCGGCCAGCGCTGCACCGCCTCGTCCAGGCTGATCGTGACCGAAGGTATCCATGACCGTTTCGTCGATGCGCTGAAGGAGCGGATGGGCAAGCTGGTGATCGGTGATGCGCTCGATGCGCAGACCCAGATTGGCCCGGTCGTCGACGCGACCCAGCTGAAGCAGGACGAGGATTATATCGCCATCGGCGTCAGGGAGGGAGCCACGCTCGCCTTCGGCGGCGAACGGCTCGACCGCAAGACGCCCGGCTTCTACCTCAGCCCGGCCCTGCTGACCGAAGCCACCAATGGCATGCGCAGCTCGCGCGAGGAGATTTTCGGCCCAGTCGCCAGCGTCATCCGCGTCAAGGATTTTGACGAGGCGCTTGCCGTCGCCAACGACACGCCTTTCGGGCTCACCTCGGGCATCTGCACCACGAGCCTGAAACATGCCACCCACTTCAAGCGCAATTCGGAGGCCGGCATGGTGATGGTCAACCTGCCGACGGCGGGCGTCGATTTCCATGTTCCCTTCGGCGGCCGCAAGGGCTCGAGCTTCGGCCCGCGCGAACAGGGCCGCTATGCCATGGAGTTCTACACCACGGTAAAGACCGCCTATACATTCGCGGGCTGATCGGGCGCCGGCCTGTCGGGCCGGCGACCTTCACCACGGAACCGGCATGAGGCGATGACATTGCAGGACCTGACCTGGCTCAACCCGCCGCCGCATCACGCCATCGACGGCGATGCGGTGCGCGTGCGCACCGGCAAGGAGACCGATTTCTGGCGCGAGACCTTCTACGGTTTCTGGCGCGACAACGGCCATTTCCTGCATCGGCCGGTCGAGGGCGATTTCACCGCCGAAGTCACCGTCAAGGGCGACTACAAGGTGCTCTATGACCAGGCCGGACTGATGGTCCGGCTCGGCCAAACGCATTGGATCAAGGCCGGCATCGAATACACCGACGGCCTTGCCTATTTCTCCGTCGTCGTCACCAACGACACATCGGACTGGTCGCTGGTCGCCATTCATGCCGGTCCGAACGGGGTCAGCATCCGTCTGACCCGCCACGGCGAGGCGATCCGCGTCCAGTATCTCGACACTTCGGACGGTCGCTGGAAGCCGGTGCGGCTCGCCTATTTTCCGATCTCGAAGACGGTCGATGTCGGCATGATGTGCTGTTCGCCGCAGCGCGAGGGTTTCGAGGTCACATTCTCCGGATTTTCGGTCGGCCCGCCGATTTCCCGGGAACTCCACGGCTGACGTTCGGGCGGGAACTGGGACATTGCAGGCGCGACGGTGTCTGGGCTAAGCCTTGCCGATGGGCATGTCGCGTTGGCGGGCAAAACTCAAAAAGGCGGTGCGGTCCTGGGCGCTGAGATCTCTCGGCGTTCCGTCCGTGCTGTGGTCGCAAGGCATCGCTTGCTTCTGCGACTTCGCCGGACCCGAGTGGTATCGCAACGCGCCGACCGAATCGACGCAGAGCGAGGCCTTTTTCCGCGACCACTACAGTGGCGCGCACGGCATCGTCTGGGTGCGGCTGAGCACATTGGCCAGGGAGCGGCGAAACTGCGACCTCGATACGTTCACCCGGGTCGTCTTGCCGACCATCAAGGCTCCCTTCATCCTGCTGACGACAGACGGCGATGCCTCGGTGCCGTCGGACCTGGCGAAGGACACCGTCGAGCGGCTTCTCGCCAACCCCAATCTGGTGTCCTGGTACAGCCAGAACTGCGATGGCGTTCATCCCCGGATCAATCCGTTCCCGATCGGGCTGGACCTCCATACGCCACGCTCCCTTGCGACGCCTGCCGGACTGGTGCGGCAACTGCAAACCCTGCGCGGCCGGCAAGGCAATGCGGATCGTCGTCAGCCCAGGATATTCTGTGATTTCAGCGTCAGCAGCGGCTCGAGCGAGCGTCGGGAATTGCTTGATGTCCTGGACGGATGCCCGCATGTCGACTTCCTGAAAAGGCGCGTTTCGCAGCGCGGCATCTGGCAGCTGTATTCGCAATATCCGCTCGTGCTTTCGACCACGGGAAACGGCCTCGACTGCCACCGTACATGGGAGCTGCTATATCTCGGGTGCATCGTGGTGACCAAGACCTCGCCGCTCGATCCTCTCTACGAAGGCTTGCCGGTCATCATTGTCGAGGATTGGCACGAGGTCAGGGATCCAGAAGCGCCACAGCGCTGGATCGGCAAGGCCGCGCATCTGACGGACCGGGAATATTTGTGGCGGCGCCTGCGGCCGCAGGCCTATCTGGAATCCCTCAGGCAGCAACTTCGGCAGGCTGCCGCGTCACCAGGGGACGTGTAGGATCTCCAGCTTCGGCAGGCCGACCGGCCGGATGCCGAGATCGTTGGCGAGCACCCCAAAGGCTTCGGTCTCGATCAGGTCGCGGTAGGGAATTTCAGGGAAGCGAAGGCCGCCGCGATGCAGAGCGGCATCGACCAGAAGCATGGTCCCGCCGACCGCATCGAGGCCGATGATGTCGAGATGCCTGACATCGCTCAGGTGATATCGATATGGTGTCTCCCTGGGAGGCTGGTGCAGACCGCCGCGTATCTCGCGGTAATAGCGATAATCCCTGGTCTGCCGTCGGATAACGAAACTGTTGAGGTCGAAGCTGCTGCCGCCGGCGATCTTCACGCAGTTGGGCACAGCGATGCGATGCCGCGTGGCGATCAGCCGGTTCAGCACATCGCCGGGAAAGCGCCAGACGTCGATATCGATCCACAGCGCCCAGTCGTCGTCTTCCTTCAGCCCGTGGTCGATGAGGTAATTTCGCACCTTGGCAATCGCGCCGCGCCTCACGCGTCGCATCCTCGGCTTGGCCCGTTTTGCCCTGTCCAGCCCGGTGCCGACATGTCGTTGCAGCAGCACGATATCGCGATATTTGCCGGCCAGTCCCGCCGTCGCAGCCTGCAGCCGTTCCCAGCTGCCATCCAGGCTGTCGCCTTCGCAGAAGACCAGCTTGAGCCTGTCCTTGGGGTAGTCGAGCCCGTCCAGCGCATCGAGAAAGGGTTGGATGAGGTCGGCGGCGTCGCGAAGCGGCACCAGAACGGCGATGTTCTGGCCCGAAGGCGGCGGCGCCGCCAGAACCGCCTTGTCGACGCCGGCTTTGGCCTCGGCCTCATCCAGATACGCGCCGCGCGTCAGCTGGTACCGGAGCCGATAGGCTTGATTGCGCAGCCTGGTCGTCCATCTCGGTGGCGGCTCCGGGATCCACCATGTGCCGGCCCAGTGATGGATCGAAAGTGCCGCAGTATCGTCGCCGGCCTCACGCTCCATGCTCCCCGCGGACGTCACCGGCGTGAACAGGCCGGAAGGGTGAATGGCCAAGGCTTCCTGATCGCCGTAGCTGCGCTGGGCAGAGGTCAAAAGGCAGGGACCGGTCGCGTCGAGCACGTCCTTGGCGCCGGCGAGCCCGGGCATCATGGCCAGGACATGCATCCAGAACGGATGCCTGGGCGGGCTGGCGATTGTTCCGTTGAACAGAAGATAGGGCAGGCCCCGGAAATCCGCCTGGACGGCCGCATGCGACGCCGGCTCCTTGCACAGCACGACACGGGTCTCATCCATGATGGGATCGAAGGCCGCGACGCATTCGCAGTCGATGTCGGCATAGACCCCGCCAAAATGATGCAGCAGCATGTAGCGGGCCGCATCCGAGCGCTGCACGCCCCTCGTGTAGCCGCAGAACATCGACAGGAAATCAGGGTAGTGCTCGGCCACGAATTCGAGCAGCATCCGGTCGCTCCAGAACATCACCGTCCAGTGCGGATTGTGCCGCTTCCAGCTGTCTGCATATGCCTGGAAGCGCGCGGGAATGGCGTCGCTCTTCCAGGTCTGGTGCAGGATTGCCGGAATCATCCAGCAGCGCCGTTTGGTCCAAGCCCGTCACGAACGGCATCGCGGATCGCTTGCGGGCCGAACCTTGCCCATACCGCCTGATGCGCCCGAAGGCGTTGCCGCGCCCTGCGTTCGGGATCGAGACAGAGTCCGATGGCCATCTCGGCAAGCGTTTCGTCGGATTGAGACAGCAACACCTCGTCATTTTCGACCAGATCCAGGCCTTCGGCCGCGATCGGCGTGGCGATCACCGGCACGCCCGCGGCCATTGCTTCCAGGATCTTGATGCGTGTGCCGCCACCCGCCGTCAGCGGGACGATGGTGAGATGCGCGCTGGACAACAGCGGCGCGACATCCGCGGGATCTTCGATGAGCTCCACACCAGGCAAGCTGGCCAATGCCTGCACTTCCGGTCGCGGGGTGCGTCCCGCCAGGACGAGCCTGGCATCCGGCAGGGCGTTTCGGATACGGGGCAATATGACACTGGCCAGCCGCTGGGCGGCATCGATGTTTGGCGGGTAGGCGAGATGGCCGATGAACACGATCACCGGAAAGCCGTTGTCGGTCGGCGGCTCGGCGGGCAGGCGCGCGCGGCTGTCCCCGGGCTGCGGAATTCCGTTCGGAACAACGTCGATCGGGATCTTGTGCCGGGAAAGCGTCATCAGCTTCTGGCGATCGAGGTTCGAGCAGACCCATACCCTGTCGACAAGGGACAGTGCTTTTCTCTCGAGGAACCGGACGCCGAATGCTGCCGCGCTTCGCTTGGCACTGAGACGCCTGATCTGTCCGGCCAGGTCGGACTCGACATTGTGCATGTCGAGAATGAGCTGCTCCGCCAGCGGCCGCAGCGGCCGCAGCAGCTTGAACAGGCCGACCCCCTCGACAATGATGGTGTCAGGGCGGAATTCACGGACGAGTGCCTCAAGCCGGGTCAGCGCGGAACGCGGTATGCGATTCTCCGCCCTTGAGCGCCACCAACCGATCGAGGCCGTGCGAGGCTCCCCCTCGATCGACAGGGCCTCGACCCGGATCAATGGATCAGGCGCATTCCTTGCCTTGTTCGGCTTCACCGAAACCAGGCACACCGGTCCGAACCTGGCGGCCGCTTCGGCGTTGCGATAGTTTCTCAGATCCGCGCCTGAAGCCGGCGGAAAGCCCGGGTCGTGCGACACGACCAGCGTACGCTTCTGGGTCGCCCGCCCGGGCTGGCAGACAGCTGGTTGCGCGCCTGTGCCGTTCAATGCTGACGCCTGGGGCTTTGTGCCAGGCAGGGGGTCCAATTCGGATGGCATTCAGAACGATTCCGTGACTACAGGCATCAGCGCCACCTTGTTTAGCTGAACAAGGCTTTCGTCAAGCACTGGATATTTTGAGTCCGCCGCGCCCCCGAGTCCTCGGCGCGCGGCCAGGCTCATCGCCTCGACCAGGCCAGCCAGCGCGCCGCCAGACGCCTGCGCAAGGAGGTGAACCGGGTTCGCCTGTAGGCATCGCCCGCCATCTTGATGCCTTGTGCCTGCGTCGGGAAGGGATGGATGACGTCGGCCAGGGCTTGCAATCCCATGCCGGACCTTATGGCAAGCGTCACCGCATTGATCATCTCGCCGGCATGGGCCGCGACGACCGTCGCCCCCAGGATGCGGTCGGATCCCTCCCGGGCATGGATCTTGACGAACCCTTCCTCCTCGCCGTCCATCACGGCGCGGGCGACGTCATGCATCAGCACCGTATAGGTCTTGACCGGAATGCCGTTCTGCCGCGCCTCGATTGGATAGAGCCCGACATGGGCGATCTCCGGATCGGTATAGGTGCACCAGGGAACAACGAGGTCACTGAGCCTTTCGCGCCCGCGAAACAGGGCATTGCGCACGACAATACGTGCCGTTGCCTCGGCGGTATGGGTGAACTTGTACTCCAGGCACACATCGCCCGCCGCGTAGATGTGCGGATTGGTCGTCCTGAGGTGATCGTCCACCTTGATGCCGCTGGCGTCATACACCACCCCGGCCTCTTCCAGCCCGAGATCCCTGACATTGGGCGAACGGCCGACGCCGGTGATGATCTCGTCGACGGAGATCGTTGTCGTGTCGCCGTCCCGCAAAAGGTCGGCGTGCTTCTTGCCGCCTTCCTTGCGCACCGCCACCACCTCGGTGTTCAGGCGTACCTCCACCCCCTCGCGCGCCAGCGCGTCCGATAGGATCTGCGCGGCGTCGCGTTCCTCGCCGGGCAGGAACATCGGATCGCTCTGCGCCAGGATGACCTTCGCGCCGAGCAGGCAGAAGGCCTGCGCCGTCTCGCAGCCAAGCGGCCCGCCGCCGATGACCAGGAGCCGCTCGGGACGTCGCGTGAGGTTGAACATGCTCTCATTGTCGAGATAGCCGGCCTCGGCAAGTCCGGGGATCGCCGGCCCGCTGGGACGCGCGCCGGTCGCGACCAGGGCCTTCTTGAAATGCAGCGTCTTGCCGGCGACCAACACCGTATCGGGTCCGCCAAAGCGCGCTTCGCCGAAATAGAGGTCGATGCCTTCGGCTGTGATGGCAGCGGCCGAATCGGCACGGCTGAGCCGCTGCCGGATCTGCCGCATCCGCATCATGGCCCGTTCGAAGTCGACCGGAAGACGCGCCGGCGTGTCGCCGCCGAAATTCTCGGCATCGCGCATGTCGGCATAGAGCCGGGCCGTACGGATGATCGACTTCGACGGGATGCCGCCGACATTGATGCAGGCGCCGCCGATCAGCCCGCGCTCGATCAGCGCAACTTTCGCGCCAAGGCTTGCGGCGTCGCGCGCCGCGGTCAGCCCGGCTGGTCCGGCGCCGATGACGACGAGATTGTAGGGGCCGTCGGGCGTAGGGTTCTTCCAGTGCGGCGGATGCGCGCCCCGGACCAGGTCGACGTCGTTGCGGTCGACCGGGAAGGAGGCCGCCCTTGTCTGTTCATGCGCCATCGCAGGCTCCCGATGCGGAGCCTGACGGCTGTGCCAGCCAGCCGCCGGTGAAACCCGCTTTGTCCAGGCCGCGGCGGATGTGCCGATTGGAGCGCATCAGCTCCCAGATCAGGCGCGAGCGGTGGTTCTCGATCATCATCACCACAATGCCCTGGTCCAGCCCGTAATGGCCTTCCGACACCCAGCCGTTGCCACCGAATTTTCGCCGATTGGCCAAGGTCGGATTGAAGCCGCTCGGCAGGCGGAAATTGTCGATCACTTGCGGATAGCGCTCGCCGAGATGACGCATGGCTGCCAGGCAGATGTCAGGCGCGAAAGGCAGCGACGCTGGATAGGACCATGGCGCGATCGTCCCGTCATCCGGCCCGAACGGTGCACCGCGCGCGGCATAACCCGAAAACCGGTGCCTCCGTCGCTCCACACTGGCGCGGAAGCCGCCCGGCCCGTCTCCGGCCGAAAGGCCCCAAAGGTTCTCGCCATAGCCGTCGAAGCCATAGGGGTTGTGGCGGGCATAGTCGCGGTGGAGATAGGTCGAGCGGCGGCTGTTTTCGAAATAGTCCGAGTTCTTCTCGCGCATGAAAGCGTCGCGGATGCCGGCGAAATCGATCCAGGCATGCGAGAATTGATGCATGAACAGCGGACCGCCATAGAGCACGTCATGGCCGTAGATGTTTTCCCACTGGTAGGTTGCCGTCCAGGCTTCGTAACTGTCGTCCGAAGTCGGGCTGTCCGGCGAGGCCATCGACAGCACATAGAGGATGGTCGCCTCGTTATAGCCTTCCCAGCCATAGTGGAGAAAACCGCTCTTCGGCTTCCAGCCTTGCCGCAAGGTCGGGCTGCTGCCTTGCGCCCAGCGCCAGTCGACGCGCCGGTAGAGCGCTTCGGCCAGTCGCCGGATTTCGGCCTCCTTCTCGTTCCCGCCGGAGAAATAGGCGCCGGCCACCAATATGCCGGCCATCAGCAAGGCGGTGTCCACCATCGACAGCTCGCAGCGCCAGACGCGCAGCCCGGTGCGCATGTCGAGGAAGTGGTAGTAGAAACCCTTGTGGCCGGTGACGCCATCACCACCGTTTTGCGGGCTGGCCGAGAAGAAACGCAGCGCCGCAAGCGTGAGCTCCACCGCCGCCGAGCGCGTCATCCAGCCGCGTTCGACGCCGATCGGATAGCAGGAGAGGGCGAAACCGACGACCGCGATGCTGGCCGGCGAATTCGGCCGCGATGTATCGGCGACCAGCCCGTTGTCGGGGTTCACATTCTCCAGGAAATAGCCGAAGGCCGCGCGCTGGTAGCGGTCCAGAAGTTCGTCATCGGACAGCGCTGCGGGCTCTGCTTCAGGCAAGCGATGCAATCTCCAGCCCGATGGCCGTGGGCCCTGTCGATCTCCCGGCGTCGGCACGGCGGCCATCGGTCATCGCCAAACTGTCTCGTCGTGTCATGGCTTTCCCTCAAACCCTGTTCTGTCGCCAATACAGACGTCAGCGACTATAAGCCTGTCCAGTTCCGATCGTTGCCTCGTCACGCGGATTTGTAGTTGCACCGGCCAATGTGGGGATGTTCCGGCCCGGATCAATACGTGGCGCGGCCACCGGAAACGTCGAAGACGGCGGCGGTCGTGAACGAGCATTCTTCCGAGGCGATCCAGCAGATCAGCGCCGCCACTTCCTCGACCTCGCCAAAGCGCGCCATCGGAATCTTGGACAGCATGAAGTCGATGTGCTCCTGTTTCATCTGCTTGAAGATCGCTGTGCGCACAGCCGCCGGCGTCACGCAATTCACCGTCACCTTGGTCTTGGCCAGTTCCTTGCCGAGCGACTTGGTCAGCCCGATCACGGCGGCTTTGGACGTGCTGTAGGCGGAAGCGTTGGGATTGCCTTCCTTGCCAGCGATCGAGGCGATGTTGACGATGCGGCCATAATTGCGTTCCAGCATGTGCGGCACCAGCGCCTTGTTGCAGTAGAAGACGCCGTTGATGTTGATGTCGATGACCTTCTGCCAATCCTCGGTCGAATAGGCCCAGGTTGTCATGTTCGGCCCGGTGATGGCCGCGCTGGTCACCAGAATGTCGACGCCGCCAAGCGCTTCGATCGTCCTTGCGGCGGCGCCTTCGACGCCGGCGGCATCGGCGACGTCAATGGCGACACCATGCAGGCCAGGGATGAGAGTTTTCGCCTGTTCGATCTGGGCCGGATCACGGTCCCAGACGCAGACGCGCCCGCCTTCCTCGACGATCCGTTGTGCGACCGCCAGGCCGATGCCCGAGGCTCCGCCGGTGATGACGGCTGACCGGCCAGCGAAGCGTCCCGCGAAGTTCAACATATATCTTCCTCCCAATCGGTGGCGAATGTGAAGTCAACGGCAACCAAGTTCAAGGCGGGATCGGGCTCGCCGAACGGGATATTGGTAGGCCAGCAGGGGCGCTATCGGTGCTGAAAGAACTGCAAAAACAGCTCCCGCTCGGTGGTGATGTCGAGCTTTTCCTGGATGCGCCGGCGGTGGTTGTTGACGGTTCCGACGGTGATGCCGAGACGCTCGGCGATGTTGGCTGTCGGATGGCCGGCGAGGACCAGCTGCACCAGTTCCCGCTCGCGCAGCGACAGTTCCGGCCACAGGCTTTCATGGACTTCGAGGGCACGCAGCCCTGGGGCTCCACTGGCGGTGTTCCTCTGCTCGGATCTGGCCACGGGCATCACCATGGAAAACATCCAGATCACCGGCGGAGCACTGTGGTAGCGTTCTCGTTGCTGATCCAGGCGGCTGTCGCGGGACGGACCACCGGCTGCTCTCTCGCCGTCCGCTAGGGTAATTCCAGGAAAAGTGTGAACGGTTTTCCGTCCGGAATAGCGTCAAAACAAAGAGTTAGAGCGGTTCGCCGTTTCCGTTAAACGGTGAACTGCCCTGATGTAAGACAAGGTGACCGGATTTGCCATTGAGCATGCGGTGCGATAGGTTATATTGCACTGCACAATGGAGATGCCGTTTATTGCACGCCCCTCTTTGCGGATATGCCGGCTGGCCTGCCGCCTGCCGGATTTGCTGGTCTTGGGCCGCGCCGACCGGACTCTGAGATGAAAATTCCAAAGTCCCTGCTGGTCGATCCCGAGAGGAACTCGGTCTACGGCGCTTTTGCCGTTGCCGTTTCGATCTGGGCGTTCTCCTATTCCGTCATTTTCGGCCAGGTGCTGATCCTGGCCTACTACGCCGTCTGGCTTCCGCTCGTCCTGGTCGACTACCGGCGCTTCCTGCGCCAGCTCTCCAGCGCCTGGCTGCCGCTGCTGTTCGCGGCGTATATCTGTTTTTCCATCTTCTGGTCGCAGGCGCCCGGCGTCACCGCCAGAACGGCGGTCCAGTACCTGTCCCACATCGCCTGTGCCTATGTCGCGGCGCGCACCGTCAGCGTGCGCACCCTGACGCTCGGCGCCCTGGTCGGGATTTTCTTCGTCATGCTCTATTCGCTCAAGGTCGGGGCCTATTCCGAGGACGTCCTTGACGGCACCTACAATTTCGTCGGCGCTTTTGCCTCCAAGAACCAGATCGGCTTCGTCGGCTCGCTCGGCATCTATTTCTCCGTGGTGTTCCTCGCTTTCCTGCGGCGTGGCCGGCTGAGTTTCATCCTGACCGTGCCTGTCGTGCTGTTGTCGGCCTACCTGCTGGTCATTTCGCATTCCGCCACGTCGATGGCCTCGATACCGGCGGTCCTGGCGCTGATCGCGCTTCTTGCCATGACCAAGCTTTTGTCACGGCGCTATCGCCGGGTGATCTTCCTGGTCGGCGCCGGCCTGATCGTGGTGGTGGCCGTTGTGGCCCTCAATCTCGGGCTCATGGACTTCGTGCTTGGCCTCTTCGGCAAGGATTCGACGCTCACCGGGCGGACCTATCTGTGGGAGCAGGGCTGGAACGCCGCGCAGCGCTCGCCGATCCTCGGCGTCGGCTATGCCGCCTATTGGGTGCAGGGCTTTGCCGAGGCCGAGCGGCTGTGGAATGAATTCTACATCACCACCCGCACCGGCTTCCATTTCCACAACACCTATGTCGAGGCGCTTGTCGAACTCGGCTTTACCGGTGCGGTGATGATCTCGCTGATCATGCTGCGAACGCTCTACGGCCATGTCTCTACGGTGATTTTCAAGGCATGGCAGGCCGAATCGGTGGTGCTGTTCGGCGTGATGGTGTTGCTGCTCATCCGCTCCTTCGTCGAGGTCGAGGTCCTCAACCCCTACATTATGGGCTCCTTCCTGATGTATTTCAGCTACTTCAAGCTGACACGGCTGCCGGTCACCCGCACGCGCTGGTCGCCGGCCTTCGAGCCGGCGGATGCGGCGGCAAGGGGCGAGCCGGCCTGGCCCCGGCATGTCGGCCGTCCGGCCGCAGCCGATCCATCATGAGCCCATCCACGTTGCCCAAAGGCGCATAGCGCCTTGCGGCAACGAGACATTCCCGTCCTTCGAGGCGGCGCGCTCTGGAGCAATTCCACGAAAAGTGTGAGCGGTTTTTTGCGGGAAAAGCGCGTGGCGGTTTCCCTTGGGAATTGCGTCGGAACAAAGAGATGGAACGGCTCGCCGTTTCCGTGAAACGGTGAAACGCTCTATCATTTCGTGGCCTGGATCGCTCATCATGGCAAAACCTCCACCAGACGGGCCTGGATCGGAGCGGCTGGATCGCGCCGAAGTCCGCGACCTATTGGCTGGCCAGCGGTGCCAGCTTGACCTTGATCACGTCGCCGGGCAGCACCGGTGTTTCTTCTTTCGCCGCGATTTCGCTGGTCTTGCCGTCGACATTGCGCACCAGCGAATAAAGCAGGTTAGGCTGCTGGCCATTGGTGATGGCGGCCGTCGTCGCGGGATCGCTGGCCTGGGCTATCAGGCCTTTCTGCATGTTCACCTTCAGCGCGGCCTCGTTCAGGTCGGCTTCGGTCTGCTGCCGGTCGGCGGCGAGGCTCGAGCTCAACGTGTTCTGGGCATCGATGGCATCCTGCGTCGCCTTGCTGATCGACTGCTTGGCGGTGAGAATGGCCGTCTCGTAGTCGAGGATCTTGCCCTGCAGGTCGGTGACGGACTGCTGCGAATCCAGCAGTCGCGCATTGGCGACCAGTCCCTTCTGCGCCAGCGGACCGATGCTGGTGAGCTGCTGCTGCGCCAGGTCGACCTGCTTCTGCTGGTTGACGATCTTCTTCTGCAGTGATTCGATTTCGGACTGAAGGACACTCTTGAGATCGTCGAGCGCCTCGAGCTTCAGCTTCAGCGCCTTCTGATCTGCGGTCAGGATCGTCATTTCGTCGGCGACGATGGTCGGCAGCCGCGGATCGCCCTCGACCTCTTTGGGCGCTTCGAAACTTGCCTTGCCGGCCAGATCGGCATCGATGCGGGCGCGCCTGACGAGCAGCCGGACGCGCTGGTCGTCGGAGATATCGAAATTGCCCTTGGCGGTGACCAGGTCCTTGCCGAGCTGGGGACCGTAATCGGCGCTGCGCCTGATGCCGCCGGCGACGCTGATCGCTTTCAGCACCGTCAGTTCGGGCACAAAAGGAAACTGGCCGGGATTCTGCACTTCGCCCGAAATATAGAAGGGTCGGAACTGCGCCATCTCGACCGAGGCCTCGGGCTTGTCCGACAGAGCGAGCTTGTGCTGCAGTGCCTCGCCGATTGCCGCCGCGACTTCCGCCGTGGTCTTGCCGGCCGCCGGCAACTCGCCGACGAAAGGCACCGACAGCGTGCCGGCCGGGCCGATCGTGTATTCGCCGTTCACCGCCGACCAGTCGCGGAACGTGCCTTCGACGGTCTGCCATTCGGCTATACGGATGTTGAGTTTGTCCTGCGAGCCGAGCTGGTATTCGCCTGAGATGGCGACCTGGGGAAGCAAAGCGAGCGACATCGCAAGGCAGGTGGCCATAAGCCGAGAGCGGCCGGAAAAGCGGCCGCTGCCAAAAGCTTCGAACATGTCTTTTTTCAACTGAACGTTCCGATCCGTTTTAGCCCCATCGCCCGATGAGCTTGCCGCCGGATGCCTGGTCCCGGCGTCCGGTCAGTAGGAGCCGCGTGACATCCAGACGGCCGGCACGGTCTTGATGATGATGCGCACGTCGCCGAACAGCGACCAGTTCTCGACATAGTGGCGGTCGAAGGCGACGCGGCTGTCGTAGGAGACGTCATTGCGGCCGCTGACCTGCCACAGGCCGGTCAGGCCGGGCCGCGACTTCAGATAGTAGACGGCGGCGCTGCCGTAGATTTCCAGCTCGTCGCGCACCACCGGGCGAGGCCCGACAAGGCTCATATCGCCCTGCAGGATGTTGATGATCTGCGGCAATTCGTCGAGGCTGAGCTTCCGCAACACCGCGCCGACACGGGTGACGCGCGGATCGTTCTTCAGCTTGCGGGTCGCTATCCATTCCGCATTGGCCTCCGGATTGGTGGCGAGATAGGCGGCCAGCACCTTGTCACCGTCCGGAACCATGGTGCGGAATTTCAGGCACGGAAAAATCCGTCCGCCGCGCCCGATTCGCCGATGGCCGTAGAAAATCGATCCACCGTCGGAAAATTTGACCAGCAGCGCTACCATGATGAACAGCGGGCTGAGCGCGATCAGACCAACCAGTGAACCGACAATATCGAAGCTGCGCTTGATGAGGCCGCCGATAGGCGGCGGAAAATCGGTGTCAGCCTGCGAAAAGCCCGCCGTGGCCGACTTGGCAATATCCCTCATGCGGAAACTCCATGCGTTGAACGAATGGTTCACCACACGATACCAAAAAAATGTTGCAGCGCAACACACAATTTCCCGGCCCACTGAAATAGTCACGTCATGAATTGACTAAATAATAAGCTAGCGATGCACATTTTTCAGGATGTTTAGCACAATTGTGACAATAAATGGGCAAGCGTAAAAAAATGCAGCCCTTTTCGCGGCGAATCTGGGGCAAGGCGTTCTCGCAGGCCCGGAATGGTACATATTAGAGCTTTAGGAAGGCGCAAAGTTCCCGACTATTAACATAAAATACTACATAATATTGGGAATTGTACTGAAACGGGTCGGCGGCTGCAGGTTGAGTGAATTGCGGTGGTGTGCGTTGCAGCATGCCAGAGTCGATCGCGCAAGCTCAATCAAAAATATGTGCGGTTGCCCTTGCCGCCTTCTGCTCGCCTTAATAGAATTGCAAATTATACCTGTCAGAGTGGCGACAGGTTGAAAGGCCGGAAGCAACCGGCCGATAGCGGGCACCTCTACAAGCCCGCATGACAAGGGACGGCGCTCGGGTGGGGCTATCGTTTGATATAACCCGGGCCGGTTTATGGGCTGTTGGGTATGTCGCTTCCAAAATTCATCGTTGGGATGATTTTCGCTCTTGCAATCGTCGTCGCCTGGTCATGGCTTGGCGGCGCTTCGCTGGGCATGACGCTGATGCGCGTCATCATCTGTGCCGGTATCATCCAGGCCGGCTATTTCGTCCTCGTCTATGCCATGATCGCCAGGAGTGCGCCGACGCAAGCCGACAGGCTGCGCGAAGCTGAGAGAAAGCTGAGTGCGCCCGACGTGACCGAAGGCGAGAAGCTGGGCAACGCCCGGCGCAGCCTGCATTAGCTCCTGCAAAGGTATCCGCGGCCTCAGGCCACATCGGCGGGTTCGGTTTCCGATTGTTCCCCCGACAGCATCCTCGACAGCCGGCTCGCCGGCTTGGCCTTCAGCCGCTGATACTGGCCGACCTCCACGATACGGCCGTCTTCCATCGCCACCACCCAGTCGGCGAAGGCGATCATCGATGGCCGGTGCGCGATGGTCAGGATGGTCATCGCGCCGCGCAAGCCGTCGATCGACCGGGCGATCAGCGACTGGTTCTGCCAGTCGAGCGCGCTGGTCGCCTCATCGAGGATGAGCAGCGACGGCTTGCGCAGCAGCGCACGCGCCAGCGCAATGCGTTGGCGCTCGCCGCCGGAGAGCCGCACGCCGCGGTCGCCGACCACCGTCTTGAGCTGCAGGTCGAGCCGTTCGACGAAGTCACCGGCATGAGCGGCGCGCAGCGCGATCCACAGATCGTCGTCGCTGGCCTGCGGCGCGGCAAGGCGCAGGTTCGCCGCGATCGTGTCATGCAGCAGGAACACGTC
Organism: Mesorhizobium sp. WSM4310; assembly: GCF_007003935.1. NCBI lineage: Bacteria > Pseudomonadati > Pseudomonadota > Alphaproteobacteria > Hyphomicrobiales > Phyllobacteriaceae > Mesorhizobium > Mesorhizobium sp. WSM4310. Next base: position 131,798 of record NZ_VFTA01000006.1, read on the forward strand.
CTGCGGCACATAGGCCACCTGATCACGCCAGCGCCGGCGATTGCCGGCATCGATCTCGACGCCGTCGACCAGGATCTTGCCGGCGGTCGGCTCGAGCAGGCCGAGCAGCATGTCGGCGATCGTGCTCTTGCCCGATCCCGAGGGGCCGATCAGGGCGGTGACTTTTCCGGCAGGGAGACCGAAGGTGATGTCGCTCACCACTGCCTTGCCGGAGCCGTCGTCGTAGCCGAAGGAGACGCCGCGAATGTTCAGCCCGGTATCGAGCGACAGCTTGCCGGCATCCCCGGATTCGGCATGGCCGGGTTCGCGCTCGGCGTCGAAACGGGCCTGCAGGCTGCGCATGGCCGTATAGGCAGGCAGGTTGATCAGCACCTGCTGGGCCTGCGTCTGCATGTCCATGAAGCGCGGCGCGATGCGCATGAAGACGAGAAGCAGAACGACAATCTCGGCCAGCGACAGGTTGAAGCGGACCAGCGCCACATAGATGAACAGGCTGAGGCCTACCACGCTCGCCACCTGGAACACCGCGGTGCCGATCGAGCTGTTGCGCACATAGTCGATATTGTCGGCCTTCATCTTTTCCAACGTCGACCGCAACTGCGCGAAATAGCTGGCCTCGACATTCAGGCTCTTGGCCACCTTGATGCCGCCGAGGAACTCCGAGACCGTGCGGTACTGATCCTGGCGATTGCTGGTCAGGACACGCCCGAAAGCGGTGGCGCGCGCGCGAAACGGCTGCAGCGCTATGAACATCACGATGCCGATGACGATCGCAAACGCCGTCATCACCGGTGAGATGAACATCGAGATCACGAGATAGCCCACCAAAAGCACCGCGATCTGCACCAGCATCAAAAGCGAGAAGGCGGCGCCCTGGACGCGATCGATGTCGCCGGTCAGGGCATGGTCGAGATCGGAGCTTCGCATGCGCGAGAACACGCCCCAGCGCGCCTTGCCGATGCTCTCGAACAGGTTCATGCGCAAACGGTTGACGAAATCGAAGAGAAGCCTGGCCATGTAGACCGACTTGAAGCGGTTGAATGCTGCCTGCACGGCAACGAGCCCGACCAGCGCGCACAGCACCGTCGTCAGTTGCAGCGTTCCCTCGGGCACCAGCCAGCGCACGAAATCATTGTTCGGCAAGCGGACCGCGAAATCCTGGTCGGCGCGCCCGACCAGGTGCAGCAGCGGCACAAGCAGCAGGATCGAAATGCCTTCCGTCAGGCTGCCGAGGATCAGGAACAGCAGTGCCGTCCAGGTCCGCCGCCCGCCGATCTGGGCGATGACGGCGCCGAACGCGGCGACATCGCGAAACAGCGACAGGCGAAGGATCGAAGATTTCGACATGATTGCGCTCACCGCCGCCGACGGCCGGCCGCCAGCTCTCTGGTCGTGAGGTCCGGGGCCGCCAGATCCCCGGCCGCCAGGTCGCCTTCGATCAGCGCCACGGCCTCGCCAATCCTGTCGAGGCCGGTCGGAACTTCCAGCCGGAAGACGCCGATATGGTTAGCGATTGCTGAACATTGGCGAAGATGCAGCGCCGCGAAATCGCCAGGGAGCGCCGCGCGGCCGAACCGCGTCACATAGGAGAACTTGATGATCGCCGGCAGGGCGGCAATGCCGGGCAAGGGCGTGATCGCGGCCTTCGCACCGCGCTCGAGGACATAGATCCTGGTCGCCGGCACCATGCCGCCGGAGAAGGCGCCATGCAGGCGGTGCTGCATCTTCTCGATCGCCGGATGCACTTGCGGCCGCACCTCCGCCTGGCCAAGCGAGATCGCGGCCGCGGCGTCCGCGGCAAGCTTGATCTGGGGAAAGCCCGGAACGATCATCGGCGCGTCCGGCCTGGCGAGATCGAGCGCCACGACATCGTCGGTAAGCAGATGATGACCGGCCCGGATCATGGCGCTTGCCGTGGTCGATTTGCCGGCACCCTTGTCGCCCATGAAGATGGCTCCCCTGCCGGCCACCGCGATGGCGCTGGCATGCAGGACGAGCAGGCTGCGCTGGTGCAGCAGCAGCGCCATCACCGGCCCAAGCAATGGAAAGGCAAGCAGGGCGTCATCCACGCCGGGTGCCGGCTCGATGTCGATGCGGCTGGCATCGCTGATCAGGAAGGCGCCGACGGCATGCCAAGCCAGATATTGCCGGTCCGGCCCGAAGCGGAAGATCGTCGCGGCCTCGGACGAAGGCTTCGGCATGTCGATCGTGCCGATGGCGATCAGTATATCCGCCGCAGCCGGCTCCGCCGGCTCCAGCTCGGGCAGCGCCACGTCGGACGCCACGGTCAGGCCGTAGGCCCGGTAGTAGCGACGCTCCCTCGTGGTCCGGCCATGGGGGGGATCGCCGACATATGTGGCGAGCGGCTGGTTGCGCGGCATCATGCGGGGCTCCCGCCGTGCTGGACCTGCCGCAGCCACAACGACAGCGAGGCCGAACGCCAGACATACTGGACATCCAGCGGCGCTGCCTGATCGGGCTGGCGCAGCAGCCGCGCATAGGCGGCGCTCACCTGCGGCAGGTTGACATAGGGCGCGATACGGCCGGCATCCGAAACCAGCAGCTGTTGCAGGAGGTCGCGGTGGTTGCGCACCATGCCGTTGACGAGATTGGCGGTGAAATCGATCTTGTCGCGCCGCCACTGCACCGCTGCCGGCAGGATGCCCTCCATCGCCCGCCGCAACACGTAGCGGCCAAAGCCGTGGCTGAGTTTCTCCTCGCCCGGCAGCGCCAGGCAGAATTCGACCAGCGGCTTGTCCCAGAACGGATAGCGCGGCTCGACGCCGAAATTGGCAGCGGCCTTGTCGAGCACTTCGAAAGAGTGCGGCACATAGCCGTTGGACAGGATCCAGCGATGGCTGAGCGCGTCGCTGGCCTGGACGCCGGGCGGCATGTAGCCGGCCCGATGGAAGCGGTCGATGAGTTCGGTCCGCCTGGCCAGGTCCGGATTGATCAGGTCGCGCCAGCTGCGGCCGCGCTGCATTTGCGTGGGCTTGCGTATCCTGTTGAGGGCACGGTTCGCCAGCTGTCTCGCCTTGGCGATGCGCCAGGCCGGTCCGTAAAGGGTCAGGAACTGGAAATAAAGGCCGAGCGTGCTGTCGCCATAGGTGTTGGAGGCGCTGCGAACCTCGCGCCAAAGGTCCAGCCACCTTCCGCCATTGGCAAGCTCGTGCAGATGGCCATGTCCCTGTGAGACGACCTCGTCGCCGCCATGGCCGTCGAGCAGCACCTTGACGCCTTTTGCGCCCGCCGTCCGGTAGATGCCGCGGGTCAGCGTCAGGCCCGGCGCCAGGAAGGTGCCCTCCTGTTCCTCCAGCACCCGTTCGAACTCGGCGAAGGGCGCATAATTGCCGACGGGGATCAATGTCGGATCGGTCTTCTGCTGATCGAGCACCGCATCGATGAAGACCCGTTCGTCCATCGACGAGCCCTTCTCGAAAACCAGCGAAAAGGTCGGCAGCCTGGGTTTCCGCTCGGCGGCGTTCTGCAGGCCGGCGACACAGGCGATCGAGGAGGAATCGAGGCCGCCGCTCAGCATCGCGCCGACCGACGGGCTTCCGCGCATGCGATTGCGCACCGATTGCGAAAACAGATGCGCGAATTCCTCCGCCGCATCCGACCGCGGCGGTCGTGCCGACGGCTCGATCTGCCAGTATCGGCGCAGCACCACTTGTTGCGCGGTGACCGTCAGGCTGTGACGCGCCGGCAGGCTGAAGATATCGCTGTAGGGGGTGGATTGCGGGTCGTCGGGAAGCCCGGCCAGGAATCCCGAAATCCGATGCTCGCTGATGCGCGCGCCGACCCCGTCAAGCCCAAGCATAGGCCCGATCTCGGAGGCAAAGGCAAAACGCCGGTCCGCCGCGTGGTAGTAGAATGGCTTGACCCCGAAATGGTCGCGCGCGCAGAACAGCAGCTGCCGCTCGGCGTCCCAGATGGCAAAGGCGAAATCGCCCTGCAGATGCACGGGGCAGGCTTCGCCCCAGCGCAGATAGGCCCGCATCAGCAATACGGCGTCCGCAACCGACCTGTCGCGTATGCCAAGCCTCGCCATCAGCTCGTCGCGATTGTCCAGCCGGCAATCGGCGGTGATGGCGAGCTTGCCGCCGGCCATCGTCAGCGGGCCGGGGCCGGCTTCATCCGTGGTGTTGAGCCAGGCGTGGCCAAGGGCGACGGCGCTGTCCAGCCACCATGAATTTCCGTCGGGACCGCGATGGCGCATGCGGGCCAGCATCCGCTGGATATCGGTCGCCGCGTCCGCCGGCGCGTGTCCCCGGACCGTTTCAGCGTGTCCTCGGACCGCTACCGCGTGTCCCCGGACCGCTACCGCGTGTCCCTGTCGCAGCAGGATTCCGACCACGCCGCTCATCGGCTGCCGTGGTCGACCAGATGCGCGAAACCATCGACGGAGCCGCCAAGCACGACATGGTTGTCGCTGACCAGCCAGGCATGCGCCTTCAACTGCTCGCCCGTGCCGCGTTCGATGCCGATGCGGATGTTGGAGGCATTGCCCTGGCGCGCGAGAATGTATTGGCCCGAAAGCGCCTGGGTAAGGCAGGTGGCGCGCGGCACGAACCGTGCGGTCGCGGCAACCCCCCAGGCGACGAGCCGCAGCTCGCCCATGCTGGCGCACTGGCGCGCGTCGAGCCGGGTCACCATGCCGCGAACACGGTTGTAGGAGAACAAGGTCAGCCCCAGCCGGACGGTCGCGACCACCAGCAGGCAGTGGCAGAGGAAAAGCGCTTCCGAGCCGCTCAGGGACAGGACCCTGGCCAATCCCCGGCCGGGCCGGCGTTTGGCAGGCCTCGGTCTTTGGTCCGTCGCAGGTCTCTGCCGCGAGATCATGGCCTTCTGCGGAACCTGCCTAGACAAGTGCCTCATTGTGCAGCCTCGCAAGTCCGTTTTCGGCGAAGCCCTTAAGCAAGGCGTCGACGTCAGCCTTGCAGCGCTCGGCGTCGACATTGTAGCGCGCAAGCACGGCGCTGCGGATATCGGCGATCGACTTCGGCTCCTGGATCTGCTCCCAGATGAACGCACCGACGCTGTTGAGGCTGTAATAGATATTGGATTTCAGGTTGAGAAGCGCCAGGCCATCGCCGAATTCACAGGCCACCGCATCCCCGGTGGCCCTTACGCAATCGTGCTCGGATGGGTTCCAGTTCATGCCAAAACCTCGTTAGCAACACACGGTCTACGCGTCGTCAGTTCAAAAAGCGGAAAGTCGGGGATTTTCATCCCCGGCTCCATTTGCGGTCTTCAATCCTGGAGGCCCAACGTCACTCCTCCAGAACCAAGCTAGTCTCAGGAGAACGTCAGATCGCCAATCGGGGTGTGCGCCGGAAACGACGCGTCGATTGCCGTGCTGCCGCCACCGCCCTGGGTAATGGTTTCGATCGAACCATGTACTGTCAGGCTTGGCGTTTCGTACTCATGCTTTTCAACATTCTGTTCCATTTTACTCTCCACTGAGGACTGGAAACGGCCTGTCGAGTGCCGTCAGCACTTTCATGCTGCGATGCAATAGCTGCATAGCAACATTTATGAGTCAAGCCTGATTTACTTCTGGTTAATCAATTACGGGTTGCGGACGTCACCATGCGTGTGCGGAATGCTCAAGATTCCACCTTTGTCGAGTTGAAGCTCGATGCAGTCTGCCTTCAGCGCTGGCGATTCTTTAAGCAATTGAATTTGCTTGCATAAAAAGTTCATGGCGATGACGCTTTTTTAGGCATGTCTAAAATGATGGATTCTTGTCAGCCAGCTGGTGTCGATGATCAACTGTAGCGCCACGATTGCGTCGGAATTTCAGCCGAATGTTGCGCCGCATCGAGGAAGCGCGGCAAACGCTCTGGTTGCAAAATTTCGCACTGCGAAAGGAAAGACTTTACGGCGTCCAGGTTTTTGAGGATGCTTTGTTTCGCACTTGCAGCATAAACGCCGTGCAAACCGCATTTTGGAGACCATGCGCTCAATGGCCTTGCCGGAAAGTTCCTATGAACGACTGCGCGCCGCCGACTGTGCCGACGAGATTGCCTATGTGCAGGCCTGCCTGCGGTTGTATTTCTCAGGCGCGGCGGCTCTGGCCGGCAATGTGTCGACGCCGAGCCTTTCCGCCGCCGCCGTCGCCGATATCGCCAGGCTGAACAAGGTCGCCACCTTCGTTTTGAAAGCGCTGTCGCGCGCCCCGGCCACCGAAAGGCCCGCCGTACTTTTCCAATGGCTCGACACCTATCGCCGGCGGACGGTGTCGATGAACGCCGCCTGTCTCATGGATTCGATGGCGATCCATCGGGCGCTGCGCGACAGGCAGATCGATTTCGTCTTTCTCAAAGGTCCCTTCCAGCAGCATCTGCTCTATGACGACCATTTCATGAAGCCTTCGGGCGATGTCGACATCCTGGTTTCCCCGTCCGGATTCACGAAAGCACGCAATGCGCTGCGCTCGATCGGCTATGAGGTCTCAGGCAAGTCACGCTCCCTCTGGTGGGTCCGCTTCCTTGGCGAGCAGCACATGATCCGTGGCAACGGGCCGTCCACGGTCGACCTTCATTACCGCCTCCAGCAGCCCGGCTCGCCCAGTCCGCGCGATGCCGACGGTTTCCTGCGGCGCAAGCGGCTGGTCGAGATCACCGGCACCGAAGTGCCGTTCACGTCGGCCGCCGACACGTTGATGCTGTCCTGCATCAGCGTCGCCAAGGCACTGTTCAACCGCGAACCCTGCGCCGGCTATGTCTGCGATATCAGGGCCAGCGCCAACCGTCTTGGCGAGGCCGATCAGCAGCGTGTGCTGGATGCAGCGGTGAGCCAGGGGCTGGACGACACGTTGCTGCTCGGCCTGCGCGCCGCCGATGTGCTGCTGGGCGCCACCGGCACGCTTCTGTCGGAGCGGGCCAAGCCGGTCTTGTCGCGCATCGGCAACGAGGACCTGCTCAACATGGTCATCGCGCCATGGCTGTCATCCTTGCGGTGGCCGCAGCGGCGAACGGTGTTGTGGGAATTGTGCGGCAGGGCTCCCGTCCGCTACCTGGCCGAAGCCGGCTGGGCAGCGTCGGCGGATATCAGTCGCCGCATCTTCGAGCGGCCGGCCAGCCCGTGATGGCGGTGGTGTTGCAATACGTACAGGGCGAGGGCAAATCGGAACCTGTGCAAGAGGCTAACCCATGTCGATGACGAAATCAGAGGTCTGCGTGATCATCGCGGCCAAAAACGCGGCACGCACGATCGCGGTCGCCATCGCGTCCGCATTGCGCGAGCCCGAGGTGGCGGAGGTCGTTGTCGTCGACGACGGCTCTACCGACAATACGGCCGAGGTCGCCCGCGCCGCCGACGACGGCAGCGGCCGGCTCAAGGTCATGCGCCTTGAGGTCAATCGTGGCCCCTCCTTCGCGCGCAATGCCGCGATCGCCGGTTCGAAAGCGCCGTTCATCAGCATTCTGGATGCCGACGACTTCTTCCTCGGGGGCCGGTTCCGCAATCTGTTTGCCGCCGCCGACTGGGATTTCGCGGCCGACAACATCATGCTCATCAGGGATGATGCGACTGATGACGCGACCAAGATCGTCGCTCCGGATTTTGCCGCCGATCCGGAATTCCTCGACTTCGCGCGCTTCGTCGAAGGCAACATCTCCAGGCGCCGCGTGCAAAGAGGCGAGCTGGGCTTCTTGAAGCCGGTGATCAGCCGCGCCTTCCTCGATCGGCACCGATTGCGCTACGACGAAAGCCTGCGGCTGGGCGAGGACTACGAACTCTACGCCCGCGCGGTCGCCCACGGCGCGCGGTTCAAGGTCATCCGTTCCTGCGGCTACGGCGCCATCGTACGCGCTGATTCGCTCAGCGGCCGCCACAAGACGCAGGATCTGAAGCGGCTGGCCGACGCCGATCTGGCGCTGTTGGCGATAGACAGCTTGCCGGAAGGCTCCAAGGCGGTGCTGCGGCGGCACGAGCGGCATGTGCGCGACAAATACCGGCTGCGCAATTTCCTTGACGTGAAGGCCGAGCGCGGGCTGGCTTCGGCCGCGGCCTACGCCTTTGCAAGTCAATCCAACCTGGTCCCCATCGTCCAGGGCGTGGCCTCCGACAAGCTGGAGGCGCTGTTTCGGCGCGTTGGCCTTGTGTCCAGGCAAAAGCGCGTGCCGCCGTTGCGTTTCCTGATGGCCGGGACCAGTGCGGGCAAGGAGCGGTAAGGGGCGCCCGCGTCACCCCTCAAACAGCATTCGCATTGTGCAAACCATTTCCACTGGATTTAAGAGTTTACGAATTGGGTGGTTGCCTCACGGCTCCGACGATGGCAGTCTATGTTGCGGTGCAGCAAATCGAATGACCAACCGAACTGGCCCCCGATCGGATTGGTCCGACGTCTCTCCCGTCAAAGGAGTTGGACGATGCGGTACGAGCTTTTCAGCCCTGCTTGCGGGGATCGGCCAGTGGTCGGCAGTAAGCCGGCGATGACAGGAATTTAAGCCCATGGCCTCAATATTTGGCTTCAGATCAAGGGATCCTGCCCGCGACCGACAGGCCGACATCGCCCGCCTCGACCGGCTGGCGAAACTGTTCGAGCAGATCTCCGCCGAGATCGCAGCCGAGAAAACGGGTCTGGAGAGCCGCTACCGCAAGACGGCGACCAACGCGGCCTTTCTCGTCGAAGCCATTGAAAACGGCTCCGCTTCCGAGAAGCGCTCATCCGAAGTCAGCGCGCTGACGCAATCGATCCTGAATTGCGAGCGCCGCATCGCGGCACTGTCGCGCCAGCACGGTTTGATGAAGGAACTGCGTCATTCGCTCGATATGGTCTTCGACGCGGGTGGGGAGTCCAATTCGGCCGCCACGGCGGATTTCGCCAGGCCCGCGGGCGCGAGCCGGGCGTGAGACTACTTCAAAGGCATGATGCAAGCTTCAAAGCTATGATGCAGGACAGGAGAGGGATTTCTGGGGGCTCGAAAAGGAGGCCAAGGTTGGCCCGTTTGGAAGCGGTTCAAACGTCGACTTTGGGTTGGGGACGCACAGCACAAAGGTGAGTTTGGTATGAATTTAGATCCGAAAACCACGTCCACGACAGCAATTGCCGCAACCTCCGTCGCGCATGAGATCCGGCAAGGCGACCTGCGGCGGTTGGGCTTGATCGGCGGATTGCTGCTGGCTGCTCTCGGCAGCCTCTTTGCGACTCCATCCCATGCGCAGGATATCCAGTCCGCTCCCTCTTTCGTCGATGATTTCAAGAGCTTCGACAAGTCTCGCTGGTATGTCTCCGACGGCTGGAGCAACGGCAGCCACCAGAATTGCACTTGGTCGAAGGGGCTGGTCGAGCTTTCAGACGGTGTGCTGTCGCTCGGCTTCGGAAAACAGAAGCTGAAGGATCGCGAATTCGCCTGCGGCGAGATCCAGACCAAGCAGCGCTTTGGTTATGGCACCTATGAGGCGCGGCTGAAGACCGACACCGGTTCCGGCCTCAACGCGGCCTTCTTCACCTATATCGGCCCGTCGGACAAGCAGCCCTGGGACGAGATCGACTTCGAGATCCTGACCAAGGACACCTCCAAGGTGCAGGTCAACGCCTATATCGACGGTAAGGGCAAGAACGAGAAGCTGGTCGAGGTGCCGGGCGGCACCGACAAGGCCTTCAACGACTACGCCTTCGTCTGGGAGAAGGACAGTTTGCGCTGGTACGTCAACGGCCAGCTGGTGAACACCATCACCGACCCGGCGAAGCTGCCCAGCCACGCGCAGAAGATCTTCTTCAGCCTTTGGGGCAGCGACACCATGAAGGGTTGGATGGGCGCCTTCGCTGATCCGGGCCGCAAGCTTTCGCTGCAGGTCGAACGCGTTGCCTTCACCGCGCTCGGCGAGCCATGCCAGTTTCCGGAATCGCTCGTATGCAGCGTAAAAGAGTTGGGAAAGACGAATTGAACCGGCCGGACCGAGAACGGGTCGCGGCCATGGATGGGAATGAAACCGAATGAACTTGACGGTGTTTGGAATTGGCTATGTCGGCCTCGTGCAGGCGGCGGTGCTTGCCGAGGTTGGCCACCAGGTGGTTTGCGTCGACATCGACGAAAGCAAGGTGGAGCGCCTCAACCAGGGCTTCGTCCCGATCTTCGAGCCAGGCCTCGAAAGCATCGTCAGGGAGAATCATGCCGCCGGCCGCATCAAATTCACCACCGATGCCGCCGCCGCCGTCCGGCACGGTGAAATCCAGATGATCGCGGTCGGCACGCCGCCCGGCGAGGACGGCTCGGCCGACCTCAAATACGTGCTGGCGGTCGCCGAGACCATCGGCCGCGAGATGGATAGCGCCAAGATCGTCGTCGGCAAGTCGACCGTGCCGGTCGGTACCTGCGAAAAGGTGAAAGCCAGGATCGCCGAGACGCTGAAGAAGAGAGGGCGTGAGGATCTTGCCTTCGACGTCGCCTCCAATCCCGAATTCCTCAAGGAAGGCTCGGCCGTCGCCGATTGCATGAAGCCCGACCGTATCATCGTCGGCACCTCGAGCGAGGAGACCGAGGTGGTGATGCGTGAGCTTTACGCGCCCTTCAACCGCAACCACGAAAAGATGATCGTGATGGACGTGCGCAGCGCCGAATTCACGAAATACGCCGCCAACTGCATGCTGGCCACCAAGATCAGCTTCATGAACGAGATGGCCAATCTGGCCGAGCAGCTCGGCGCCGACATCGAGGAGGTGCGCAAGGGCATCGGCAGCGATCCGCGCATCGGCTACCACTTCATCTATCCGGGTCTCGGCTATGGCGGCTCATGCTTTCCCAAGGACGTCCGCGCCCTGATCAAGACCGCCGAGGGCGTCAAGTTCGACGCCAAGCTGCTGCGCGCCGTCGAGGAACGCAACAATGACCAGAAATCCGTGCTGTTCGACAAGGTGAACCGCTATTTCAAGGGCAGTCTCAAGGGCAAGACCTTTGCGCTGTGGGGCCTGGCCTTCAAGCCCAACACCGACGACATGCGCGAGGCACCGGCGCGCGTCCTGATGGAAGCGCTGTGGAAGGCCGGCGCGACCGTACAGGCTTATGATCCGGAGGCGATGCAGGAATGCCAGGCCATTTACGGCCTGCGCGACGACCTGCTGCTGTGCGGCACCAAGGAAGCGGCCTTGCGCGGCGCCGATGCGCTGCTCATCGCCACCGAATGGAAGAGTTTTCGCGCCCCGTCCTTCGACGCGTTGAAGGACGCGCTGACGACGCCGGTCATCTTCGACGGCCGCAATCTCTATGACCCCAAGGTCGTGGCGCGCCACGGCATCGAATATCACTCGATCGGCAGAATGGCGGCATGAGAGCGACCGCGGGAAGCAAGCGGAATTTGGCATACGCGCCCGGCGCGGAAAGGAGTTGCGGCTGATGGTGCTGGACGTAAAGCCAGAGCAAATCACCAAGGATCATTTCGATCTCATCGCGATCGGTTCCGGTTTCGGTTCGACCTTCTTCCTGCACGAATTCGCCATGCGGCGTAAGGCGCGCATCCTGATCCTGGAATGGGGTCGGCACAACACGCATGAATGGCAGCTCGCCCAGAACGCCAACACCGACATCGACGACGAGTCGACCTACAAGACCAACTCCGACAAGCCGTGGAATTACACGATCGGACTGGGTGGCGGGACCAACTGCTGGTTCGCCCAGACGCCGAGGTTCCATCCCAATGACTTCAGGCTGAAAAGCACCTATGGCGTCGGCAATGACTGGCCGATCAGCTATGACGACGTCGAGCCATTCTACTGCGATGCCGAAGAGATCATGTCGATCTCCGGCGATCCCGACATGGCGGCGATGCTGCCGCGCTCGAAACCGTTTCCGCAGCCGCCGCATCGCATGTCGACGCCGGACAAGATGATGAAGGTGGCCCAGCCCGGCCAGCATTTCGTCATGCCGACCGCTCGCGCCCGGGTCCCGACCGCGCAGCGCACCTCGTGCTGTGCCAATCTGCGCTGCTGGCTGTGCCCGGTCGACGCGAAATTCACCGCCAACAATGGCCTGATGCATGTCTTCGAGCATCCCGACGTTTCGGTCTGCCTCGGTGCGGAAGTGCGCAGGCTCGATCAGGTCGGCGGCGCGGTCCGTTCGGTCACCTTCGTTCATGACGGCAAGGAGTATCAGGTCAGCGGCGACCTTTTCATTCTCGGCGCCAACGCCATCCAGAGCGCGGCGATCATGCTGCGCTCCGGCCTGGGAGACGAATTCGTCGGGCGCGGCCTGCATGAATCCTATGGCTGGAATTTCGAGGTCTATCTCGACGGCGTCGACAATTTCGACGGCAGCACCATCACCACCGGCCTGAATTTTGGCCTCTATGACGGTCCGCACCGGTCCGAGCATGCGGCGGCACTGGTCTATTTCGAAAACCGCTGGCAGCACGGGATGCGCGCCGAGCAGGGGCGGTTGCGCCAGACGCTGCCGCTGGTCGTGGTCACCGAAAACCTGCTCGATCACGAGAATTTCGTCACCCTCGACGAGGACGACAATGCCTTCGTCTCCTTCAAGGCACCGTCGGACTATGCGGTCAAGGGCATGGCCCGGGCGCTGGACAAATTGCCGGCGCTGCTTGCCCCGCTGCCGGTCGAGCGGCTCTTCGACCGCGGCATCCGGCCAACGGAATCGCATGTCCAGGGTACGCTGAGGATGGGTACCGGCCCCGCTGATTCGGTGATCGACAGCAACATGATCCATCACCGGTTGAGAAACCTGGTTGTCGTCGGAACCAGCACCTATCCGAGCTGCTCCTGCGCCAACCCAAGCCTGACCGCGGCGGCTTTGTCCCTGCGGGCGGCGAGCCGGATCGCGTGAGAGGAGCGGCCCGATGATCGAAGTCACACGGCGTTCGGCACTGGCCATCCTGGCGGGTGGCGTTGCCTCGACGGGCGTTGCCTACGCCGCGGTCTCCTCGTTTTCGGACGAGGATCTGGTTCGCGTCACGCTGGAAAAATATCTCGGCAGGCTGAATATGCGCATCGAGCACCTGCAGCAATTCGTGCTGGAGTTCCGCAACCGCAATCCCTGGATCTTTCCGAGCGAGAAATTGAGCGACGCAGTCACTCTGATCGAGGAGCTCAAATTGGGCGCCGTCCGCCGTCTGCTGCCCCATGAAAAGCGGGAAGATCTGGTACATTTCGACCGCTGGGTCATCGCCGAATTCCATATGCTGACGGACTACGCCTGGCGCAGTTCGCCTGACGATCCGATCCGGTTCACCGGATGGCACTCATGTACCAATCCGTTCGCGACGCTTGACCCGCCAAAGAGCGCGTGAGGCGCTTTCGACACGGCGAAAAGACAGGAGCCACGACCATGAAAGTTCTTTTTGCAGGCGGCAACGGCTACCCGCCGGAGTTCAGCGGCGGCGTTCAGTCGAGCACGCATCATCTGGCCGAACAGCTGATCGAGCACGGACATGAGGCCGCGGTGCTTGCCGCCCTCTTCGGCGACGGCGTCTTCGGCTTGAAGGCGCGTGCCAAGATGAAGCTGTTGCGCCAGCCTGCGGTCGTCGACAGTTTTCCCGGCTACCCGGTGATCCGGGCGTGGTTTCCCTGGGAAGCGGCGGGTTTTGCCGTCAAGAAACTGAGGCCGGACGTGGCGGTGGTTCAGTGCCACAAATCGGTGCCCCTCGGCAAAGCGCTGAAGGCCGAGGGCGTGCCGCTGGTCGTCTATCTCAGAAATGTCGAGTTCCACGAGTTGGGCGGCGATTTGCGCGAACTGGGTTCCGCACTCTACATCGCCAATTCGGAGTTCACCGCGCGCACCTACAAGCGGGAATTCGGCATCGAGGCGACAGTGATCCCGCCGACCATCAACCCGACGCAGTACAGCACGCCGACCACGGGCCAGTTCGTCACGCTGATCAACCCCTATGAGGAAAAGGGCTTCGAACTGGCGGTCCGCATCGCCGGCGCCTGCCCGGAAATCCCGTTCCTGTTCGTCGAAAGCTGGAAGCTGGACGACGACCACCGCGCGCGCATCGAGGAGACGATCGCGCCGCTCGGCAACGTCACGCTGGAGAGCCGCACCAACGACATGAAGACGGTCTATGGCCGCACGAGGATCCTGCTTGCGCCCTCGAAATGGGAGGAGGCCTGGGGCCGAGTCGCGTCCGAGGCCCATTGCAGCGGCATCCCGGTCGTCGGTTCGCGGCGCGGTGGCCTGCCCGAAGCCATCGGCCCCGGCGGCACGGTACTCGACTACGATGCTCCGCTCATCGACTGGGTCGCGGCTGTCAGGCAGCTGTGGAACGATAACAAGGAATATGAAGGGGTTTCAAACCTGGCGCGCGGCTTCGCGGCGCGTCCGGAGCTCGATCCGGACCGCCAGTTCGTCACCTTCTTCTCTATCCTGGACAGGGCGGTTCAGCAGCGGGCGCGCCAGGCGGCGTAGCCGGCGCTCAGAAAGCCAGCCGATCAGGCCGGGCGCTTGACCCGGCTTTTCAGCGTCTCGTAGCCGCGGGCGCCGAGCAGGGCGCGGGCCAGGGCCTTGGCGGCGCCCTTGCGGCCTTGCTGCGAGTTGATCTGCCGCAGCCTTGCCGGCAGATTGCGCGCGGCTTGGCCGAGCGCCGGCAGCGACAGCGCATCGGGGAAGCTCACCATATGGGTTTCGACGCACAGCACCGGCTTGCCCGACAGCTCCGTGATCTTCAGCGCCTGCGCATGCTCGCTTTCGATGAACAGGATAGCGTTGGATTTGCGGTAGAAATCAGCCTTGAAACTGCCATGCGCGCCGAGCCGCTGGCGCTCCGCCTTGCTCGGCAGGTCGAGCATGATCAGTTGGTCGTACACGATCCCATTCTTGGCCAGCCACGCCTCGGTCAGCGCACGGTATTTCTCCAGCCGGCTGGTGACCAGCCAGCCGATCCGGTGGGTCGGGGCATGAAGCGGGCGCGCTTCGCTGAGGAATTTCTCATAGGCCGGACCATCGTCGTTTTCCGCCTCGGTCGGATCGAGGCACAATACGCCGTCAATGTCGACGCAGCATTGCGCCAGGAATTTGTGATGCATGAAATTCCACTGGAACATGCGCGGATGCGGCACGACTTCGAAGACGACGTCGGTTTCCCGATGCTTCGGCTCCAGGCCGAATACCGCGGCATAGATGAAATCACCCTCTATGCCGGCAGCCTCGATACGGGCACGGGCATCGCGCATGGCGTTGCCGCCGGCGATGCTGTCGTCGATCACCAGCACCTTGCGCATGTCCGAGACCTTGCGGTCGAGCGCGGCGCGCGGCTTGGTGATGCCGGACGTATAGACCCGGCCGTCCAGGAAGGAATCCAGGTCGGTCATCGGAATGTTCGCCGCAAGGCTGACCAGCGTCGCCGCCAGCACGCCGCTTCTGGGCACGCCGACCACCAGGTCGATGTCGCGCGGCAGCCGGTGAAGGTTGCCGACAATCGTGTCGTTCATGTCGGAGATCGATCGGTAGTGCATGCATCAGACCTGATGTTCGTGTGGATATTGGGTAGCCGGCGAAGGCGCCGAAATTATTGCGCCTCGCGCGGCGTTGCCGCCGGCTGTCGTGCCGGCAGCATCTTCAGGGCCTCGCGCAAGGCCTCGCGGCCGGATGCGAAGGCCAGCGCGACGACAATGGTGATGAGGTAGGCAAGCATGGCGCCGCTGGCCAGGGCGACGACATGCTGCTGCGGCAGCATCGGCTTGATCAGCCAGACCGCCGCCAGTGCCAGATGCGCGCCGAGCACGAATGGCGTTGCCGCGCGCAGCACATGGCTGGCCCGCAGCGGTCCGCTCTTGCCGACATAGAGCCACAGGAACGGCGTGCGCAGATATTCGCTGACCGCATAGGCTATCGCCACGCCGAGCGCGCCATAGGGCAGGCCGAGCGCGAAGGCGAGCACCGAGGTCACGGCGGTGATGATGCCCCAGCGCATGAAGTCGCCGGAGCGGCCCTGGCTGACGAAAAGCCAGCCCGCCGGGTTGTTGAGCGGCTGCAGCAGCCCGGCAAAGCCGAGCGCCAGGAAGATCGAGGCGCTTGCGCGCCACTGTTCGCCGAGCACGAAGGGGATCAGCACATCCGACATTGCGGTGGCGAAGGCGACGCCGGGCAGCGCCACCAAAAGGATCAGCGGCATGACGCGCAGATAGGCGCTGCGGTAGCGGTCCGGCTCGTCTTTCAGCCTGGACAGCGCCGGCACCATGACCTTCGACAGCGGATTGGTGATCTGGCTGAGCGGGAACAGAAGCAGCTTGTAGGCGCGGTCGTAGAGGCCGAGTTGCTGCTCGCCCCAGTATTTGCCGATCAGCACATTGTCGAGGTTGCGGGCGAAGAAATTGGCGAAGTTGAAGCCGGTGATGCCGGCGCCGAAATTGATCAACTCGCCGATGCCGGCGACCTTGCGCGGCAGGCCTGGCCGCCAGCGCGAGCTTGCCCAGTAGCACAGCGTCGGCAGCACCGCGCCGGTCAGCGTGCCGGCAAACAGCGCCCAGTAGGAGCGGTCGATGAAGGTCCAGGCGATCGACACCACCAGCCCGGCAACCGCGCTGGCGACGTCGATGACCGCCAGGCGCCCGAACTGCATGCGTCGTGTCAAAAGCGCCAAATGCTGGGCGCCGAGCCCATAGGCCATGATCTGCAGCCCGAACGCGGCGACCAGCCCGGCCACGCGCGGCTCACCGTAGAAGGCGGCGACCAGCGGTGCCGCACCCGCGAGCACGCAGGCCAGGATGGCACTGACCGCGACATTGATCCAGAAGAGGTAGTTCACCTCCTCATGGCGGATGCCCGATTTCTGGATCGTCGCCTGGGTCAGGCCGAAATCCTGGAACAGCGCGATGAAGGCCAGCACCGGCGCGCACATCGCCACGACGCCGAAATCCTGCGGCGACAAGAGCCGCGACAGCACGATGACGGATATGATCTGCGTCGCGACCCGCACCGATTGCGACATGGCGGTCACCACCGCGCCGCGCCCGACCGATTTACGCAGCGAGCCTTCCGGCGGATCGAATGGGTTGGCTTCCAAATTCAGGATTCCTGATTTTTTGCGCGGATTTCCGAACCCTGAAAATCCACGACCGCCGCCATCCCCAAACTACGGCAATAATTTTGCAGTGCAACAGAAAATGTCCATTGCCGCGCCAAAAATGTTGCGATGCAGCAAGAGCTGTACTAGCATCCTTGTGGGTGGGGTCAAACAGCGGTCGAGTTTTCATGCTGCATGTCTTGTACCTGGTGCACGATGTTTCCGATCCGGCGGTTCGCCGACGGATCACAATGCTCAGGACAGGCGGTGCCCGGGTCACTCTGGCGGGCTTTCGCCGCACCGCGACCCCGATCGCCGACATCGAAGGATTGCAGCCGGTCGACCTCGGCGCGACGCGCGACGGCCGATTCGCCCAGCGCCTGGCGGCGGTGGCGAAAGCGGCGGTTTCGATAGGCTCGAAGCTGAAGGGCGCGCCGCGGCCCGATCTCATCATCGCGCGCAATCTGGAAATGCTGGCGCTGGCGCGCCGCGCCAGGTCGGCCTTCGGCGCCTCGGTGCCGATAGTCTATGAATGCCTCGACATCCACCGCCTGGTGCTTCGCGACGACATCTTCGGCAAGGCGCTGCGCGCCACCGAGCGCCATCTGGCGCGCGACGTGAAGCTGCTGGTGACCAGTTCGCCCGCCTTCATCGCCAATTATTTCAAGCCCTTCCGCCAGGTCGCCGCACCCGTCGAGCTGATCGAGAACAAATATTTCGAGGCAGCGGCGATCCTGCCCGGCGAGCGTGAAACGGTCGAAGCGCCCGCCGCCCCGCCATGGCGGATCGGCTGGTTCGGAGCGCTGCGCTGCCGCCGCTCGCTCAAGCTTCTGGCTGATTTCACCCGCCGCATGGATGGACGTTTCGAAATCGTGCTGCGCGGCCGTCCGGCGCTTTCCGAATTCCCCGATTTCCACGCCTTCGTCGATGCCGAACCTTATCTGTCGTTTCGTGGACCCTACCGCAATCCGGAGGACATGGCGGCGATCTACCAGGACGTGCATTTCTCCTGGGCGATCGATTTCTTCGAGGAGGGACAGAATTCGGAATGGCTGCTGCCCAACCGCCTCTATGAAGGCTGCCGCTTCGGGGCGGTGCCGATCTCGATGGGCCATACGGAAACCGGACGGTTCCTCAGCCAGCAGGACATCGGCATCCTGCTGCCCCAGGCGACGCCCGAGGCGCTCGAAACCGCACTCGGCACGATGGAGGAGCAGCGCTTCGGCAGACTGAAGGCGCGCGTGCTTGCCCGCAATCCGAGGACGTGGAGCTACGATCGCAGCGACTGCAGCGCGCTGGTCGAAAAACTGCGCCGCCTGACCACCGTGCGCGAGTCCCTCGCGACTGAAGCCCTGGCATAGGATGGACTTCTCCCGATGACGCAAGCGCTTCCCTCCAGCCTGATCGTGATCCCTTGCCTGAACGAGGCAGCCCATATCAGCGCCCTGCTCGGCCAGCTTTGCCCGGCTGCGGCAAGGCTTGGCGCCCGGATCGTCGTTGCCGATGGCGGCAGCACCGACGGCACGCTGGCCATTGTCGAGCAGATCGCCGCGAAGGACCCGCGCGTTGTCCTGCTTCACAACAGGCGGCGCATCCAGAGCGCGGCGATCAATCTCGCCGTCGGCACTTTTGGCGAAGGCGCGGAATATCTCATCCGCATCGACGCGCATGGCGGCTATCCCGACGATTACTGCGACCGGCTGCTGGAGGAAGCGCTGGCCACATCAGCCGATTCGGTCGTGGTTTCGATGCTGACCAGCGGCAGCGGCGCCGTGCAGAAATCGGTTGCGGCGGCGCAGAATTCGAAACTCGGCACCGGTGGTTCCAAGCATCGTCACCTCTCGGCCGGAGAATGGGTCGACCACGGCCATCACGCGCTGATGCGGATATCGGCCTTCGGCGCTGTCGGCGGCTATGACGAGAGCTTCAGCCACAATGAGGATGCCGAGCTCGACTACCGGCTGCGGCAGGCCGGCTACAGAATCTGGATGAGCGGCAAGACGCAGATGGTCTACTATCCGCGCGCCTCGCTCAAAGGCCTCTATTTCCAGTATCTCGGCTATGGCCGCGGCCGCGCCAAGAATGTGCTGAAGCACCGCGTCATCCCGAAGGTCCGGCAGATGGTGCCGCTGGCGGTCTTCCCGGTGGTTCTTCTGGCGGCCTTCTCCTTCGTGCACTGGATCGCGGCTGTGCCGCTGCTGGTCTGGGCTTCGGTCTGCCTCGGCTATGGCCTGGTGACGGCCATTCGCCAGCGCAATGCCGACATCGCACTGGCCGGCGTTTCGGCCATGGTCATGCATTTCGGCTGGTCCGTCGGCTTCTGGCTGCAGCTTCTCGGCCTCGGCGCGCGACGCGGGGTGGCGTGATGGTGGCTCAGGCCAAGAACCGCAGCATCGACATCGGCGTGTGCACGTTCCGCCGGCCGGAGCTGGCCGACACGCTGCGCTCGCTTGCCGCCATGGAGATGCCCGAGGGCTTCGATATCGGCGTCATTGTCGCCGACAATGACGACACGCCGAGCGCGCAGGCATTGGTGACCGCGCTGTCGCAGGAATTGGCGCTGCCGGTCCGCTACCGGCATGCCCCGGCGCGCAACATCTCGGTCGCCCGCAACGCTTGCCTCGATGCCAGCGAGGCGGATTTCCTCGCCTTCATCGACGACGATGAGACTGCCTCCGCCCGTTGGCTGGCCGAGTTGGTGGCGACGGCCGAGGACAGTGGTGCAACAGCCGTGCTCGGTCCGGTGCGGGCGCTCTACCGTCCGGATGCACCCGAATGGATGCGCCGGGGCGATTTCCATTCGACCTTGCCGGTCTGGGTGCGCGGCGAGATCCGCACCGGCTACACCTGCAACGTCCTGCTGCGCATGCGGTCGGACAGCCTGCGCGGCCGTCGCTTCAGCCTGGCGCGCGGCCAGACCGGCGGCGAGGACACCGAACTCTTCGATCAGATGGTCAAGGTCGGCGGCCGCATCGCCTTCGCTCGAGAGGCCTGGGTGGACGAGGTGGTGCCGCGCTCAAGGGCCGCGTTCGATTGGCTCGGCCGCCGCCGTTTTCGCGTCGGCCAGACGCATGGTCACCTCTTGGGCAGCAATGCGCGCGGCATCGGGCTGATCAAGCATGTCGGCCTTGCCGCCGCAAAGGCAGCCTTTTGTTTCGCCGCGGCCCTTCCCGTGGTCGCCAGCCCGGTGCGCAGGAACCGCAGCGTGCTGCGCGGCATCATGCATGTCGGCGTCGTCAGCGGCCTTGTCGGCGTCCGCGAACTCCGGCTCTACGGCCAATCGTCATCCCCGGAAGGAGGCAAGCGTGCAGCCTGACGTTTCCTTCGCTCCGGATGTTTCCTTTGTCATCGCCGCCTACAATGCAGAGGCGACGCTCGACCGCGCGATTGCCAGCGCCATGGCGCAGAAGGGTGTCAGCGTCGAGATCATCGTCGTCGACGACCAGTCGCGCGATGCCACGCTCGATGTGGCGCGGGCCTATCCGCAAGACATTGTGCGCGTCGTCGCGCTTGCCAGGAATCGCGGTCCCGGCGGCGCCCGAAATGCCGGACTCGACGTCGCCCGCGGCAGGTGGGTCGCGGTGCTCGATTCCGACGATGCCGTCTTCCCTGGCCGTATCGCCGCCATGATCGGCCGTGCCGAAAAAGCGGATGCCCAGATCGCCGTCGACAATCTCCAGGTCATCCGCGAGGACGGCGTCGTCGAGGATGCGATGTTCCCAAGGCGTTATCTGGAAGGCCTGCGCGAGATTTCGCTGGCCACCTACATCGCCGGCAACGTCGTCTTCGAATCGAAGTTCAACCTCGGCTACCTCAAGCCGATCTTCCAGCGCCGGTTCCTGGACGAAAACCGGCTTCGCTATGACGAGAAACTGAGGATCGGCGAAGACTACATCCTGTTTGCCGAGGCGCTCGCCAAGGGCGGCAGATGCGTGGTCGAGCCGGAGATCGGCTACGCCTACCATATTCGCAGTGGCTCCATCTCGCGTGTGCTCGAGCTTCACCATGTAGAAGCGATGCGCAAGGCGGATGCCGTATTCGCTCAAACCCATCGGATGGACGAGGCGGCCCAGGCGGCCTTTGCCCGGCGCGGCCGCAGCCTGCGCAAGGCAGCCTCCTTCCTGGCGATGGTCCAGCACATCAAGGCGCGGTCCCCGCTCAAAGCGATCCGGACGGCGCTCAGCGACCCGGCGGCGGTCAGGCATATGGGCATGCCGATCGCCGTGCGGTTGCGACGAGTAGCGGCACAATTTGCCGTGGGGGCGGGGAGGTGAAGATGCAGGCACATGGAGGGATTTTTCGTGGCCTGTGAATGGACTGAAGTCGATCTCCTCAGAAGGAATTTGCGATGAAGAAAATCAGGAAGGCCGTGATACCGGTGGCGGGGCTTGGAACACGGTTCCTGCCGGCGACCAAGTCGATGCCGAAGGAAATGCTTCCGGTGGTCGACAGGCCTGTCGTGCAATATGCGGTGGACGAGGCCTTCGAAGCCGGCATCGAGCACATCGTGTTCGTGACCGGCCGCAACAAGGCGGTCATCGAGGACTATTTCGACCTGCATCCGGAATTGATCGGAACCCTGGAGCAGACCGGCAAGAAGACCCAGCTGGAGGCGCTCGAAAGCATGCTGCCTGTGGCCGGCGCCACCTCCTTCATCCGCCAGCAGTCGCCGCAAGGTCTCGGTCACGCCGTCTGGTGCGCCCGCGAGGTCATCGGCAACGAGCCCTTCGCCCTGCTTTTGCCGGACATGGTCTCCTTCGGCGGGCGCGGTTGTCTTGCCGAAACCGTCGACCTCTATGAGCGCACCGGCGGCAATGTCATCGCCGTCGAACGCTGCGATCCGAGCGAGACCAACAAATACGGCATTGTCGGCCGCGGTGCCGAAATCGGCGGCGGCTTCGAAGTCACAGCGATGGTCGAAAAGCCGGCCCCGGCCGACGCGCCGTCAAATTTCTACATCAACGGCCGCTATATCCTGCAGCCCGAGATCTTCGCGCTGCTGGGCAATCAGCAGCGTGGCGCCGGCAACGAGATCCAGCTGACGGACGCCATGGTCCGCCTGTCGAAGGACCAGCCGTTCTTTGCCCAGCCTTTCCTGGGACGCATGTTCGACTGCGGGTCCAAGGAAGGCTTCATCCAGGCCAACATCGCTTTTGCGCTGGCGCGCAACGACATGAAAGGCCCGGTTTTCGCGATGCTTCAGGAGTTCGTCCGGTCGCATGAACGCCAGGAAGAAGCCGCATAATGCCCATCTTTCGGGAGTATTGCCGGATGGCTGGCGGCGAGGGGCCGACAGGCCCCGTCGTCTGGCATGAAGCTTGCGTTGCTTCTTGGCAATGCTCCCGACCGTTGGGGCGCCTGCAAGCCCAAGCATGATCCCGGAAAGTGGCTCCCGGTTTCCGCAAAGGTCATGCTTAAACTTAGACAGGTCATGATTCCCGAAGGTTTCGGAAAAGATCATGCCCAAACAAAGAGATAGAGCCTCAACCCGATTATCGGGAACGCAGCGGGCTCTGGGATTGGACCGACGATGAATTATGCCAACTTTCCTCTCGACAAGAGGATGCCATTGCCGAATTCGGACGCAGGAAACGGCGAAGACTTCATCGATATCGAGCGGCTGCTTGGCATGGCTGCGCGGCAGGCCAAGGTGGTTGCCGTATGCGCCGTCATCGGTCTTTTCCTGGGCATGCTCTATCTGCAGACAACCCCGCCCAAATATGTGTCGGTCTCGAGCGTGCTGATCGACGAGGGCCTGAACAAGATCGTCGACGACATTTCAGCGGCGTCGACGACCATGCAGACCGATTCCGCCATTCTGAGCCAGATCGAGATACTGACCTCGACGCGGCTTGCCGCGGTGGTCGTCGACAAGCTCAAGCTCGACCAGAACGATGCGTTTATGAACCCGCCGCAGTCGGCGCTTGCCCAGGGCGTCGGCCTGATCCGCGGCCTTATCCAGTATGTCCGCCCCAGCCCGCCTATCCCGGGCATGGGTGACATCAGCAAGCTCGATCCTGCCACCCGCAATGCGCTGATCGCCACGTCAAGCCGCGACTATGCGATCCTCAAGCTGCAGAACGAGATCCAGGCGGATCGCGTCGGACGAAGCTACGTCATCGCGCTTGGCTATCAGGCGACCGATCCGGGCTTGGCGAAAGCGATCACCAAGGCCTATGCCGACGCCTACCTGGCCGATCAGCTCGATGCCAGCTTCGACGCCACCGAGCGCGCGGCGGTCTGGCTGCAGGGCCGGCTGACGGAACTGCGCGAGAGCTCGCAGCAGGCGTCGCTGGCGGTCGAAAAATTCAGGGCCGAACACGGCCTGTCCGCCAACAGCGATGGCCAGCTGTTGAGCGACAAGCAGCTTGCCGACCTCAACGCCCAGCTCATCGTGGCGCAGGCCGACACGGCGCGCGCCAGCGCCCGCTACCAGCAGTACAAGTCGATCGTCGACAGCGGCTCGGACAACGCTTTCAAGGATGCCGCCATTTCGAGCGATCAGCCGAGCAGCTCGGTCATTTCGGCGCTCAAGACCCGCTACCTCACCGTCTCCAAGCGTCAGCAGGATGTCGAGGCGAATTTCGGTCCTCAACATCCGCAGGCCGTGGCGCTTGCCAAGGAAAAGGCCGACATATCGGCGCAGATTTTCGGCGAGCTGAAGCAGCTCACCGAAAGTTATCGCAACGAGTATGAGGTGGCGCTGGCGCGCGAGACCGCGCTCAGGGCCAATGTTGCCGCCGCTCAGGGCAAGAGCTCCGTCGACAACCAGTCGCAGGTGCAGTTGCGCGACCTCGACCAGAAGGCGACGGCGCTCACCACGCTCTATCAGACGTTCCTCGGCCGCTACGAGGAAGCCGCGCAGCAGCAATCTTTCCCGGTCGGCAAGATCCGCATCATCTCGGATGCCTCGACGCCGCTCTCCGCCTCGAGCCCGCGCACCATCATCGTGCTCGGACTGTCTCTCGTGCTCGGCGTGCTGATGGGCGCCGGCTTCGGCGGCCTCAACGAGTTCAACGAGCGGTTCTTCCGGACCGGCGAGGAGGTCCGCGACCGCGTCGGCCTCAAATTCCTCGGCTATCTGCCGACCATCGGCAGCAGGCCCGCCAAGGACGACAAGCCGGCCGAGGCTCAGCCGGATGCCAAGGCAGCGAGGTCGCCGGCGGCCATCGAAAGGCGCGCGCGCATGCGGGTGAGCATCGACGCGCCGGCATCGATGTTCTCCGAAACGCTGCGCAGCGCCAAGATCGCCTTCGATGTCGTGATGGAAGGACAGGGCAGCCGCGTCGTCGGCGTCATCTCGGTGCTTCCCGGCGAAGGCAAGTCGACGGTCGCGGCCAATCTTGCCGGACTGCTGGCCGCCAATGGCGCCAGGACGCTGCTCATCGACGGTGACTTGCGCAATCCGGGGTTGAGCCGCAGCCTCGGCATGGAAGCCGAGCAGGGCCTGATGGAAGCGGTGATGAATGGCCAGACCTGGCAGTCGGTCGGCAAGATCGACCGGCAGACGAAACTCGCCATCATCCCGGCCGTGCTGCGCGGCCACTTCTCGCACACCAGCGAGCTGTTGTCCTCGGCTGGCATGCGGCGCTTCATCGAGAACGCCAAGGAGACGTTCGAATACATCGTCGTCGATCTGCCGCCGCTCGGGCCGGTGGTCGACGCCAAGGCTTTCGCGCCGTTGGTCGACGGCTTCGTGCTGGTCACCGAATGGGGCCGCACGCCGCGCGCCATGGTCAGGTCGATGCTGGAATCCGAACCCTATGTCGCCAACAAGATCGTCGGCGCGGTGCTGAACAAGGTCGACCTGAAGAAGCTCGCCAAATACGGATCGTTCGGCGCGTCGGAAAAATTCTTCGACAAATATTCGAGCTACTATCTCGACAAGTCCGAAGTGCGCAGCAAGGCGACGGTATAGAGCATTCCAGGAAAGCCGTTTCACGCTTTCCTGGAGCGGCTCCAAAATGAATATCTCAAGCGGCTACCTGGATTTCCGTCTTGACGGAATTGGCGATGAAGCACTGTTCATGCGCCAAGTGGTGCAACTCCGCTTGCGTTGCGGCATGTGGCAGCTGGAAATCGCCGCGATGTAGGCCTCCTCCGGATCGACATTGGCCTCGACGGAATAAGGAAGCGGAACGATATGCGGCGACGCCGACGCCGGCACGACCTGGCCGCCGTCAAAGCGCCAAATGTGCGCGCGGCTGTAACGTCAGTGAAGACCGCTCCTTCGCGCTCCCAATGTACTGGTTCTTCCGGTCGACGCCGGCCTCACGCCGGCATGGACGAACACCATTTCCTCAAACGGACGATCGCGGCTACGCTGCCTTGAGCCGATAACGGAAGACGGTGTGGTCGAGCAGCAGCCTTATGCGCGGTTCGGCTTCCGTCGCCACCAGCCAGCTTGCCGCGATCATGGTCGCGCCGACCACTGCCATCGACAGGAGATAAGGCATCCCTGCACGGACCATCGCCCCGAGCATCGCCGCGCCGACGACGTCGTGGATCAGGTAGAGCGGATAGGTCATCAGGCCGATCCGGCGCCAGCCGCTCCAGCTGAGGTCGAGCCGCAGCGACCACGCCATCAGCGCGATGGCGACGAGGAAGATCAGGATCGGCGGCGCATAGGGCATCACGGCATTGACCTTGATGCTGTGGACGTCGACTGAACTGGCGATCTGCAGCACGCCCCCGCCGAGGAACAGCAGGCAGAAGCCAAGGCGAGGCGCCGTCAGCGCCTTGAACCGGATCAGCCACAGCAGCACGCCGACGGCGAAGAAGCAGCCGTGATGCACCAAAGTGAGCTGGAGCAGCCGCGTCTCGGCGAAGTCGGCCCAGCCGAGCGGATAATAGAGGCACCAGAACAGCGTGCTGACCAGGCCGATGACGATGGCGACCGCCTCCATCAGATCGAAGCGGCCAAGCCGCAGCAGGATCCAGACGATGGCGTAGAAGGCGATCTCGATGCCGAGTGTCCAGTAGACGCTGTCCACCCAGGGACCATAGGGCACGAACAGCCCGGTGCGAACCAGCCTGACCACCGCGTCGGTCGGCCAGCTCAGGCCGATGGCAAGAAGCAGCACGGCGGTGACCGGCGCGCAGATCCAGACCGCCGGCGCCAGCCGCTTCACCCTGGCCTCGAAGAACCGCAGCGGCGTCGACTTCTCGGCGCTGAAGGCGATGACGAAACCGCTGATGACGAAGAAGATCTCGACGCCGACCCATCCGGATCCGACCCAGGCGCCTATGTCAGGCTGCGCCGGCACGCCGCCCGTGGCCTGTGCCGAGATGCCATCGGGATAGGCCCACACCCAGAAGCCATAGTGGTAGACCATGACCAGAACGGCTGCGAGAAACCGCAGGATGTCGACGCCGCCAAAGGTAATTTTTTGCTGAGCCATACCGCACCGTCGGATGGCCCCCCAGGAGACACTGTAGGGTGGCTTGCTGCATTGCACAATAAGAGATTGGTGCTGAAGGGTAATCGCGTCAGGTTTCGGCTTCGCCGAGGCACCCTCCCACTCCGGGGAGAGAACGGCGCGAGTTCGCCGGCCTTGGCGCGTGTCCGAACCGGATAGATAGGTAACAGAATGGACCGGTAGCATGGGTGACAGTTCTCTTGTCCGCCGGAGGACCGGCGATGGCCTAAAGCGCGTCGCGTCTGAACGGATTCATACGACGCGCTTTAGGTCTTTGTTTTCATGCATGTCGTTCTCCCAAAACCGGGGCCACTTTTGGGCGGCATGCATTATGCGATTGGCTGCCCCTAAACCCCGATCCCCCGCGCCTTTATCGCAGCGGCGATCTCGTCGAGGATGGCCGGGTCGTCGATCGTCGCCGGCATCGTCCATTCTTCCTTGTCGGCGATCTTCTGCATGGTGCCGCGCAGGATCTTTCCGGACCGCGTCTTGGGCAGGCGCTTGATCGTCACCACGGTCTTGAAGGCGGCGACCGGCCCGATCCGCTCGCGCACCAGCGCCACGACCTCCTTCTCGATGGCGCCGCCGTCGCGCGCGACACCGGCGTTCAGCACCACGAAGCCGAGCGGAATTTGCCCCTTCATCGCATCGGCAATGCCGACGACGGCGCATTCGGCGACATCGGGATGGGCGGCCAGCACCTCTTCCATGGCGCCGGTCGACAGCCGGTGGCCGGCGACATTGATGATGTCGTCGGTGCGCGCCATCACGTAGAGATAGCCGTCCTCGTCGATCATGCCGGCATCCGCGGTCTTGTAGTAGCCGGGAAACTCATCGAGATAGGCCTGGCGGAAGCGGGCGTCGGCGTTCCACAGCGTCGGCAGGCAGCCGGCCGGCAACGGCAGCTTGACCACGACATTGCCGAGCGTCCCGCGCGGCACCTCGTGGCCGGCATCGTCGAGCACGCGGATGTCATAGCCGGGCATCGGCACGCCGGGCGAACCGTATTTCACCGGCAGCAGGCCGAGCCCCGCCGGGTTGATGGTCATCGGCGAGCCGGTCTCGGTCTGCCACCAATGGTCGACCACTGGCAGGTTCAGCTTCTGCTCCGCCCATTTGATGGTTTCGGGGTCGGCGCGCTCGCCGGCGAGGAACAGCGTGCGGAATTTCGACAGATCGTATCTGGCAACGAACTCACCCCGCGGATCCTGGCCCTTGATCGCCCGGAACGCCGTGGGCGCGGTGAACAGCGCGACCACCCCATGGTCCGAGATGACCCGCCAGTAGGTGCCGGCATCCGGCGTCCCGATCGGCTTGCCTTCGAACAGGACGCTGGTGCTGCCATGCAGCAGCGGTCCGTAGACGATGTAGGAATGGCCGACGACCCAGCCGACATCGGACGCCGCCCAGAACACTTCGCCCGGCTTGACGCCGAACTCGTTTTCCATCGTCCATTTCAGCGCGACCATGTGGCCGCCATTGTCGCGCACGATCCCCTTGGGCTGGCCGGTCGTGCCTGACGTGTAGATGATGTAGAGCGGGTCGGTGGCCAGCACCGGCACGCAGTCGACATTGGCGCCGGCCGCCCGCTCACGCGCGACGGCGTCGGCATAGTCGATGTCGAAATGCTCCTTCAGGTCGCAGCGCAGCTGGTCGCGCTGCAGGATCAGGCAGGCATCCGGCTTGTGGTGGGACATCTCGATCGCCTTGTCGAGCAGCGGCTTGTAGGCGACGACCCGGCCCGGCTCCAGGCCGCAGGAGGCCGAGATGATCAGCTTCGGCTTGGCATCGTCGATGCGGGTGGCCAGTTCATGCGAGGCAAAGCCGCCGAACACGACCGAATGCACGGCGCCGATGCGGGCGCAGGCAAGCATGGCGATGGCCGCCTCCGCCACCATCGGCATGTAGATGATGACGCGGTCGCCCTTGCCGATGCCCCGGTTCTTCAGCACCGAGGTCAGCGCCACCACTTCGCGCTTGAGTTCGGCGTAGGTGAATTTTTTCACCGTTCCGGTGATGGCGCTGTCATAGATCAGTGCGATCTGGTCGGCGCGTCCGCCGGCGACATGCCGGTCGATGGCGTTGTAGCAGGTGTTGCAGGTCGCGCCGGTAAACCAGCGGCCATAGACGCCGGCGGTGGCGTCGAACACCTTGTCCCAGGGCGAATACCAGTCGATGGCGCCGGCCGCGTCCGCCCAGAATTGTTCCGGGTCGCGTTTCCAGCCGTCATAGACCTCATGATAGCGTGAAGCCATCCGTAACCTCCCCAGGAACCATTTGACGTCTTTGCCAACAGCCTATGCTGTTTTTTCCGGCGCTGTCTCCCCTGATTTTCGTATGAACCGGTCCCGGCTTGGATCGTGAAGTGAGGTCTTCTCGGGGGACGGGATCTCAGCGATGCGCCATCCGGCGTCGATCATGGCAAAACCGGAGTTTGCGCTGGCGATCGGCGCGGTGCTCGCGATCTCAACCGCCTTGGCCGGAGATGCCGCGGCCCATCATCGGCTTTTCGCCCGATGGCCCTATTTCGCCTTCGAGCAGTACGGCCAGCGCCTTCCGGCAAACCGGCGGTGATTGTCGTGCTGGGACTTTGAAGGGCGCGACCGCCGCTTCATCGCCGTGACCGGGCAGCCTCGTTGAGAGGCCGGCCGATAGCCGCCTAACAAACGCTATTCATGGGACGAAATGTCTACCGCACTAGATCGGCAGGGCCACAAGCATGAGGCCCACGCCACCGAAGATCAAAATGGCCGCCGCTAGCGCTTTCCGATGACGTTCGAAAGTCGTCGGCGCCCGCTCCCAGTTGTAACGCATACGCTATCTCCCCAAAAATCCTGGGAGTCCTTACCTTACTTTGGTGAAGAAAGGCAACGGCCCGGCGAGTCAACGCACTTACCGGAGGCTTCATGGTGACGACTATTTCTGGGGTGATTTCCGCTGAGAGCAGGTGATAGCGCTTAGATCGCCATTCCCAACGGAAGCGCTATGGCTCTTCCAGGGAAAATCGCCGCGCACTCGAATTGCTACATGCCCCAACGCAGCGCCGCCGTATGGACAGGCGCGTCCCACCAGCCGGTCATCTCTTCGTCGAGCATGGTGAGCGTGATCGAGCAGCCGGCCATGTCGAGCGAGGTGACATAGCTGCCGACCAGCGAGCGGATTACCGTCACGCCATGCGTCTCGAAGATCTTTCGCGCGCTGTTGTACATCAGATAGAGCTCCATCAGCGGCGTGCCGCCGAAGCCGTTGACGAACAGCAGCGCCGGTCCTTTCGCTTTGTCGCCGAGATCGCCGAGGATCGCTGTGCAGATCTCCCCGGCGATCGCGTCGGCGCTCTTTAAGGCATCGCGCCGGCGGCCAGGCTCGCCATGGATGCCGACGCCGAATTCCATCTCGCCGTCGCCGATGTCGAAGGTCGGCTTGCCGGCGGCCGGCACGGTGCCGCTGGTCAGCGCCACGCCCATCGAGCGGGTCGCGGCGTTGACGCGCTCGCCCAACGTCTTCAGCACCGGCAGTGCCAGGCCGTGCTCGGCCGCCGCGCCGACGATCTTTTCCACCACCAGCGTACCCGCCACGCCGCGCCGGCCGGTCGTGTAGGACGAATTCTCGACGGCGACATCGTCATTGGTCACCACCTGCTGGACGCCATCGGACATTTCGGCAGCCATGTCGAAATTCATCACATCGCCCTCGTAGTTCTTGACGATGAACAGGCAGCCGGCGCCGGTGTCGACGGCCTGCGCCGCCGCCAGCATCTGGTCCGGCGTCGGGGAGGTGAACACCTGGCCGGGGCAGGCGGCGTCCAGCATGCCATGGCCGACAAAGCCGCCATGCAGTGGCTCGTGGCCCGAGCCGCCGCCGGAGATCAGCGCCACCTTGCCCGGCCGCAACGTCCTGCGGCGGACGAATTTGTGCTCCTCGCCAAGCACGAGGATATCGGCGTGGGCGGCCACGAAACCGTCGAGGCTCTCCGTCAGCACCGTGTCCACCGCATTCATAAATTTCTTCATGGCGTCCTCCCAAACAGCCCGGCAAGAATGGTCAGCTGCCACCCTTGCCGGCGATGCTGGTGATCTTCTGGATGAATTCATTGATCGCCCGATCGAGCGCCGCATTCTGCTTGTCGTCGCCGAAATCCGGCACGACGAGCGACACATGCCGCGTCTTGCGCATGCCCGCGGCGATCGACATTTTTCCCGGATGCGCCTGATGGTAGGCGGCAAGAAACTGATCCCGCTCGGCTGGACTGAAATGGCAGACGGAAAAAATAGCCGGCAAATGCTTCGACGGAATCGGCACCGTATAGGCAGGGCTTGAAATCTGCGTCACGAAGCTGCGGTGCTTGCCAAGCGCGTCGGCCAGGCGCTGGCGCATGCCGGACGGTCGCTGGTCGATGACCTGCGACAGGATCGTCTTGTAGGCGCGGATCGCCTCTTCGGAGCCGGGTTCGGGTTTGATGTCAACCATGCCGGCCGCGCCTAGACCGGGACATCGGATATGGCCGCCTTGGCCATAGCGAGTTGCGCCGGTGCAACGGACAGATCGCGCAAACCAGCCTTCAGCAGCGAAGGGATCGACGCGGGATCGCCGCCGGCATCGCCGCACAGGCTGACTGGAATGCCGTTTTCCCGTCCGAAGGCCGTGACCGAGCCGATCAACCGCAGCACAGCGGGATGACGGACCGAATTGAGATGGGCCACAGCAGCGTTATCCCGCGCGGCCGCCATCACATATTGCGTCAAGTCGTTGGAGCCGATCGAGAAGAAGGCGACGCCTGCGAATGCTTCCGGCGCGATGGCCACCGACGGCACCTCGACCATGATGCCCAGCGGCGGCATCCTGTGGGCGACGCCACGCGCGGCAAGGGCTGCCTGCTCTTCGGCGAACAGGGCGGCTGCGCGCTCATACTCATCGGCCATGGCGATCATCGGAAACATCACCTTGAGAGTGCCGTGTGGCGCGGCGCGCAGCAATGCCCTGATCTGTACGCGAAAAATATCGAGCCGCGCCAGCGACAGCCTGATGCCGCGCAGGCCAAGGAATGGATTGCCTTCCTCGACGGTGAAGCCCGGTACCGGCTTGTCGCCGCCGGCGTCGACAGTACGGATCGTCACTGGTTTTTCCCCAGCCCATTCCAGCACCTTGCGATAGGCGCGATATTGCGTCTCCTCATCCGGCAAATTCTTGCCGAACAGGAACTCAGTTCGCATCAGCCCGACACCGTCGCAGGTCGCGATGTCGATGCCGTCGACATCGGACGGATCGGCGATGTTGACCTGCACCCGCACCGCCGTGCCGGCCTTGGTAACCGCCGGCCGCGCCAGAAAACGCCGGGCCACGCCCTGGCGGGCGACGAAGGAAGCGGATGACTGTCGGAACGCGCCGATCTCCGCCGGCGAGGGCGCCAGCACGATGCTGCCATGCTCGGCGTCGAGCAGTGCCATGCCGGCAAGATCGGCAAGCGGTTCGCGCAGCCCCACCACCATCGGCACGCCACGCGAGCGCGCCAGCATGGCGACATGGCTGGCGGTGCTGCCCGCCTTCAGCGCAATGCCGCCGCCATGGCTCCAGTCGGTTTCGAGGAAGCGCGTCGGCGCGATGTCCTCGCCGCAGAGGATGGCACCGGACGGTGCCGTGCTGTCGACGTCCTCGGTCAAGGCACGCAGCACCTGGTCCCTGATATCGCGCAGGTCCGTGGCACGGGCACGGAAATAGTCCTGGTCGGAGGCCTCGTAACCGGCGATCTCGGCATCGAGCGCCTCTCGCCATGCCACGTCGGCGGTCTGTCCGGAAGCGATCGACGCGAAGGCCGGCCCGCTCAAGGCGTTGTCTTCCAGCATGGCAATGTGGAATTCGAGTATGCCGGCGGCGTCGCTGTCGGCGGTCTCCGCCATGGCGGCAAGCCGGCTCACTGCCGTGCCGATCGCGGCTTGCAGCGACGTCTTCTCTTCCGTAGCGGTGGCTTTGCCTGCGTAGACGGCCGGCGACCGATCGAGGTCGAACAGCGGCCCCTCGGCATAGCCGGCCGAGGCCGGAACGCCCTCAATCCGCATGGCCCGCATTCCCTGCGGGCCGGCGAAGAAGCGCGCCAGCCTCACGCCGAGCGGACATGACCGGCGTCCTCGTCGAAGTCGCGCTGCACCAGCTCGATCAGCGCCCGCACCGCATCATCGGCGCCGTTGCCCCTGGCCCTGATGTGCAGCACCGTGCCCTTCGGCGCCTTGGCTGCCATCACCTTGACGATGCTCTTGGCGTCGAACCACGGCCCGTTGGCGGCCAGCGCGATTTCCACGTCGGCGGCAAAGGTCTTGGCCAGCTTGGTGAACTTCACCGACGGGCGCGCGTGCAGCCCCACGTCGTGGGTGATCAGGACGGTCGCTTCGGCGGCTGCGGACATTTTTCAGAAATCCCGTTTACTCACGACGGCGACAATTCGTGCGCCGTCGCCACCACTTCCTTCAGTGAAGCGCCGCCGGAGGATTCGGTCGCGGCCATCACCGCGCCCTCGACGATCGGCGCGTTGCACACGATGATCTTCTGCGCACGCGGCTCGCCGATCATCTCCACCGCCATTTCCGAGTTGGTCTCGGCGCCGCCGAGATCGACAAGGATGGCGACACCGGCTTCCGACCAGGCCTTGTCGATGGCGCCCATGATCGCCTCGACATTGGTGCCGAGCCCGCCATGGCCGTTTCCGCCGCACCATGCAAGCGGCACTTCGTCGCCCACCATCTGGCGTACCATGTCGGCCGTGCCCTCCGCGACCAGCGGCGAATGCGACACGATCACGATCCCGACATTGCTCATGCACTTTCCCCGATCGCTTGCCCCACCGAGCGCACCAGCAGCGCGGTTGAGCGCGCGCCGGCATCCATATGGCCGATCGAGCGCTCGCCAAGGAACGAGGCGCGACCGCGCAGCGCCTTCATCGGCACCGTCGCTTCGGCGGCGGCGTCGGCGATGTCGGCGATCTCAGCCGCCGTCTTGTCCCCGGCCAAGGCGTCATGCACCGGCTGCAGCACATCGAGCATGGTTTTTTGTCCGATCTGCGACTTGCCGCGAGCGGCCACGGCTTCGACAGCCTTGCCGAAGGCAGCGGCCAGGTTTTTGCGATCGGGGTCCGCCGCGATCTCCTTGCCCAAGGCCATGAACAGCGTGCCGAACAAGGGACCCGAAGCGCCGCCCACCGTCATCACCAGCTTGGTTCCGATCGCTTTCAGGGCGTCAGGCAACGGCTTTGCGGCGAACGCATCGGCCTCGGCTCGCACGGCCTCGAAGCCGCGCTTCATGTTCAGCCCATGGTCGCCGTCGCCGATCGCCTGGTCGAGCGCCGTCAATTCCTCGGCGTGAGCGGCAATCGTATCGGCGGCCACCGCGATCAGCCTGGCAAGGTGCAACGCCGCCATATCGCCCAAAATCCCGGTTTCCACTTTGCCGGCAGTAGCGAAAGAACGGTCATTCGACAACTGGTGCATGCGTCAGGCTGCGACGAGCAGCGTGGCGGCGGCCGAAAACACCTCGGCCACCGCATGGGCACCGGGGTCCACCACGCCTTGCAATTTGGTGCCGACATAGGCCGACCGTCCGGCCTTCGCCTTCTCCATGGCGGCCGTGGCCTCGGCACCACGCCTCGCCGCTGTTGCTGCCTCCTCCAGACCATCGGCATCAAGTGCCTTCAGCGCGGGCTCCAGCGCATCGACCATGGTGCGATCACCCGGTCTGGCGCCGCCGTAGAAGATCATCCGCTCAAGTCCGGCAAGCAGCGCCTTGGACAAACTGTCCCCGCCGCCGAGGGCCTGCGCCGCCGCCGTGAAGAAGATCGACAGCAGCACCCCGCTGGAACCACCCATCGACGCGCTCAATATGTCGCCTATCGCGCCAAGCGTCGCAGCGGGGTTGGCAAGCGGCAGCGTGTCGAGCCGATCGAGGACGCTGCGCGCGCCGGTCGCCACCGTCGAGCCGGTGTCGCCGTCGCCCGCCTTGGCGTCGAGCCCGTTCAATGACGCCTCGAGCGAGATCAGTCTTTCGCAGACCGTGACGATCAGGCGCCTGGTGCCGGCATGCTGGCTGGCCTTGTGCGCAGCGCTTTGTCCGGCTGCTTTCGCCATCGGCATGATGACAGGCGCCGCGACCGGCTTGGCCGGCATCCAGGCATGCGGGCCGACCGGCGACAGCAGGGCGGCTTCACGCGCCGCATCGAGCCGGATCAGCGACAGCGAGAAGCCGTTCATGTTGAGCGCCGTCATCAGCGGCCCGGGGCCGATCGTCAGCTTGACCGTCTTGGCCAGCGGCAAGGCCAGCACCGCATTGGCAATCAGCGACATTTCGAGCGGCGGCACCGAGCCGAGATTGTTGATCAGCAAGGCATGGCTCGCCTTCGGGTCGAGCCCAGCGGCGAGGCGCTCCGCCATGATCGCGACCAGCCTGTCGACGCTTTGCAAGGCAATCCGCTCGACGCCCGGCTCGCCATGAATGCCGAGGCCAAGTTCGCCGTCGTCCGCGCCAAACCTGTCTTCATGCGGCTGTCCGGGGATCGAGCAGGACGACAGCGACATGCCGAGCGATACGATATCCTTTGCCGCCGCCCGCGCCGCTGCCGCGATGTCGGCAAGATCATGTCCGGCCTCCGACAGATGGCCTGAAATCTTGTGCACGAACAAGGTGCCGGCGACGCCACGCGGCTGGTTGATGTCAGGCAAGGCTATGTCGTCGGCAACGATCACCATCTCGACGCGAAAGCCCTCGGCGCGCGCCTTCTCGGCGGCCAGGCCGAAATTGAGCCGGTCGCCGGTGTAGTTCTTGACGATCAGCAGACAGCCGGCCGAGCCGGTGACCGCGCGGATGGCCGCCAGCACCGCTTTGACGCTGGGCGAGGCGAAGATCTCGCCGGAGACCGCCGCCGTCAGCATGCCCTTGCCGACAAAGCCGGCATGCGAAGGCTCATGCCCGGCGCCGCCGCCGGAGACGACGCTCACCTTCGACTTGTCCCAGTCGGCGCGCAGCACGACCTTGATCTCGGGATAGCCGTCGAGGCGCGCGAGATCGCCCGAGCCGATGGTGCACAACAGGCCGTCCAGCGCCTCGGTGACGATCGTTTCCCTGCGGTTGAAAAAGTGCTTCATCGAATTCGTCCCGTATTCGCGATCGTCAATCGGAGGAGGCATTGTCCCTTTGGTGGGGAAACACCGAAACCGTTCACATCAATCTTTGTCCATCGGCGCCGAAATAGAGCGGCGAGCGGTAGCGGATCACCACTTTGTTGCCTTGCGACAGATCGGTGTCCGGGTCGGTCAGCGTCACCAGCTTCTTCGGCCCGACCGTCACATGCAGATGGTTCTGGTCGCCGAGATGCTCGACCCAGTCGACGACGCCGTCGGCATGGCCATTCATCGCTTTCTCGATCATCAGATGTTCGGTGCGCGCGCCGATCGTCCTGGTGCCGGCCGGCGCCCCGGCATCGGGCAGCAGGCCGGTCGGCAGAAGATTGATCGCCGGCTGGCCGAGCCTTGCCGCGACATGCAGGTTTGCCGGCTCCGAATAGATGGTTCGCGGCGAGCCGATCTGCACCAGCACACCATCGGCGAGGATGCCGATGCGGTCGGCCATGGTCATCGCCTCGATCTGGTCGTGCGTCACATAGAGCATGGTGGCGCCGAGTTCGGACTGGATGCGCTTCAGCTCCAGCCGCAGATCCGCGCGCAGCTTGGCATCGAGCGACGACAGCGGCTCGTCCATAAGATAGATGGCAGGCTTGCGCACCAAGGCGCGGCCGATGGCGACGCGCTGCATTTCGCCGCCCGAAAGCTTGGTCGAGCGGTTGGCGAGCTTGTGGTGGATACGCACCATCTTCGCCACCTCCTCGACCCGGCGGCGGATCTGGTCCTCCGGGATCTTCCGCGCCGGTGAGCGCAGCGGGAAGGCGAGATTGTCGTAGACCGACAGATGTGGATAGAGCGAGTACTGTTGGAACACGAAGGCGGTGTCGCGCTCGGCCGGCGACAGCGTCGTCGCATTATGGCCGCCGATTTCGATCGTGCCGGCATCCGGCCGTTCCAGCCCGGCGATCAGCCGCAGCGTCGTCGTCTTGCCGGCCCCGGTCGGCCCGAGCAGCACGACGAATTCGCCGTTTGCTATGTGCAGGTCGAGACCGTTGACGGCGACATGCTCGCCAAAGCTCTTGGTCACGTTCTTGATGTGCACGTCAGCCATGCTGCGCTCTCCCCTGAGAGGCGGTGTCGTGGACCGCTGTTCTCACCGCGCGGCCCGATTCCTTGTCGAACAGCGACAGCCGGGCGCTGTTCAGGGCCAGGCCGACATGATCGCC
Source organism: Mesorhizobium sp. WSM4310 (assembly GCF_007003935.1). Taxonomy (NCBI): domain Bacteria; kingdom Pseudomonadati; phylum Pseudomonadota; class Alphaproteobacteria; order Hyphomicrobiales; family Phyllobacteriaceae; genus Mesorhizobium; species Mesorhizobium sp. WSM4310. The sequence continues at coordinate 168,506 of NZ_VFTA01000006.1, forward strand.
GGCATTGAGCCGGATTTCGGCCGGCACCCGCGCCTTGATGATGCCGTCGGCCGTTTCCACCGCGACGATCTGCGTAGTGCCGAGATATTCGGTGCCGTAGATGGCGCCGCGCAGCTTGGAAGTGTCGTCGAAACGGATATGTTCGGGCCGGATGCCGAGCGCCATGTCGGCCGGCGCGATATCCTCGCGCACCTCCGGCACCGCGACCTTCGCGCCCTGGACGACGATTTCCTTCGCGCCTTTGGCGAGCCCGCCGCCGAAGCCCAGAAAATTCATCGGCGGCGAGCCGATGAAGTCGGCGACGAACATGGTCGCCGGGCGGTCGTAGATTTCGCGCGGTGTGCCGAACTGCTCGATGACGCCGTGGTTCATCACAGCGATCTTGTCGGCCATCGACATCGCCTCCATCTGGTCATGCGTGACATAGACGGTGGTGGCGTGGATGCGGTTGTGCAGTTCGCGCAGTTCATGGACCATGAGGTCGCGGAATTCGGTGTCCAAGGTGCCGAGCGGCTCGTCCATCAAAAAACATTTCGGCCGCCGCACGATGGCGCGCCCAAGCGCCACGCGCTGACGGTCGCCGCCGGCAAGGCCGGAGACCGACTTGTTGAGCAGATGGTCGATGCGCAGGAGTTTTGCCGTCTCTTCGACGCGCGCGCGGATTTCGGCCGACGGCATGCCCTGCGCCAGCAGTGGAAAACCGATGTTCTTGCGCACATTCATATGCGGATAGAGCGCGAACAGTTGGAAGACGAAAGCGATGTCGCGCTCGCGTGCCCGCAGCATGGTGACGTCCTCGCCGCCGAGCAGGATCTGGCCGCCGGTCGGCAGTTCGAGCCCGGCGATCATGCGCAGTGTCGTCGTCTTGCCGCAGCCCGACGGCCCGAGCATGACGAAGAACTCGCCATCCTCGACGACGAAGTTGGAGTCCTGCACGGCGACGAAATCGCCGAAGGCCTTTCTCAGGTGCTGAACACGGATCTCGGCCATGATTATTCCGGGAACTTCGAGACGATGATGAACATCACGGTGCCGGCGAGCATGGTGATGAAGGAATAGGTGTAGAGCGACAGCGCGAAAGGCTGGAACAGCATCAGGAAACCGATGGCGATCAGTGCGGTCGCGATGTTTTCCATCAGGCCGCGCCGCGCCCAGGCCGGCCAGCGCGATTTGCGTTTGACGGGATTGGTCATGCTCATTTGCGCACCGCGCCAAAGGTGATGCCGCGCAGCAATTGCTTGCGAAGCAGGATGGTAAAAACCAGGATCGGCACCAGGAAGATCGTCGTGCCGGCCGCCACAGCCGGCCAGTCCTGGCCGCCTTCGCCGATGATGGTCGGGATGAAAGGCGGCGCGGTCTGCGCCGTGCCCGAGGTCAAGAGTGCCGCGAAAGCATATTCGTTCCAGGCGAAGATCAGGCAGAAGATCGCGGTCGCGGCAATGCCGGTGGTCGCCTGCGGCAGCACGGTGCGCCAGAAGGCCTGCAGCCGCGTGTAGCCGTCGATCATCGCCGCTTCCTCATATTCGCGCGGGATCTCGTCGATGAAGCCTTTCAAGAGCCATACCGCCAGCGACACGTTGACCGCCGTGTAGAGCAGGATCATGCCGAGCGCGGTGTCCGACAGGCCAAGCTCGCGGTACATCAGGTAGATCGGAATGGCGACCGCGATCGGTGGCATGAAGCGGGTCGACAGGATGAAGAACAGAAGGTCGTCGGCGAGCGGAACCTTGAAGCGCGAGAAACCATAGGCCGACAGCGTGCCGAGAAAGACCGCGCAGAAGGTCGAGCCGAAGGCGATGATCAGCGAGTTGAGGAAGCGCGGCAGGAAGTTGGACGGGCCGGCGATCACCATGTTGCGCTTGCGCACGGTCTCGTCGCAGAAGCCGGTCGCCGGCCCCAGCGAGTTGATGTATTCCGGCGTCTGCCGCGTCCGCGTCGTGAACAGGTTGCAATAGCCTTCGATGCTCGGCTGGAACACGATTTTTGGCGGATAGGCGATCGAATCCGGCGGCGTCTTGAAGCTGGTGGCGAAGATCCACAACAGCGGCACGATCGAGATCAGCGCGTAGGCGATGATGATCGCGCCGGCGATGCGCTTCGAATTCGCTGACGGTGCGACGACCGAATGGGCAGTGGTCAGGCTCATCTCTGCTTCACCTTGTTGAGCGCCTTGACGTAGATGTTGGCCAGCCCGAACACCGCCACGAACAGGATGATGGCGAAGGCCGAGGAATAGCCGGTGCGCCAGCTCTCGAAAGCCTGCCGCTTCAGCGTGATCGAGGCGACCTCGGTGGTCGAGCCCGGCCCGCCGCCGGTCAGCAGGTTGACCATGTCGAACATCTTGAAGTTCTCGATGCCGCGAAACAGCACCGCCAGCATGATGAAGGGCAGCGCCATCGGCAGCGTGATCGACCAGAATTGCCGCCAGTTGGACGCGCGGTCGACCTCGGCCGCCTCATAGATGTATTCGGGGATGGAGCGCAGCCCGGCGAGGCAGATAAGCATCACGTAGGGCGTCCACATCCAAGTATCGACGATGATGATCGACCATGGCGCCAGCGACACGTTGGAAAGCATCTGGATGCTTGTCGGCGGGATGCCGCTGACGAACGAGATGACATAGGAGAACAGGCCGATCTGCGGCTCGTAGAGGAAGCGCCAGAAATTGCCGACCACCGCCGGCGACAGCATCATCGGCACCAGGATCAGCGTCGTCCAGAAGGCGTGGCCGCGGAATTTCCGGTCGATCAGCCAGGCCAGGGTGAAGCCGATCAGCGTCTGCAACAGGATGGTCCAGAACACGAAATGCGCCGTCGTCTGCATGGCGATCCAGATGTCCTGGTCGCCGAGGATGCGCTGATAGTTGGCAAAGCCGAGATTCTTCACCACTTCGTTCGGCCGGTTGGCCCGGAAGTTGGTGAAGGATAGGTAGATCGCCCAGAACAGCGGGAAGATGTTGATGGCCAGCAGCAACAGGATCGTCGGCGAAATGAACAGCCAGGCGAGGCCCTTGTCGCTGATGCCCCGGACCTTGCGAGCCAACGGTTCCGGGGTCGCCCGGGCAACGTTCTCCGCGGTCCGATTGAGCATGGTCAGTCCTGCTTCGGTCACTTGGGTCGTCTCTGTGATGGAATTTATCTGAACTGCGTCCCGTGCCAAGGGTGGCACGGGACGCGTCGGTCTGGCTCGGGAGGAGCCGGTTATATCTTGCCCCGGTTACATCTTGCCATCGTCCTGGAACACCTGGGTCCAGTCCTTGACCAGGCCGTCGAGTGCATCCTTGGCCGAACCCTGGCCGGCGACGACATAGTCATGGAAGCGCTTCTGCGAGGCCTGCAGCAAAGGCGCGTAGCTCGGCTCGGCCCAGAAGTCCTTCACGATGGCCATCGAGTCGAGGAAGGTCTGCGCATAGGGCTGGCTGGCCGGGAATTTCGGGTCCTTCACCACGGCGTTCAGGCAGGAATAGCCGCCGAGCGACCACCACTTGGCCTGCACGTCCTTGTTGGCGAACCACTTGATGTATTTCAGCGCCGATTCCTGCTTATCGGAATAGGACACCACCGAAATACCCTGGCCGCCGAGCTGGGCGAACTGGTCGCCGTCGGGTCCCTTCGGGTTGACGAAGTAACCGATCTTGTCGCCGCCGACATTCTCGTCCTTCTGCAGGCCGGGCCAGGTAAAGGCGAAGTTCATGTGCATCGCCACCTGTCCGGATTTGAAGGCATCGACGCCTTCGCCCATATAGCTGTTGGAGGCGCCGGGCGGCGTGCAGCAATCATAGAGCGCCTTGTAGAATTCCAGCCCCTTCACCGATTTCTCGGAATTGACGAAGCCTTCCATCTCGTAGGGCTTCTTCGGGTTCTCATACTGGAAGCCGTAGCTGTAGAGCACGTCCATGGCGCCCATGGTGATGCCTTCCGAGCCGCGCTCGGTGTAGATCGAGGCGCCATAGACCGTCTTGCCGTCGATCTGCCGCTTCTGGAAGAATTCGGCGATCTGTTTCAGCTGGTCGAAAGTGGCCGGCGGGCCGAGGTCCCAGCCATACTTTTCCTTGAATTCCTTCTGCAGCTCGGGCTTGGAGAACCAGTCCTTGCGATAGGTCCAGCCGACGACGTCGCCCATGGCCGGCAGCGCCCAGTAGTTCGGCGTGTTTTTCGGCCATTCCGAATAGCCGACGACGGTCGCCGGCACGAAGTCGTCCATGCTGATCTTCTCCTTGTCGAAGAAGTCGTTCAGCTTGACGTAGTGGCCGTTCTCGGCCGCGCCGCCGATCCACTGGCTGTCGCCGATGATCAGGTCGCACAATTTGCCGTGCGAGTTCAGTTCGTTGAGGAAGCGGTCGGCATAGTTGGTCCACGGCACGAACTCGAATTTCATGCCGATGCCGGTTTCCTTGGTAAAATCCTTGGACAGTTCGACGAGTGCGTTGGCCGGGTCCCACGCGGCCCAGCAAAGCGTCAGGTCTTCAGCGTGTGCGGCGTTTGAGACGGCTGTCGACGCTGCAATCGCCGAGGCCAGTCCCAACGCCAGTTTCAAGCTCGATTTCATGCCTTCCTCCCATTTGCGAAACGCGCCCGGATGACGGTTTCAAGAGCCTCAACCTCTCTCCTCAGAGGCCTAAACATGGCGGCGCCGGAGCACGGCAGATGTTTAGTAATTTGTTTAGTGATGCAATTTTTACTAAACAACGCAAGCGAATTCGTTGCTGCGTCGCAACATGACGAAACGGATGATTGAAATTGTTGGGAAATGGTCGCCGGATGTTTCTCCGGCAGCGGCTCAGCCGGCCTCGCTGATGGCGTTCGTCTGTGGCGTCACCGGCCGGACCGGCGGCGCGGGCGGCAGCAAGGCGCGTATGTCGGCGAAGGGAAATGTAGGCTCGAAGCGAAAAGCCTCGGCCAGAGAACCGGGGAAGGCGTTGCATTGGCCGGCGCGAAATTCATTCTGGATGCGCGCCCGGTCGACATATTGCTCCGGCCGCTGTGACCGGTGCATGCGGATCGCCTGTGTCTTGATATCCCGGTAGGCGGAAATATCGACATAGTGCGTCGGCGAGAACCCGGTGCCGCCCATCGTATCGGCAAGCAGCACCGGAACCGCGAACGAGGCCGCGATGCGCACGCCGTCCGACAGCGCGCGGTGGTCGGCGTGATAGTCGTTGGACGCGTGCGTGATCACCAGCTCAGGCCCGGTCTCGCGGATCAGCGTTTTCAGCGCGCCGATGAGCGCGGCATCGGCCACCAGCTCGCTGTCGGGAAAGTCGAGAAAGCGTGGCGCGGCACCAAGTAGTGCTGCCGCCGCCGTTGCTTCCTCGCGGCGCACACGCGCAAGGACCGTGGCATCACTCTTGCCGCCCTTGGCCCCATCCGTGGCCACGGCAAAAGTCAGTTCTGCGCCTTGCGCCGCGTAGGCGGCCAGAGTACCGAACATGAAGATCTCGATGTCGTCCGGATGCGCACCGAGCGCCAAAATTTTCAAGCTGCTCTCTCCCGGAAATGGAAAAACGTGCCGAACGGAATCCTGCTCGCTCTGCTCGCCTATGCAAGCTATTCGGGCAGCGATGCCGTTATCAAGAGCCTGGGCGGACAGTTCACCGTCTTCGAGATCGGCTTCTTCGTCACTTTGTTTGCCGGCTTTTTCCTGTTCTTCACCCGCCCGGCCGCTGAACGCTGGCGCGATTTCTGGCGCATGAAGCGGCCATGGGCAGTGCAGGCGCGCGCCTGGGCCGGCATCGCCTCCGGTGTGCTCAGCGTCTATGCCTTCACCCACATTCCGCTTGCCGAAGTCTACGCGCTGATCTTCCTGGCGCCCTTGCTGGTTACCATCCTGTCCACCGTCATCCTGAAGGAAAAGGTCGGCCCCTGGCGATGGCTGGCGGTGGTGGCCGGCTTTGCCGGGGTGATGCTGGTGGTGCGGCCGGGTTTTCGCGAATTGAACCTCGGCCACCTGGCTGCCTTCGTGAACGCCTTCCTCGCAGCAGCTAGCGTCATCCTGCTGCGGTCGCTCGCCCAGCAGGAAAAGCGCACCTCGATGCTCGGCGTGCTTGTCGGCTATGGTCTGCTGTTCAACGGGGCGGGCACTGCGGCCACCTCCTTCACCTTGCCGAATGCCATGCAGCTCGTCTGGCTGGCAATGGCCGGCGCCTTCACCGCGGGTGGGCAATTCATGCAGCTGCTCGCCGCCAAATACGCTCCCGCCAACCGGATCGCGCCGACGCATTATTCGCAGATCGTCTGGGCGGTGATCCTCGGCGCGCTGTTCTTCCGGGAATACCCGGACTGGCTGTCGCTGGTGGGCCTTGCGGTCGTCGGCGGGGCGGGCCTGCTGACCATGGTGCGCGAGGAGGTGCGGCTGGGCACCGTGCGCTGGAACCCGTTTGCGCGCACCCGGCTTTGAGCCGACGCCGGTTGCACGGTGACCGTGACCGCTGATATGCGGACGCGATGACGACAAGATCCCTGCCGGAGCTTCCGGTATCCGCCGTGCTGCCGGCGCTGGGTGCGGCGCTGGCCGAACGCAACAGCGCCGTGCTGGTGGCGCCGCCCGGCGCCGGCAAGACGACGCTGGTGCCGCTGGCGCTGCTCGATGCGCCATGGCTGGGGACAGGCAAGATCGTCCTGCTCGAACCGCGCCGGCTCGCCGCCCGCGCCGCCGCGCGTCGCATGGCGCAATTGCTGGATGAGGAGCCCGGCGCGACAGTCGGCTATGCCATGCGCATGGAAAACCGCACCTCGGCCAAGACCAGGATACTGGTCGTCACCGAGGGCGTTCTGGCGCGCATGATCCTCGACGATCCCGAACTGCCCGGCGTCTCGGCGGTCCTCTTCGACGAATTCCACGAGCGCTCGCTCGACGGCGATTTCGGCCTGGCGCTGGCGCTCGACGTGCAGGGTGCGCTGCGGCCGGATCTGCGGCTGCTGGTGATGTCGGCGACACTGGATGGCGCGCGCGTGGCAAAACTCCTTTCGGGCGCGCCGGTGATCGAAAGCGAGGGCCGCGCCTTCCCCGTCGACATAGGCTACGACGAACGGCCGGCCGGCGTCCCGATCGAGGATGCGATGGCCAAGGGGATCCGCGCCGCCCTTGCCGACGAGAGCGGTAGCGTGCTTGCCTTCCTGCCCGGCCAGCGCGAGATCGAGCGCACCGCCGAACGGCTGGCCGGCAAGGTCGGCGCCGACACCGACATCGTCCCGCTTTATGGCCAGCTCGACGGCAAGGCGCAGGACGCCGCGATCAAGCCGGCACCGCCGGGCCGCCGCAAGGTGGTGCTGGCGACGTCGATTGCCGAGACCTCCATCACCATCGACGGCGTGCGTGTCGTCATCGATTCCGGCCTGTCGCGCCTGCCGCGCTATGAGCCGGCGAGCGGCCTGACGCGGCTGGAGACGGTGCGCGTCAGCAAGGCATCCGCCGACCAGCGCGCCGGCCGCGCCGGGCGCACGCAGGCCGGCGTCGCCATCCGGCTCTGGCGCGCCGAACAGACGGCGGCACTTCCCGCCTTCACGCCGCCGGAAATCCTCGAAGCGGACCTTTCGGGCCTGTTGCTCGACTGTGCCGCCTTCGGCGTCGCCGACCCGACCGGTCTCGCCTTCCTCGATCCGCCGCCGGCGCCGGCGCTCAACGAGGCAAGGCTGCTGCTGCGCGCGCTCCATGCCATCGACGATGCGGGGCGTTTGACGGAAGCGGGCGCTTCGATGCGCAAGCTCGCTCTGCCGGTGCGGCTGGCGCATATGGTTGCCGAGGCCGCCAAGAGCGGCCATGCGGGCGAGGCGGCCATGCTGGCCGTGCTGCTCACCGAACGCGGCCTTGGCGGCGACGGCGCCGATCTGGAGCGGCGGCTGATGCGCTTTCGCGGGGAAAGATCGCCCCGCGCCACCGCCGCGCGCCAGCTCGCCGAACGGCTGGCCAAACAGGCCGGCGGCGCGAAGAACGGTGAACCCGTTTCCGCCGGCGCGCTCCTCGTGAACGCCTGGCCGGACCGCGTCGCCAAGGCGCGTGGCGAGCGCGGCCGCTTCGTGCTGGCCAATGGCTCCGGCGCCATGCTCGATGCCGCCGACCCGCTGGCCGGCGAGCCGTTTCTGGTCGTCGCCGACCTGCAGGGCAAGGCGCAGAATGCCCGCATCGCGGCTGCCGCGGCAATAAGCGAGGACGACATCCGCGCCACGCTGGCCGACCGGATCGAAACACGTCGGCGGACCAGCTTCGATCGCGAGCGCCGCGCCGTGCGTGTGCGTGAAACCGTTCGCCTCGGTGCCATCACGCTCGCCGAACGGATGCTGCCGGCTCCTTCAGGCGCCGATGCCGACCGCACCATAATAGATGCGCTGCGCGAGCACGGCCTGTCGCTGCTCGGCTGGAGCAAGGAGGCCGAGACGCTGCGCCAGCGGCTGTCCTGGCTGCATCGTGGCCTCGGCGCACCCTGGCCCGACATGTCGGATGAAGCGCTGATCGAACGCCTCGACGACTGGCTGCTGCCCTTCCTGTCGGGGGCGGCGTCCCTGGCCGCCATCGATCCCGGAGTTGTCTCGGCCGCCCTGGCCTCGCTCGTGCCGCACGAGCTGCAGCGCAAGGTCGATGCACTGGCGCCGACGCATTTCGATGCGCCGTCCGGCAGCCATGTGCCGATCCGCTATGACGGCGAATGGCCGGTTCTGGCGGTGCGCGTGCAGGAGCTGTTCGGCCTCGACCGCCACCCCTCGATTGCCAACGGCACCGTGCCGCTGACACTCGAGTTGCTGTCGCCGGCGCACCGGCCGATCCAGACGACACGCGACCTGCCCGGCTTCTGGCGCGGCTCCTGGGCCGATGTGCGCGCCGACATGCGCGGGCGCTATCCCAAGCATGTCTGGCCGGAAAATCCGCTGCTTGCCGCCGCTACAGCCCGTGCCAAGCCACGCGGGAGCTAGCGCTCCTGCTTTCCCGGCTGTAATCCATGGCCATGATCAACATCCTGAACGCGCCCGATTTTCAGCAAAGCCAGCGGCTGCGCCTGAACACGCTGATCCGGCTGCGCTGGCTGGCCATCGTCGGCCAGAGCGTGGCGGTGCTTGTCGTCGCCTATGGGTTGAAATTCCCGCTGCCGGTCAGCCTGTGCTTCGCGCTGATCGCCTGTTCGGCCTGGATGAACCTGTTCCTGGCCTTCCGCTTTCCGGCGGCGCACCGGCTCACCCCGTTTGCCGCCTTCGGCATCCTGATCTTCGACAGCCTGCAGCTTGCCGGGCTGCTCTATATGACCGGCGGCCTGACCAATCCGTTCTCGCTGCTGATGACCGTGCCTGTCGTCATTTCGGCGACGTCGCTGCCGCTACGCCTCACCGCCATCCTCGGCGGACTGGTGATGCTGGCGGCGACCTTGCTGGTGTTCTTCCATCTGCCGTTGCCCTGGTATGAAGGCGCGCCGCTGGCCATGCCTTTCATCTATGTCGCCGGCATGTGGATGGCGGTGCTGTCCTCGATCGCCTTCACCGCCATGTATGCCTTCCGGGTGGCCGCCGAAGCGCGGCTTTTGGCCAATGCGCTTGCCGCCACCGAGCTGGTGCTGCAGCGCGAACAGCACCTTTCGGCGCTCGACGGCCTGGCGGCGGCGGCCGCGCATGAGCTCGGCACGCCGCTCGCCACCATCACGCTCGTCGCCAAGGAGATGGAAAAGGCGCTCGGCAGCGACCCGAAATACGGGGAAGACGTGAAGCTGCTGCGCTCGCAAAGCGAACGCTGCCGCGAGATCCTCAAGCGCCTGACCAGCCTTTCGTCGGAGGGCGAGGCGCATCTTTCCCGTTTGCCGCTGACGTCGCTGGTCGAGGAGGTCACCGCGCCGCATCGCGACTTCGGCATCTCGATCAAGCTTCGCCCGGGCGAACGCACCGGCCCGGAGCCGGTCGGGCGCCGCAATCCGGGCGTCATCTACGGCCTCGGCAATCTGGTCGAGAACGCCGTCGATTTCGCCCGCAAGAGCGTCACCGTGCGCTGGAGCTGGGACGAGGCGACCGTCACCTTCTCGATCATCGATGACGGGCCTGGTTTCCCACCCGAAATCATCGACCGCATCGGCGAGCCCTATATGTCGACGCGCCAGGGCACCGAGGCCGGCGGCGGCCTGGGACTCGGCCTGTTCATCGCCAAGACTCTGCTCGAACGCTCGGGCGCCACGCTCGATTTCCGCAATTCGAGCGGCCTGGGCGAGGGCGCCGTGGTGCAGATTTCGTGGCCGAGATCGGTCTTCCTGAACCCGGAAACGGCCCCGGCCACCATGTTTGACACTGCGTGAATTGGACAATAGCGGCGCAAAACTATATCTGCGTAAAATTAAGGCAGCAGGAATTCTCACGACGATGACAGGCGATGAAAATATTGGCGCAATGGTTGAAGGCGAGGACACCTCGCTTCTGATCGTCGATGACGACAAGCCGTTCCTCACGCGTCTGGCCCGCGCCATGGAAACCAGGGGTTTTGTGGTCGAGACCGCCGAGAGCGTCGAGGAGGCCGTGGGCAAGGCCCGCGCCAATCCGCCGGCCTATGCTGTGGTCGACATGCGGCTCGGCGACGGCAACGGCCTCGATGTCGTCGCCGCCATCCGCGAGAAGCGCGAAGATTCCCGCACCATCATCCTGACCGGCTACGGCAACATCGCCACCGCGGTGACCGCGGTGAAGCTTGGCGCCGTCGATTATCTGTCGAAGCCTGCCGATGCCGACGACATCTTCGCCGCCCTCACCCGCACCTCGGGCGAGCGCGCCGCACCGCCGGAAAACCCGATGTCGGCCGACCGCGTGCGTTGGGAGCATATCCAGCGCGTCTACGAAATGTGCGAGCGCAACGTTTCCGAAACAGCGCGCCGGCTCAACATGCATCGCCGCACGCTGCAGCGCATACTGGCCAAGCGCGCGCCGCGTTAGGATCCAGGACACGCAAGGCAATTGCCTTGGGCCGATTTCGAGTTCGCGGTGGAGGCCGTCAATTCTCAAAGTCAGCGCCGCCCCTCATCGCCCTGCCGGGCACTTCTCCCCGTATAGTGACGGGGAGAAGGGGGCTGGCCGCGATGCCGGCGCCCTTCTTGCGACGTTGGCGATTGGCGAAATCGGCGATGACAGCGCCCCTCTCCCCGTCACTATACGGGGAGAGGATGCCGGCAGGCAGGTGAGGGGCGACACCGGCGTTTGGATAGTGAAGCCTGCTGATCAGGCGGCTTAACGGAGGCGACATGCAGGATTTGAAGCAGCGGCCGGTTTCCGTCTTCCGCGAATTCCTCGACAGCGAGGCGGCTGGCGGCATCATCCTGATGGTGGCGGCGGCACTCGCCTTGATCGTCGCCAACTCACCGCTCGCCGAAACCTATTTCTCCGTTCTCCATGCCTATCTCGGCCCGCTCAGCATCTCGCACTGGGTCAATGACGGGCTGATGGCGGTGTTCTTCCTGCTCGTCGGGCTGGAGATCAAGCGCGAGATGCTGGACGGCCAGCTGTCGACCTGGCCGCGCCGCGTCCTGCCCGGCATCGCCGCGGCCGGCGGCATGGTGGTTCCGGCGCTGGTCTATGTCTTGATCAACCGCAACAATCCGGCGGCACTCTCCGGCTGGGCGATCCCGACCGCCACCGACATCGCCTTCGCGCTTGGCGTATTGTCGCTGCTCGGCAGCCGCGTGCCGGCTTCGCTGAAGGTCTTCCTGACCGCGCTCGCCATCATCGACGACCTCGGCGCTGTCATCATCATCGCCATCTTCTATACGAGCGGCCTGTCGCTCATCTATCTCGGCGCCGCCTTCGCCGTCATTGCGGTGCTTGTCGTGCTCAACCGCATGCGGGTGATGACGCTGGTGCCCTATCTCGTGCTCGGCGCAATCCTGTGGGTATTGGTGCTGAAATCGGGCGTCCACGCCACGCTTGCCGGCGTTGCGCTGGCGCTGACCATTCCGCTCGAGCGCTCCGCCGGGATCGGCCACGATCTCGACCATTCGCCGCTGCACCGGCTCGAGCACGGCCTGCACAAGATCGTCCCCTTTTTCGTCATCCCGATCTTCGGCTTCGCCAATGCCGGCGTTTCGCTCGCCGGCCTGAGTTTTGGCGCGCTGATCGAGCCGCTGACGCTGGGCGTCGCCGCCGGCCTGGTGGCCGGCAAGCTGGTCGGCGTGTTCGGCTCCTCGGCACTCGCCATAAGGCTCGGCCTGGCCGACCTGCCGGCCCATGCCGGCTGGTCGCATATGATCGGCATCTCGCTGCTCTGCGGCATCGGCTTCACCATGAGCCTGTTCATCGGCCTGCTCGCCTTTGCCGGCGACGTGGCCCTTCAGGATGCGGTCAAGGTCGGCATCCTCGCCGGCTCCTTCGTCGCCGCCATCTTCGGCGCCGCCGTGCTGCTGATGGCGCCGGCCGCGGGTGGGGCGGAAGACGGTGAGGAGTAGCGGCGCGGTTCGCGGTTCCGCGAACTATTCGCTCTCCCCTTCCAGCGCCGGCACCGAGACGCCGGCCAGTTCCGCCGCCAGCAGCCGCGCCGCACCGGCGCGCGCGATGCGCAGCATCAGCGCCTTGCGCGTTGCCGCCGCCATACGGTGCTCCGGCGCCTCGCGCAGGATCTCGGCGCCATAGCCGTCGGAGAGGATGAAGCCGCACTCTTCCGGAAAGATCTCCGCCGGCACGCCGGGATGGGTGGCGAAGAAGAAGCGGTCGGAATGCAGCCGGTAATCGGGCCATTTGCGGTCGACCCGGAAATCCTCGATCGAGGATTTGATCTCGATAATCCAGATGTCGCCCTGACGTGTCAGCGCCACGAGGTCGGCGCGGCGGCCGGTGGCCAGCGACAGTTCAGGCAGCACATGCGCGCCCATCGCCATGAGCAGCCGCTGCACGCCGCGCCGCACCAGCATGGCGCGTTCGGACTGGCGACCGTCGATGAGGGGGTTGATTGCGATAGGGGAAATGATCGGCATGGCAGGCACCATGCCAGATTTTGTTCACGGTTTGAACTCTTTTGTGATAGGCGACTGTATATTTGACAGACCCAATTAGCAGGAGTAAAATGCGGGTTCGTTGGCTTTAGGGCTAATTGGGCCACCTATTTCTAATTCCAACAGCGATAATGTCCTATCGTTAACCCCACCATTCTGACGCGTGAACGCCGGCGGCGCGTCGTACCCATAGGCCCGCATTTGTAGGAGTATCCTATGACTGTGGGTGAAGTCGCCGCCGCGCTGAGTATAGCGGCGAGCATGGTCGGGATGGTTGCATCCCTCCTTGCTATCCGCGCCCATCTGCGACGCAAGTGAACTAGGCGGCCCGCTCACAAGGCGGGCCGTTTGCGTTTCATAAGCTGGCGCTGATAGGGTCTCATTCCCAATATAGAGGAAAGGGAACGCAAATGGCGAAGGCGAAAAAAGTCGTAAACTTCCCCCGGCATCTTTTCAACGAGGCGGAAGTTATCGCAGACTTCAAGAAACTGGTTGAGGCCTCCGAAAAGTCCGAGGACTTCAAACGCATCGCAAAGGCAGTTATTGCCGAGATGCTCCAATACCGCGCCAGGCAGAACAAGGTTGAGGCGAAAGAGCCGGTGAAGCCTGCGCCTACAAGGCGCCTCCCCCTTCTGCCGACGAAGAAGGCCGCTACCCAGCCGTAGGAAATGGCTTCACGCCTTCAAGTATTTGCCCGCCTTAATAAGCGGCCACGCTTCAGCGTAGGGCATGACGCTTTCGTGCTTAGCCTTCCAATGAGCGTCAATTCCGTCCCACCCGTTGCCCTGAAACACATGCTGGCACTCGGGACAGACTTTCAGCCCATGGGATGATTTTGCTACCTTTCTAAGCGCCGCGTTCAACGGCTCTTCGGAATCGACGGTTTCGATCTTGCGAGCCAGATCGCGAAATTTTTCGATTTGGGGCTTGGTGGGGGTCTTCGGCATCTCTAGCACCTTTCGAATTACATAATCGGTCTAGATCGACTTATCTGTAACGCATTGTTTTACCGGCGCTTTTTCCGGGTGTTGACAAAAGTTTAAGAATCTGGCGGCGAACCAATTACATAAACTAGAACCAATACGGAACATAGCGCGCATTGCGCTTTGCTTGGTCCTCGTCTAGCGCCCTAATCAGATTTGCGTCTCTCGCGTCCGCTATCACCAGCGAGACCTGTGGGTACTGTTTCTCGCTCAAACCGAGCCTCGTTCGAAATGACGCATTGCTCATGTGCTCGTTCTTTTCCGTGCACAAACAGGCATGCTGATAGCAAGCTCTAACTCGTTCTTCCTTCGTCATATCTGCAAAGGTTTTCGGCCCATAAAGCGTAACGACAGTCGAGTTTTCTTCCTCCTGAAAGAGTGGTGGTGGCAGGATTGCGCGTTCAATAGCGGTCAATGCTCGATCTACGCCGCTGCCCCGTTCCTCACAAATACCCAAACGGCGCATCAAATGTCCGAAGCGGCTGTTGCGCGAGGTGGACGGCGCATTGATGAATCTGTCGAGCGGCACGAGAGGCTTCCCAGGATTTGTAACTTTCAGGCGGTCGGTGAAGACCTCAATAACCGGGCCGTCGCCGTTGGCGGTGAAATCCTGATGGATAATTGCGTTCGCCACGATCTCGCGGACCGCGACCTTTGGGATGGAATGAACAACCACTCTTTTCCCGTGCTGCATTTCTTCGCTGGGATTGAGATACCCCATTACAAAATCGAGCAACGCCTCAAATGTTACGCCGTAGCCTTTTTGGCCGTGAAGCTCCCGCAGCATTTCGGTTTTTGCTTTTCCCCGATAGGCAATTACCCGCGCCCCCTTTCGCTCCAGACCAGCAATTTTCCGCATGTTCTTGGCAGCCGCGATGGCAAGAAGATTTGTCACGTCAAAGCCGCCTTGCCTGTTGTCGCGTATCAGATCCTCTTGGATGAGGTATTCCACATACCCGCCGACAGTCTGCCTTGTGAGGCCTAATCCGCCAAGCAATTCTGGCACGTGAAACCTGTCCATCAATTGCTCTACAGGCACGTGAGACTGAACGAATGCCTGCTCGAACGAAAAGCGGTTTGTGGTCTGCCAAAGTGCCCGCTCTCGCTCGCTGTCGTTACCCACCGGGTGAAGCGACGTATCAATCCGAATGTATGCAGTTCCATTGAACTTTACCGGCTGTTGGTAGCCATGGGAGACCGCTAGCACCTCAACACGTTTGCCCTCTATGAAGACGCTTTTCAGATCGATCATGACGCGCGGAAAGAGGCGTCCGTTAAGCCAGTGCAGGAAAGTATCATTCCCGACTTTTTCATGCGCAAGCTTAACGGTCGTGCCAAGGATATTGTGGGTTCCATCTTCGACGCCGAACACAAGATAGCCGCAGTCTTCGTCGGCTAGAATGGCACCGTTTGAAAGCGCCGAAACATATTTTCCAACCGTGTCTGGCTGAAACTCATTGACCTTAAATTCAAGCCACTCGCTCTCGCGAGGATAACCGACCAGCCGTCGCACCAGTTGTTCAGCGTCATGGATAGTCATTACTTGGACCGCTTACGGCTGCGACGTTCAAAACGCCAAAGAGGCAACGTCAATTGGACCGGTTTACGATAGTGCGTTTCCTTAGATTTCAACAGGCCTGCGATAGGTCAGTCGCTTGCCCTTGGCACCATTCAAGGCGATGAGCGAACGAACGTTGTCGTCAATGCCCATGGCAACGCGGTTCAAATAGCGGAAGTCGAATTCCGCCAAATAGCGATGCAGATAGTGTTCGGCGCAATGCTGATAGACGCCTTTCATGCCGCGCTTGAAGATAGAGAAATAGCCTTCGACCGTGTTGGTGTGGACGTTGCCGCGAACGTATTCGTCCTTCGAGTGAGTGACGAATTCATGCGAGGCGAAATCCCGGCTGGCGCGGCGATAGATGCCGCTTTCGTCCGTCATGATCGCGCTTTCCTTGGAAATGTTGGCGCGGACGATAGGCATCACCGTGCCCATACGGGCAGTATCGACATGGAAGGTGCGGACGCGGCCACCGCGCTCAACCAGAGCAACCACGGTGTTCTTGTGCGCGCCACCACCGGGCTTAACCGGCGTGCCCTTCAAGCGGCCAATGTAGGTTTCGTCCACTTCGACAAACTTGCCAGCTCCACCCATGGGCGTGAAGTCATCCGAGCGCATGGCTTCGCGGATGCGATGGCAAAGGAACCAAGCGGTCTTGTACGTGATCTCCAGCGCGCGGTGCAGCTGATGAGCCGAAACGCCTTTCTTGCTGGCACACATAGCATGCAGAGCCTGCAACCAAATGTGAAGTGGCAAATGGCTTTCCTCGAAGATGGTGCCCATGCGAACGGTGAACTTCTTGCGGCAATCGCTGCACTTGTAGAGGCCGTGTATTTCGAGGCCATGCGGGTTCTTCTTGGAAGGCTTGGTGCGACCGCCCTTCAAGGCATAGTGCTTTTCCATCGAGCCGCAATGAAAGCAGACCGGACCCTGCGGCCACAGCATGCCCTCGACGTGTTCGAAGGCGGCGGCTTCGTCGTGGAAGTAGGGGCGGGACAGAACGGACATAGCGATAACTCTTTGGAATCGTTATCGCACGTCCGTTTGGGTCTGTCAAATATATAATCGCCTTGTGACGGGCGATTATCTGGTTGACAAACCAAGAGTCCGAGGGAGCCCCCGATGACAAGGTTGACTAGTTGCTGACGGATTGGGCATAGAGGCATACAAGGTCTGAGGGCGGGACGGTGACGCATCGGTCTGCAAAACCGACGTAATGGGTTCAATTCCCATTCAGACCTCCACCCCCCTAGCAGGCCGGTTCAGTCCTCTTGTTGACGCTTCCGTCGCGCCAGTTCCTTTATCTGCTCATTGGTGAGCTTCGGTGCGTGGGCGATCTTGTTGACCGCCGCCTCGAAAGCGTCGTCGGATTGATCCGCGCCCACCTCTAGGGAATCACCTAATGGTGCCTCTCCCGAGCGGATGCGCTGGGCATACTACCGGCAATGTGCCATGGTTGAATGTCGGAGGCAGCATGACCCAGTTGATACTTGCTGGAACGATCGGCGGCCTTCTTGGCAGCGGGATGGCTCTAATCGGCGTTCGGCAGGCGAGAATTCTCGACTGCATCGTCACGTTCGGCATGTTGATGCTAGGGCTGACGTGGTTTGTGGTCTAGCCCTTCTATTGCCCACGCTTCTGCCGCGCCGATTCCATTATCTGCTCATTGGTGAGCTTGGCGCGTGAGCGATCTTGGTCCTGCGGGCTACGGGTTTGTCAAATATATGATCGGCTCGTGATAGGCGACATTATACGCGGGCAGACCTACAACCGATGCAGGCCCGTAGGGGGTGGTGGTAGGGAAGTCGAATCTGTCTAGCAGACCGATGCAGACCCCTGCGGCTGGGAATCAGTTCGATTCGCGCTGACGTACGCGTTGTTTTTCGAGGAACCGCTTGGCGTGTTCCCCCCACTCCGCTGCCGTGGTTTTGTGCTCTTGAACGTATGTGTCGAAAGCCTTGCGCAGAGCGTCCAGGTCCAAAGCCCAAAACTGCTTGTCTTTTTCGTCGTTCAATATTGTGTCGCCAGGCCCATTGGGCTGACGGTATGCCCTTCAAGTCAAGCCTTCAAGAACCGATCCTGACTTCTTTTGGGTGTATCGGCCTTAAATATTCATCCCGTGGAAGTGCGGAACAGGTTCTGCTCTCTGAAGTTGGCAGTCCATGGGCAGGACTTCAGTCTTAATTGAGATGAAGCTAATATAGATATAGCTTAGGCAGTGCGGAGACGATCCCAAAAGCCTGACCCGCAACGACCCGGCACGACCCCATGTCCCCCCGACTGCGAGCGTGCCGGGTCGTTCCTGCGGGTGCGTGGCAAGCGGCGCATCCAAGGCGCGATCGCTCGCGGAACAATGGTCTGTCGATTATGCAATCGCGATATGCCGGCCGATTAGGTGGCGAACCCCAGCCCTGGGGACCTTCCGTGATCGCGCAATATCCGGCTGGGGGCAGTCTGGTATTCATCTCTGTGGAGCCCTATGTCGTGGCGATCAACTTGCGCTCTTCACTAGAGAGCGGCAAGACTAAAGTCTTGCGTGCCGGTGTACAAAGGTCTGAGGGGACCTTTTAGGTTCCTCAAATGTCCATTAGACGTTCCATTACTTTAGATAGTCGGCATATAAGGGTTGGCGTAAGGAATATGCCTGGCGGAATGGCCGGCGCAGTTTGGCTTTGGGTTATAGGGGGCTGCACCGGCCATTGCGGGTTTGGGCTTTGGGTGTGATTGTCCCCGCGCTGATTAACCTATATGTATATTAGCAATCGCGCAAATAAGACTGAAGTCCCTGGTTCCACCGGACCTGGCCGGACGTCCTCATAATCTTGATTTTCGCCAGCCAGCCTTCCGGGCTTCTTGCTCCGAACAGAACCAGCGTTCGCCCTTCCACAAGCTGATCCGGGTCTCGTTGTAATATTGCTGTCCGGGAACGTGATAGATGCGCTCGCCCGTATTGTAGCTGATGTTTCCCTTGATGTTGCAGCCCACCAGAGGCGGCCCGGCCTTGACTGCGATCAGGCTGGCCAGGATGGCGATCGCCGCGGCAATCAACGTCCACCAGATGGTGTTGCGCGAGGGACGCCAATGCCGGCGACGCCTGGCGCGCCTTCGCCAGCGGTCGGAACGATTGTCGTAGCGAGACTTGTCCACTCCCCCTCCCGAGGGGAGAATGCCGCC
Organism: Mesorhizobium sp. WSM4310; assembly: GCF_007003935.1. NCBI lineage: Bacteria > Pseudomonadati > Pseudomonadota > Alphaproteobacteria > Hyphomicrobiales > Phyllobacteriaceae > Mesorhizobium > Mesorhizobium sp. WSM4310. Next base: position 187,161 of record NZ_VFTA01000006.1, read on the forward strand.
GCTCCGGCGATGTGTCTATAAGCATTGTCTAACTTAATGGCGCGCCGTTCCGGCCGGCAGAAGGCGAACACTGGCGCCCAATGCGGTGCATGACGGAAAGCCATCTCTCTCGCTCTGCCCAAAATCCCTGCTAGGGGTCTGCTATGGTCTCGCCGGGACGGCCTTGTCGCCAGGCGCCGCGGCCCCTGCCATGTCATCCAGGATCGGGCAATCCGGCCGCTCGTCGCCATGGCAGGCGTGGATCAGTTTCTGCAGGGTCGAGCGCATCGACTGCAGCTCGCGCACCTTCTCCTCGATGGCCGTGACATGGGCGGCGGCGATCTCGCGCACGTCGGCGCTGGCGCGGCTGCGATCCTGGTAAAGCGCCATCAGCTGGCGGCAATCGTCGATGGAAAAGCCGAGGTTGCGCGCGCGGCGCAGGAAGGTCAGCCGATGGATGTCGTCACCGGAATAATCGCGGTAACCGTTGGCGGCGCGCGCCGGCGCGATCAGGCCGATCTCCTCATAGTAGCGGATGGTCTTGGCCGGCAGGCCTGAACGATGGGCGGCGTCGCCGACATTCATGGCGTTGTCCTCGATCTTGCCGGGCCCGCGAGTCAGGCCCATTGAATTTCCTTCACAATCCGGTGAAGGCTGTTGCCGAAATGCCATACTGATACGCTTACCAGCACGTAAGTCCCAGCATATAGGCATCGTGCGCTTGGCAAGCAAAGCAAATGCCAGCATGAATGAAGGCAAGAAAGCGGCCGACTCGTGCCGCTGAAGTTTGGGCAGGGCACCGGATCATCTCATGCGCATGAAGTCGCTTGCAATAATTGCCGCATTGGCGCTGTCCACGGCCATCGCCGGCTGCAGCACCATAGGCGGACAGATCTTCTCCAACGACTACGGCGCAGTGACCGATGCTGGCTACCAACTGCCGCGCGTCCCGATCGAAAAGGTGCCGAGGCAGTATCGCCGGCAGGAAGTGAACTACGACACCAAGGAAAAGCCGGGCACCATCATAGTCGATACGCAGAACAAGTACCTCTACTTCGTCGAGGGTGACGGCCTGGCGATCCGCTACGGCATCGGCGTTGGTCGCGAAGGCTTCGAGTGGCACGGCACCGCCCATATCGCGCTGAAGCGCGAATGGCCGACCTGGACGCCGCCCCGCGAAATGATCAGGCGCCAGCCGGAACTGGCGAAGTTCGCCAATGGCATGGAGCCAGGCCTGAAGAACCCGCTTGGCGCGCGCGCCATGTATCTCTTCAACAAGGGCGGCGACATGGGCTACCGCCTGCACGGCAGCCCGGAATGGAATTCGATCGGCAAGGCGATGTCGTCCGGCTGCATCAGGCTGATGAACCAGGACATCATCGATCTCTATGACCGCGCCTCGGTCGGCGCCAAGGTCATCGTGATGTAAGGACCATGATCCCTCGCGGGGTCACGGACGAGAAGACAAGTTCATACGCGGACCGTCTAGGCAACAACGGACGTCCCAAACAGAAAACCGGGCAATTCGGCTCGGTTTTTTGTTTTTTACGACTGAAGTCGTGCTGGCAACGGGGACGATCAGGCGACCTGTTCGACCTGCTGCACTTCCGGCACGAAATGCCGAAGCAGGTTCTGGATGCCGTGCTTCAGCGTCGCCGTCGATGACGGGCAGCCGGCGCAGGCACCCTTCATGTGCAGGAACACCGTGCCGTTCTCGAAGCCGCGGAAGGTGATGTCGCCGCCATCCTGGGCCACCGCCGGGCGCACCCTGGTGTCGAGCAATTCCTTGATGGTGATGACAAGTTCCTCGTCCGCCTTGTCGTAGAACTCGCCGGTCTGGCTGGTCTCCGCGGCCGGGCCGCTTTTCGCCATGACAGGCGCACCCGACATGAAATGCTCCATGATGGCGCCGAGGATCGCCGGCTTCAGGTGCTGCCAGTCGGGCCCGTCCTTGGTCACCGTGATGAAATCGTAGCCGAAGAAGACGCCGGTGACGCCGGGGATTTCGAACAGCCGGCCGGCCAGCGGCGAGGCTGTTGCCGCGCTGTCGGCATCGCGGAAATCGGCGGTACCTTCCACCAGCACTTCCTTGCCGGGCAGGAATTTCAGCGTCGCCGGATTGGGCGTCGATTCGGTCTGTATGAACATGGCCGTCTCCGTGCCCGCTACGGGCAGATAGTTTGGAATAGTTCTAAATAGGCTTTATCGGCTGGACATTCAAGCGAAACGCATCGCCCGAACGGTTGGCTGGCGGAATGTTTTTGCTGGCTGGGGGACAGAATCCCGGGCGGGCGTCAGGCGAGGCTGTCGATCTCCTCGTCCGACAGATTCTGCGGCACCACCGTGACCGGAATGGGGAAGGCGGCGCCCTTGCCGGCCACGGCACCGACCAGCGGCCCGGGACCTTCCTTGCCGGCGCCGGCCGCCAGCACCAGGATGGCGATGTCCTGGTCCTCCTCGATCAGTTTGTGGATCTCTTCCGTCGGCTTGCCTTCACGCACCACCATCTCCGGCTCGATGCCAAGCTTCTGGCGTACCTTGTTGGCGTAGCCATCGAGAGCCGCCCGCGCCGTGGCGTTCGCCTCCTCGCGCATGATCTTCTCGACGCCCAGCCAATGCTGGAAATCGTCCGGCACGATGACATAGAGCAGCACCAGCGTGCCGCTGGTGCTCTGCGCCCGCTTCGAGGCGTAGGCGACGGCGCGCTCGCACTCGGGCGTATCGTCGATGATCGTCAGGAATTTCCTGCGATGACCGGCTTCGCGGCTGAGGCGTTTGGAGACCATGTCTATCTACCTAGTGTCGTGATTTCGAAGTTCGCCTGCTTTCGATATCGCGCTCCGAGCGAACTTCGAAATCAAAAACGACACTGGAAATCAATAGTTTGCTCGTGTCCCTGATTTTGAAATTCGCATTGCCCTTGATATCCAACTCTGGCGAACTTCAAAATCAGTGACGCGAGTGCGTTTTCGGCCGCAATCTGCCACCGCCGCCGACCGGCGGCAAGCCGCCGACCTTAGGCCAGTATGTCTTGCGCCGGAATGGTGCGCTGCACTGACGATGCGGATCAGTTCTGAAGCAGCCCGATGATGTCGCGCACCGTCTTCATCGTCGCCTCGGCGAGCACGCCGGCGCGTTCGCCGCCATCCCTGAGCACCGCGTCGACATAGGCGCGGTCGCCTTCGATGCGGCGCATCTCGCCGGCGATCGGCGCCAGCTTCTCCACCGCAAGGTCGGCCAGTGCCGGCTTGAACACGGAAAACTGCTGGCCGCCGAATTCCTTCAGCACGTCGGCCTTCGACATCTCGGCCAGCCCGGCATAGATGCCGACCAGGTTTTCCGCTTCCGGCCGGCTTTCCAGCCCGTCGACTTCGCTCGGCAAAGCCTCGGGATCGGTCTTGGCCTTGCGGATCTTCTTCGAGATGGTGTCGGCATCGTCGGTCAGGTTGATGCGTGACAGGTCCGACGGGTCCGACTTCGACATCTTCTTCGAACCGTCGCGCAGGCTCATGATGCGCGCCGCCGGGCCGCCGATCACCGGTTCGGTGATCGGGAAGTAGCCGTTCACCGTCTCCTCGCCGACCTGCATCTCGACGCCGACGCCAAGCCGGGCGATGCGGTCGGAAAAATCATTGTTGAATTTCTGGGCGATGTCGCGGGTCAGCTCCAGATGCTGCTTCTGGTCCTCGCCCACCGGCACATGCGTGGCGCGGTAGAGCAGGATGTCGGCAGCCATCAGCGAGGGATAGGCGAGCAGGCCCAGCGAAGCATTTTCGCGGTCCTTGCCGGCCTTGTCCTTGAACTGCGTCATCTTGTTCATCCAGCCGATGCGCGCGACGCAATTGAAGATCCAGGCAAGCTCGGCATGCTGCATCACCCGCGACTGGTTGAAGACGATGTGCTTCTTCGGGTCGATGCCGGAGGCAAGGAAGGCGGCGGTGATCGAGCGCGTCTGGTCGGCAAGGTCGTCATAAACGAGTTGCGCGGTCAGCGAATGCAGGTCGACGACGCAGTAGATGCAATCGGACGTGTCCTGCAGGGCGACGAATTTCTTGATGGCGCCGAGATAGTTGCCGAGATGCAGGTTGCCGGTCGGCTGGACGCCGGAAAAGACGAGTGGCTTGAAGGCGGACATGGGTTCCTCATGGCTTGTGGAGGGCCGTATAAGCATGATTCCAAAAAGTTGCAGACTTTTTGGAGCCAATCACGCGGCTGGAAACCGCGCGCGGCGAAAGTCTTGCGACGGCGCGCTTATGGACGACGGGTGAAAAACCGGCAAGAGGTATCAGCGGGCTGGGCGGAACTTTGCCAGCAGCCGCGTGCCTTTTGCAACAATGCTTCGCCACCCCAACGGGGTCACCACTATGTCGGCAACGCCGATGCCGCTGCGTCCCGCGGGTCTTTGCAATCTGGTCAGATGAAGTTCCAGAATCGTATGATCGTGCCTTCGTAGCGCCGTTTCAAACGTCGCTTGTGCGTTCCAGAGATTGCCTTCCTGGCGCACGTTGCAAAGGCTTGCCACAGCCGGCTGTCCGTTTGCGGACAATTTGAGCTCGGTCAGCGCCTCGCGTAGGGGGTGCCGGATGTCCAGGCGAATCCACGCCTTGCCGGCATATTTGAACGGCACAAGCAGCTTTGGGCGCGGATTGCAGCCGACCCACAATACCCAGTCGCCGCCCGCTTCGAGTGGAAACCAGTCGAGCGCTTTTGGCGAGTTGTCCTGCTTGATGACCTCGCGCTGTCTGAGCTTGCGCAGATCCGGGCGGACGACGCCCTTGGCCATCGCATTCTGACTCGAAACCTGACCATTTTCATAGCGCTCGTAGTCCGGATGAACGACGATCATGTAAGCGCCGGCGGCCTTCGCCTTGGCCAGTTCGGACGCCAGATAGCCGTCATATCCCGGCCGGGCTATTCGCCGGACCATTCGCTCCTGCTCGTCCGAAGTGTGGCTCGTATAACTCAGGTAGCGGTGGCCGGCCGCGAACTTGTGGACAGTGACCCGCTGTGTCGAGACAAAATTCATCCCGGACCTTGCCGCCCGCAAAAGGAAATCCGCGTCAACGGGCGCTGTGATCTCTTTGGCATGGCGCCATTTCCCAATTCGATCGGTGACGTCGCGTCGGTGACCGAAACTGGAAGGCGGGAAGAAGTGCCTGAGAGCGGTGTCCGATTCGTCGAAAATGCCGGTCACCCACCGAAAATTGCTTGCCCTGGGGCCATGAAAGATCGCGCCGCTCACGACAAAGTCCGGCTGCGGGTTGTGCCCGAAAAGATCTGCCAGTGCCTGGAGATGGTCCGGAGCCCAGATATCGTCATGACCGAGATAGGCAATGTATTGCCCGCGCGACATCTCTATGCCCGCATTGTTGGGGAAGGCTTGGCTGCCGCCGCGCTCGGGCAGGTTCAGCCAGCGGATTTGCGGAGACGCGAGCGCCCGAACCACATCGGCCGTATCGTCAGTGCAGCAATCGCCTACCACCAACAGCTCGAAGTCCCGACAGGTCTGGCGCAGCACCGATTGTATCGACGGAAGAATATGTCTGCCGCGATTGTAGGTGGCCATGATGACGGAAAACGTGGTCATGTTTATCCGAATTTGTAAGGGATGCCTGGATGATCGTAGGGGATTCGTGATTTGTCCGGATGTTTAGGATCGTAGACGGTTGTCGGCATGTTGATGAATGTCGCGATGCTCTTGCCCCGATTCTGAATCCCGTGAACGACACAGGGCGGAATCGTCAGCAGGATCTTGTTCGCCGCACCGACGTCGAGGACCTCCAGTTTTTGGTATGTCGGGCTATCCTCGCGCAGATCGTAGAGTACGACCCTGAGGTCGCCATTTGTATAGGCGAGCCGGTCGAACTGTCGTTTGTGATAGACCCACGCCCTGATCGATCCCGCCTCGGCCGATACCAGATAGACATGTGGCGGCGGACTTATGGGCTCCAGCAGTGCCGACATGAGGACCGTAAGCTCGCCACGCTTGTCGCCCCTTGTAACCAGCCGCTGCATCCGCACGCCCGCTATCGGATTTTCAATGGAAATGTCTTCCAGAAGCGGAACGTCGTCTCCCCAAGGCTGATCATCAACAAAATCTTCGAGTGATAGCCTGTCCATCGAGCCCTCCAACGTTAGTGGCAACGCAATCTAGGCTTGTCCTGCTGTCAGTCGGCGCCAAAGGCAATACACGAAGAGGCGATGGCGCCTCAGCACTCGCATATCCACAGGGTTCAAGGCGGTCGCACGGCATCCGCGGCGGCAGTATCAAGAGTCCGGTGATCGTCAGCCGACAGGCGGCGATCCCTTACGCCCGATATTTCTCCGGATCATGCCGAAATCAGCGCCGCCGGTGGCAAAGGCGGTGACGAAGTAGAGCAACGCCCCGCCGGCCACCAACGCCAGCAGCGTCGTCGCCTTGACGACCAGCGGCGAGCCGGGACCGAGCCTGGCGGCCAGCCAGTGCTCGGCGAAATACAGCGCCACCGCCATCACCGCCGCCGACAGGACCAGTCGGGGAATGCGCTTCAGGAGCGGCACGTCGCGGCCCCAATGGCCGCGCCGGATCAAGACCGCAAGCAGCATCAGCGCGTTGACCCAGCCGGCCACGGCCGAGGCCACCGCAATGCCGGGTGCGCCCATCCTGGGAAACAGCGTCAGCGCGGTGGCGACGTTCACCGCCACCGAGATGGCGGCGAAGATCATCGGCGTGCGCGTGTCCTCGCGGGCGAAATAGCCCGGGGTGAAGGCCTTGATCAGCACGAAGGCCGGCAGGCCAAGGCCGAAGATCGCCAGGATCGCCGCCACGGTCGGCGTCGAATGGTTGGCGGCGAACGCGCCGCGCTCATAGACCAGCCGCACGATCGGCTCCGACATCACCCAGAGCGCCGCCGCCGCCGGCAGCGTCATGAACAGGGTGAATTCGACGGAGCGGTTCTGCAGATTGGCCGCCTCGATGAGATTGCCCGATTTCAGCGCCCGCGACAGTTCCGGCAACAGCACGATCGCCACCGCCACGCCGACCACACCGAGCGGCAGCTGGTAGACGCGGTCGGCATAGGCGAGCGAGGACACCGCACTGTCCTGCGCCGACGCGATCGCCGTGCCGATCAGCTGGTTGATCTGGGTGATGCCGCCGGTGATCGCCGCCGGCAGGGCCAGGATCAGCAGGCGCTTGACGTTCGGCGTCATCTTCGGCCGGCGGAAGCCGATCGAGATGCCGGCATTGCGCACCGCCACCCACACGATGGCGAGCTGCACGAGCCCCGCAGCCAGCACGCCCCAGGACAGGCTGAAGCCTACGGCATGCGCGTCCAGCCCGCGGTACCAGGCATAGCCAAGCACGCTGATCAGGATGATGTTGAGGAAGGCGGGCGCGATCGCTGCCGCGAAATAGCGGCGCAGCGAATTCAGCATGCCGGCCATCATGGCCGCCAGCGACATGCAGATGAGATAGGGGAACATGATCGTCGCCAGCAGGACGGTCGTCTCGAACTTGCCCGGCGTGTCGGCAAAGCCAGGCGCCACCAGGTAGCGCACGAGCAGCGGCATCGCCAGTTCCATGGCGATGGTCAGCGCCAGCAGTGCCGAGAACAGGACGCCGAACACTTCCTCGGAAAAACGTTTGGCGCCGTCGGTGCCGTGCGTCTCGATCTCCTTGGCAAACAGCGGCACGAAGGCTGCGTTGAAGGCGCCTTCGGCGAACAGCCGGCGAAAGGTGTTGGGGAATTGGAACGCCGCGTTGAAGGCGTCGGCCACCGGTCCGGTGCCGAGCGCCGCCGCCATCAGCATCTCGCGGCCGAAACCGAGCGCGCGGCTCATCAGCGTGCCGGAAGCGACGGTAGCGAATTTCTTGACGAGGCTCATGCGTTCGAAGACTGCCTTAGAGCGGTTTTCCCGGAAAAAGCGCGTCGCGCTTTGCCTCGGGAATTGCGTTGGAACAAAAAGCTGGAGCGGTTCGCCGTTTCCATGAAACAATGAACAGCCCTGGAGCGTGGGACAAGGTGGGGATGGCAGTCACTCGGCGGCCGCCTTGGCCTTGCCGCCGCGTTCGGGCGAGATGCCTTCGAGCGTTGTCGTCAGCCGGTTGCGGATGGTGGCGATGCGGGTCGGGCTGTCGATCTTCTGGCCGGTGAGGTCCGTGACATAGAAGGTGTCGATGACCTTTTCGCCGAAAGTGGTGATGTGTGCCGATGCGATGTCGAGCGACAGGTCGGACAGCGTGCCGGTGATCTCCGACAGCAGGCCCGGGCGGTCGAGCCCCTCGACCTCGATGACCGAAAACCGGTTCGAGAGCGTATTGCGGATTTCGGCGCGTGGCGGGATCTTGAACACCTTGGCGCCGCGCTTTGGCTTGGTGCGCTTCTCGATCATCTCCGGCAGCCAGCTCTTGCCCGACAGCACGTCCTCGATCAGCCGGCCAACACGCTCGGCGCGCCGGCGTTCGTCCTCGTCACGGTCGAATTCCCTCGAAATCAGGATGGTGTCGAGCGCGCGGCCGTCGGCGGTGGTGAAGATCTGCGCGTCGACGATATTGCCGCCGGCGCCGACGCATGCCCCGGCAATGACCGAGAGGAGACGGGGATGGTCCTGCGCCAGCACGGTGATTTCGGTCACCGCCTCGAACTGGTGGGTCTTGACCATGGTGGCGAGCTTCTTGCCGGCGGCGTCGGCCTCGCGGACGAATTCGGCGTGGCGCAGCTGATCCGGCAGGTCGACGGTCAGCAGGTAGTTCTCGTAATGCAGCCCGACATAGCGCTTGCGGTCCTTGCCGGACCAGTCGGCGAGCGCCTCGGCCAGGCGTTCGCGCGCCGCCGCCGTGCGCTTGGCGCGCGACACTTCCGAAAAACCGCCGGTCAGCAGCAGTTCTGTCTCGTAATAGAGCGTGCGCAGCAACTGGCCCTTCCAGCCGTTCCACACACCCGGCCCGACACCCCTGATGTCGCAGACGGTGAGGACCAACAGCAGCTTCAGCCGCTCGACCGACTGCACGATCGAGGCGAAATCCTCGATGGTCTTGCGGTCGTTGAGGTCGCGGGTCTGCGCCGTCATCGACATGACGAGGTGGTTCTCGACCAGCCAGGCGACGGTTTCCGTGTCCGCCACCGACATCCCCATATGCGGGCAGATGCGCCGTGCGATGCGGGCGCCGGCCTCGGAATGATCTTCCGGCCTGCCCTTGGCGATGTCGTGCAGCAAGACGGCGACATAAAGCGCCTCGCGGCTCTTCTTGAGGCCGGGCATCAGCGAATGCGACAGCGGATGCACCTTTTCGCCATCGCCGCGCTCGATCTCGGCCAGCACGCCGATGCAGCGGATCAGGTGCTCGTCGACCGTGTAGTGGTGGTACATTGAGAACTGCATCATGGCGACGATCTTGCCGAAATCGGGGATCAGCCTGCCCAGCAGCCCGGCCTCGTTCATGCGCCGCAGATTGAGTTCGGCATTGCGGTCCGAGGTCAATATGTCGAGGAACAGCCGGTTGGCCTCTTCGTCGCGCCGCAGCGATTTGTTGACCAGGCCGAGCGAGCGGGTGAGCAGTTTCAGCGCATCGGGATGGAATTCCAGCCCGTGCTTGTCGGCGAACCAGAACAGCCTGAGCAGGTTGACCGGATCGCGCTCGAACACCTGGTCGTCGGCGATGTTGATGCGGTGGTTGTCGACAATGAAATCGGAAGTGCCGGCAAGCTTGCGCTTGCGGCGCTGGAAGGTGAGGAAGATGCGGTTGAAGCCGGGAACGTGCTTGGCTTGTTCCTCTTCGAGCGCCGCGCAGAAGATGCGGGTCAGGTCGCCGACATCCTTGGCGACGAGGAAATAGTGCTTCATGAAGCGCTCGACCGCCGACAGGCCGGGATGGGTGGTGTAGCCGAGCCGCTCGGCGATCTCGCGCTGGATGTCGAAATGCAGCCGCTCCTCGGCCTTGCCGGTGAGGAAATGCATGTGGCAGCGCACCGCCCACAGGAAGTCCTCGGCCTTCTGGAACTCGCGGTACTCGGCCTCGGTGAAGACGCCCTTTTCGACCAGTTCCTCGCCGGTGCGCACGCGGTAGAAATACTTGCCGATCCAGAACAGCGTCTGCAGGTCGCGCAGGCCGCCCTTGCCGTCCTTGACGTTGGGTTCGACCAGATAGCGGCTTTCGCCGGCCTTGGCATGGCGATCGTCACGTTCGGCAAGTTTGGCCTGGACATATTCGGGGCCGGTCGTGCGCACCACCTCGTGGTCGAAGCGCACCATCAGCTCGTCATAGAGCTTGCGTTCGCCCCACAGGAACCGCGCCTCGAGGATCGAGGTCCGGATGGTGATGTCGGTGCGCGACAGCCGCAGGCACTCATCGATGTTGCGGGTGGCGTGGCCGACCTTCAAGCCGAGATCCCACAGCATGTAGAGCATGTATTCGACGGTCTGTTCGCCCCACGGCGTCTGCTTGTAGGGCAAGAGGAACAGCAGATCGATGTCGGATCCCGGCGCCAGTGTGCCGCGGCCATAGCCGCCGACCGCCACGACGGCCATGCGTTCGGCCGACGAACGGTTCTTCACGCGGTACACATGCGTCGCCGCGAAATCGTAAAGCGCCCGGATCAGATCATCCATCAAATGCGACAATCGCTCGGCGCAGGCATTGCCGCCGCCATCCTGCTTCAGCATGGCCTCGGCAATCCTTCGGCCTTCGGCGAGCCGGGCCTTGAGAAGCTGCAGCACGCCGGCGCGGGCGGCGGGTCCCGAACCATCACCCGCCGTGGCCGTCGTCAGCGCGGTCATCTCGCGGCGCAAGGCTTCGCCGTCGATCAGTTCATCGAGCTTCAGGGAGATTTTCGCCATAGGTATCAGTCGGCCTTGCCATTTGGGCGGCGTCTATAGCGTGTTTTCGCGGCGCTGGGTATGGGGCCCGCTGATGGCCCGGCAAGCGACTTATTCCGATGCCTCGACCGGATCGAGGGGAACGACGATCCGTTGCCGGAATCTGCAGAAATCGGCGATCCACCGTGCGGTTCGCCCGGCCTCTCTGCTGATTCTCACGGCCATCGGCTTCCTCTGCCTTGCCATAAGCCCGCTCGCGGTCCGCGCGGCATCGCGTTCCTGGTCAAGCAGGCTCGCCAGCCTTCCGTCGACGAATTGATCCTGTGCGCAGAGCGCCGGAACAAGTTGGTAGATGGTCTTGCCGGCCGACATGATGGGGTTGAAGATGAGATCATCGACAGCAATGTTGGCCTGCGCCGTTGCCTGCAGAAAATCGCGTGCCGTTCGCCGCGAGAGCAGATAGCCGCCCGCCCCCGGATGGCCCTTGCGGAGACGGAACATGGAAAAACCATGCCCGGCAGGGGTCCTTCTCCTCTGGATCACGGTTCTGGAGAAGAACGTCTCGAGCTTCACGACATCGGCGTCCGCCGGCACCCAACTCGTATCGCCCAGCAACGCCCCGGCCTTACTGGAGAAGACCATGTCGTCCTCGAACACGGCGCCGTATGGGGCCCCGTCCTGTGCAATGATCGTCCAGCAGGCTCGATGACTGTGCAGGCAGGCGATTTCACTGCCGGAGAGCGGCCGGGTGGCGTGTATTGCGTGCTGCGGCTGCAGCATCAGGTCGGGATGTTCCTTGCCATCGATCCCCGCGACCCGCTCGAACCCAATGCGGATGCGGGCGAATTCCCTCGACATGTGAGCAAGCCGCTCGGGAGATCGATCGAGGTTGATGACCAGACGCTTCATTTTCACGAGCTATTTTTTCGAAACCCTTGCTTCCACGGAACCGGCGTGAACCGCCAAGCACCGCAGGAGCCTTCTAGCACGGGGGACGCTACGATTTGTTGATCTTTTCCGGCGTGAATATCATGCCGCAAGGAGAGAGCCAACAGAGAGCCAAGCTCTCAAGGCCAGCCTGATTTCCCGGGAGATTGCGCCCGATGTCGGGAACGCCGGATTGAAGACGAGATCATCGGCTACGCGCAGGCCGGTGCGGTAGCGTCGAGGACGTCGCGTGCCATTTGCCTCGACATGATGCAGCCGCCGGTAACGGGCGAGCGGCCAATGCCGGGCTGGAAACGAAAAAATCGGAACAGCCCTTGACCTTCCAGTTACTGGAAGCACTACCTCCGCAATCAGGCAGAGGCATAGAGGCATTTTGGAATGACGCACCCAGACCATGACCATCGCGGCGATCACCACGCACATGGCCCGCACGGCAGCTGTTGCGTGCCGAACGGTGCCGATGCGCCAGCCGTTCTGCGCGATCCGGTCTGCGGCATGACCGTGGATCCAGCCGCCGGCAAGCCGACATCGGAGCATGGCGGCCGCCTCTATCATTTCTGCAGCGAGCGCTGCCGTTCGAAATTCCAGGCCGAGCCGGAGCAATACCTGACGGCCACCGACCCCGTCTGTGGTATGAGCGTCGAACGTGGCACAGCCAGGCACTTCGCGCGCCATGAAGGCCAGGGCTTCTATTTCTGTTCCGCCGGCTGCAAGGCGAAATTCGAGGCGGCACCGCAGACCTATCTCGGCGACAGGCCGGCACTGCCGCCCGCGCCCAAGGGCACGCAGTATACCTGCCCGATGCATCCCCAAATCGTCCGCGACAAGCCCGGCTCCTGCCCGATCTGCGGCATGGCGCTTGAGCCGATGGGCGTGCCATCGGGCGATGAGGGGCCAAATCCCGAACTGGTCGATTTCACCAGGCGGTTCTGGGTCAGCGCGGTCCTGTCGGTCCCGCTTCTGATCGTCGCGATGGCGCCGATGATTGGTGTGTCGTTCGAAAGCTGGGTCGATGATCGCACAAAGGTCTGGATAGAATTGCTCCTGGCAAGCCCGGTGGTGCTCTGGGCCGCTTTTCCCTTCTTCCACCGTGGCTGGGAGTCTGTCCTCAACCGCAGCCCCAACATGTGGACGCTGATTTCGCTGGGCGTCGGCGCGGCCTACCTCTACAGCGTCGTCGCCACCCTGTTTCCCGACATCTTCCCGCATCAGTTCCGCGGCCATGGCGGGGCTGTGCCGGTCTATTTCGAGGCCGCCGCCGTCATTGTCGCGCTGGTTTTCCTCGGCCAGGTGCTGGAACTGCGTGCCCGCGAAAAGACCGGCTCGGCAATCCGCGCCTTGCTCGATCTGGCGCCGAAGACCGCGCGGCGTATGGCCGAAGACGGTTCCGAGACCGATGTGCCGCTGGACAGCGTCAAGGCTGGCGATCGCCTGCGCATCCGGCCCGGTGATGCGGTGCCGGTCGACGGCACGGTGCTCGAAGGCCGCTCCTCCATCGACGAATCGATGATCACGGGCGAGCCGCTGCCGGTCGAAAAGGCCGAGGGCGATGCTCTCACCGGCGGCACGCTCAACAGGCAGGGTTCGCTGATCATGCGCGCCGAACGGATCGGCGCGGAGACCACGCTGGCGCGCATTGTCGAACTCGTCGCCAAGGCACAGCGCTCGCGCGCGCCGATCCAGGGATTGGCCGACCGCGTTTCCTTCTACTTTGTCCCGGCCGTCGTCCTTGTCGCCGTCGTGGCCTTCATCGCCTGGGCCGTCTTCGGTCCCGAGCCCAGCCTGATCTTCGCCATCGTCTCGGCGGTCTCGGTGCTGATCATCGCCTGTCCCTGTGCGCTTGGCCTCGCCACGCCGATGTCGATCATGACCGCCACCGGGCGCGGGGCGCATGCAGGCGTGCTGATCAAGGAAGCCGCCGCGCTCGAACGCTTCGCCTCCGTCGACACGCTGATCGTCGACAAGACCGGCACGCTGACCGAGGGCAGGCCGAAACTGACGGATGTCATCGCGGCAGACGGCTTTTCCGAAGACGATTTGCTGGGGCACGCCGCGAGCCTGGAGAAGGGCTCGGAACATCCGCTGGCCGAGGCCATCGTCGAGGGCGCCGCGGCGCGCGGAGCGGCCGTCACCGACGCCGGCGATTTCGAGGCGGTTACCGGCAAGGGTGTTTCCGGCACGGTGTCGGGCAAGGCCATGGCGCTCGGCAATGCCGCGATGATGGGCGATCTCGGCGTCGATGTCTCTTTCCTTGCGGCCAGCGCAGAAGCGCTGCAGGGCGACGGCAAGACGGCGATGTTCGTCGCTGTCGGCGGCAGGCTGGCCGGCATCGTCGCCGTCGCCGATCCCATCAAGGCGACCACCCCCGAGGCGATCAAGGCGCTGCATGACAGCGGCCTCAGGATCATCATGGCGACCGGCGACAATGAGCGCACGGCCAACGCAATCGCCAAAAGCCTCGGCATCGACGAGGTTCGCGCCGGCCTGTTGCCGGAACAGAAGGCAGCCCTGGTCGAGGAACTGCGCGGCAGGGGCGCCGGTGTCGCCATGGCCGGCGACGGCGTCAACGATGCGCCGGCCTTGGCCAGCGCCGATGTCGGCATTGCCATGGGCACCGGCGCCGATGTCGCGGTCGAAAGCGCCGGCATCACTTTGGTCAAGGGCGACCTCAACGGCATCGTCCGCGCCCGCACCTTGGCCCAGGCGACGATCGGCAACATCCGCCAGAACCTGTTCTTCGCCTTCCTCTACAATGTGCTTGGCGTGCCGGTCGCCGCGGGCGTGCTCTATCCGATCACCGGCATGCTCTTGTCGCCGATGCTGGCGGCGGCGGCGATGAGCCTGTCCTCCGTCTCGGTCATTGCCAACGCATTGCGGCTGCGGACGTTGAAACTCTGATCCAAACCCCCAAATACGAAACCCCCAGATACCGAACCAAAGCAACAGGAGACCATGAATGACCTTGGCCAAGAAACTCGTGCTTTTGCTGATGGCGGCCGGAATGCTGATCGCCGTCTTCCTCGAAAGCGTTCCGGCGCAGAGCGAAGAGATGAAACACGACATGGCTGGGATGTCGATGGGCACCACCGGCCCTTCGACCGAAGGCTACAAGGCGGCGATGGACAAGATGCATGCCGACATGATGGCGTCGCAATACACCGGCAATGCCGATGTCGATTTCGTCCGCGGCATGATCCCGCACCATCAGGGCGCCATCGACATGGCCAAGGTCGAGCTTGCCAACGGCAAGGACCCGGAAATCCGCAAGCTCGCCGAAGGCGTCATCGCCGCGCAGGAAGCCGAGATCAAGCAGATGCAGGACTGGCTCGCCGCGCATCCGGTCAAGTGAGCCTTTCGCGACGGTTAGATTTGGGCGACAACGCCTCTGGATTTTCTCGCCCGTCCTGTGATGCGATTCGGCCTCGAACGGAGCCTGCCATGCCATCGACCATCAGAACCACCACGCTGCCCTCTGGCGAAGCGGTTCAGGTGCTCGGCCAGGGCACGTGGAAGATGGGTGAGGATTCGCGCCGCCGTGCCGATGAGGTCAACGCTCTCAAACTCGGCCTCGACCTTGGCCTCACGCTGATCGACACCGCCGAAATGTATGCCAGCGGCGGCGCCGAGGAAGTGGTGGCGCAAGCCATTGCCGGGCGCCGCGCCGAGGTCTTCGTGGTCTCGAAGGTTCTGCCGTCGAACGCATCGCGCGCGGGCGTGCAGCGCGCCTGCGAGAACAGCCTCAAGCGCCTGCGCACCGACCGCATCGATCTCTACCTCCTGCATTGGCCGGGCAGTGTGCCTTTGGCCGAGACGGTCGAGGCCTTCGAGGCCTTGAAGAAGGCCGGCAAGATCCGCCATTGGGGCGTCAGCAATTTCGACACCGAGGACATGGAGGACTTGGCCGGCTTGCCCGATGGCGGCAACGTCCAGACCAACCAGGTGCTTTACAATCTGGTCCGGCGCGGCCCCGAATTCGATCTGGCGCCCTGGAGCCGCAGGCGCGGCATTCCCCTGATGGCCTATTCGCCGGTCGAGCAGGGCGCGCTGGCGCGCAATGCCAGGCTCGATGCCGTCGCCGACCGCCACAATGCGACCGCGGCACAAATCGCCTTGGCCTGGGTAATGCATCAGGACGGCGTCATCGCCATTCCGAAGGCCAGCAGCCAGGAGCACGTCCGCCAGAATTTCGCGGCGCTCCACATCGAGCTTACGGGCGAGGATCTCGCCGACCTCGACCGCGCCTTTCCGCCGCCAACACGCAGGCGCGGCCTGGAGATGATCTGACTACTTCCCCGCCAGTCCCTTCAGCCGGTAAAGCGCTTCCAGCGCTTCCCTCGGCGTCATCTCGTCTGGATTGATGTCGCCGAGGGCAGCGCCGAGCGCGTCGCTCTTCACCGGCTTCGGCGCTTCCCGCTTCACCGCCACGGAAAACAGCGGCAGGTCGTCGACCAGCCGGTTGGTCTTGCCGGAAACCTCGCCTTCCTCCAGCTGGTGGAGCACCTGCTTGGCGCGGTCGACCACCGCCTCCGGCAGGCCTGCGAGCCGCGCCACCTGCACGCCGTAGGAGCGGTCGGCGGCACCCTTGCCGACCTCGTGCAGGAAGACGACGTCGCCTTCCCATTCCTTGACCCGCATGGTGACGTTGTGGAGCCGCGCCAGTTTGCCGGCCAGCGAGGTCATTTCGTGGAAATG
Source organism: Mesorhizobium sp. WSM4310 (assembly GCF_007003935.1). Classification (NCBI taxonomy): domain Bacteria; kingdom Pseudomonadati; phylum Pseudomonadota; class Alphaproteobacteria; order Hyphomicrobiales; family Phyllobacteriaceae; genus Mesorhizobium; species Mesorhizobium sp. WSM4310. The sequence goes on from NZ_VFTA01000006.1 coordinate 203,577, forward strand.
GGTGGCGAAGATCGCCCGGCAGCGGTTCTTCTCATGCAGATATTCCACTGCCGCCCATGCGATCGACAAGCCGTCGAAGGTGGCGGTGCCGCGGCCGATCTCGTCGAGGATCACCAGCGCCCGTTCGCCGGCCTGGTTGAGGATCGCCGCCGTCTCGACCATCTCGACCATGAAGGTCGAGCGGCCGCGCGCCAGATCGTCCGAAGCGCCGACGCGCGAGAACAGCCGGTCGACGACGCCGATATGGGCCGATGCCGCCGGCACGAAGGAGCCGGTTTGGGCCAAGATGGCGATCAGCGCGTTTTGCCGCAGAAACGTCGATTTACCGCCCATGTTGGGGCCGGTTAGCAGCCAGATCGCGCCGTTCTTGCCGTTCCCTTCCGGCGACAGGTCGCAATCATTGGCGACGAACGGTCCCTCGCCCGAACGGCGCAAGGCCTGCTCGACCACCGGATGACGGCCACCTGATATCTCGAAGGCAAGGCTCGAATCCACCACCGGCCGGCACCAGGCTTCGCTTTCCGAAAGCAACGCAAGTGCCGCCGAGACATCGATCGCTGCCAGCGCATCGGCGCCGGCACGGATCTTTTCCGCCTCGCCGACGGCTTGCGCCGTCAGCGCATCGAACGCTGCCAGCTCGATGCTGAGCGCCCGGTCTGCGGCGTTGGCGATCTTGGTCTCGAGTTCGGCAAGCTCCGTCGTGGTGAAGCGCATGGCATTGGCCATGGTCTGGCGGTGGATGAAGCGCGCCTTGGCGCCATCGCTGCCGGTCATGACCGTGTGGTGATTGGCGGTCACCTCGATGTAGTAACCCAGCACGTTGTTGTGCCGGATTTTCAGCGAACGGATGCCGGTCTCCTCGATCAGCGAGCGCTCCAGCCCGGCGATCACTTTTCGCGATTCGTCGCGCAGCGCCCGCATCTCGTCGAGTTCCGGGTGATAGCCGCCGCGCAGGAAGCCGCCGTCGCGCTTGAGCAGCGGCAATTCCTCGCCGAGCGCCTGGGTCAGATGCTGGGCAAGCGCCTGCGGCAGCGCCTGGATGGCGGCCATCGCCTCCGCCAGTTCCTGGGGCAGGGCGGTCGCGGCGAAGATTTCGACGATGGCGCCGGCCGCCTCGAAACCGGCGCGTAGCGCGCCGAGGTCGCGCGGGCCGCCGCGGTTGAGCGCCAGCCGCGACAGCGCGCGCGGCATGTCGGCGACGCTTTTCAGGCTCGTCCGCACCGCCTGGCAAAGCCGGGTTTCGGAGCGGAAGAACGACACCGAATCCAGGCGCGCGCCGATCGCCGCCGGGTCGGTCAGCGGCGCCATCAGCCGGTCGGCGAGCAGCCTTGCGCCGCCGCCGGTCACCGTGCGGTCGATCGCCTTGAACAGCGAGCCCTCGCGACTGCCCGACAGCGTGCGTAAGAGCTCGAGATTGCCGCGCGTCGCCGGATCGATGAACAGGGTCGAGCCCTGCTCCTCGCGCTCGGGCCGCGACAAAGGCGGGCGCTCGGCTTTCTGCGTCTTCTCGACATAGGCGATGGCGCCGGAGATCGCCGACAGTTCGGCGCGCGAAAACGTACCAAAGCTGTCCGGCGTCGCCACCTCGAAGAAGCGGGCGATGCGCCCGGTGGCCGAGGCCGAATCAAACAGCGATGGCGGCTGCGGGTTGGCGACGCGGCCGAGCACGGCGAACACCGGCCTCAGCTCGGGATCATGGAACACCGGCTCGGCGACGATCAGCTCGCGCGGATCGACGCGGAAGATGTCGGCCAGCAGCCGGTCGGCGGTGGTCTCGGCAACGCGGAAGGCGCCGGTCGAGATGTCGATCCAGGCAATTGCGAAGGCATGGTCGCTGCCGCCCTTCACCCGCCCCAGCGCCATCAGGAAGCTCGATTCCGACGGCGCCAGCAATTTGTCCTCGGTGATGGTGCCCGGCGTCACCAGCCGCACCACGTCGCGGCGCACCACCGATTTGGAGCCGCGCTTCTTCGCTTCGGCCGGATCTTCGATCTGCTCGCAGACGGCGACGCGGAATCCCTGGCCGATCAGCTTCTGCAGATAGTCGTCGGCCGCATGCACCGGCACGCCGCACATCGGGATATCGTGGCCCTGGTGCTTGCCGCGCTTGGTCAGGACGATGCCCAGCGCCCGGCTCGCCTTTTCGGCGTCGTCGAAGAACAGCTCGTAGAAATCGCCCATGCGGTAGAACAAGAGCGAATCCGGGTTCGCCGCCTTGATCTCGATGAACTGCTCCATCATCGGCGTGACGGCGGCCGTGCCGGGCTGGGGCGGCGTCATCACCTCGGGGGCGTCGGGCTCATTGGCTATGTGCATGTTCATGGCGCGGCACGCTAGCAGATGTGGTGGCCGGGTTTAATGCCGGGGCTTCGAAAAGCAGGGGAAGACCGAGGCGATGGTTTGCAAGCAATTGCCCGTCGGCCTGCGATTCCCGCGCGCTGGCGGTTTACACGCGGCGGCGCGTGGTCTTAATTCGGACCGAAACAAAGCACCCGCTTCAAGGAGGTGCTGCACCGGCGAGGAAATCGAAAAGCATCATGGCCAGGAAAACCGAGAACAACGGTCCGTCCGTCAGCGCGCAGGAAGCGCTCGAATTTCACGCGATGGGCCGGCCCGGCAAGCTGGAGATCGTCGCCACCAAGCCGATGACGACGCAGCGCGATCTGAGCCTCGCCTATTCGCCGGGCGTCGCCGTGCCGGTACGCGCCATCGCCGAGGACCCCAGCCGCGCCTTCGACTACACGACGCGCGGCAACATGGTGGCCGTCATCTCCAACGGCACCGCCATCCTTGGCCTCGGCAATCTCGGCGCGCTGGCCTCCAAGCCGGTGATGGAAGGCAAGGCGGTGCTGTTCAAGCGCTTCGCCGATGTCGATTCCATCGATCTCGAGGTCGACACCGAGGATGCCGACGAGTTCATCAACTGCGTGCGCTTCCTCGGACCCTCCTTCGGCGGCATCAACCTGGAAGACATCAAGGCGCCGGAATGCTTCATCATCGAGCAGCGCCTGCGCGAACTGATGGACATCCCGGTCTTCCACGACGACCAGCACGGCACCGCCATCATCTCGTCCGCCGGGCTGATCAACGCGCTGGAGATCACCGGCCGCGACATGAAGACCACGAAGATGGTCTGCAACGGTGCGGGTGCCGCCGGCATCGCCTGTATCGAGCTGATGAAAGCGATGGGCTTCGCGCCCGAAAACATCATCCTGTGCGACACCAAGGGCGTGGTCTTCCAGGGCCGCACCGAAGGCATGAACCAGTGGAAATCGGCGCATGCGGTCAAGACCGAGGCACGCAGCCTTGCCGAGGCGCTCGACGGCGCCGACGTCTTCCTCGGCCTCTCGGCCAAGGGGGCGCTGACCACCGCCATGGTGCAGTCGATGGGCAAGAACCCGATCATCTTCGCCATGGCCAACCCCGACCCGGAAATCACCCCGGAGGAAGTGGCCGAGATCCGCACCGACGCCATCATGGCGACGGGCCGTTCGGACTATCCGAACCAGGTCAACAACGTGCTCGGCTTCCCCTACATCTTCCGCGGCGCGCTGGATGTGCGGGCCACCACCATCAATGACGACATGAAGATCGCCGCGGCCCGCGCGCTCGCCGAGCTGGCGCGCCAGGACGTGCCCGACGACGTCGCCGCCGCCTATCAGGGCAACCGGCCGAGATTCGGCCCCAACTACATCATTCCGGTGCCGTTCGACCCGCGGCTGATCTCGGCCATTCCGCTAGCGGTGGCCAAGGCGGCGATGGAGTCGGGCGTCGCCCGCAAGCCGATCCTCGATCTCGACCGCTATGCGCAGGAACTGTCGGCTCGCCGCGACCCGATCGCCTCTACCCTGCAGCGCATCTACGACCGCGTGCGCCGCCAGCCCAAGCGCATCGTCTTCGCCGAGGGCGAGGAGGAGCAGGTGATGCGCGCCGCCGTCTCCTATGTGAACCAGCGCCTCGGCACCGCCATCCTGCTTGGCCGCGACGATGTCATCAAGGAAAACGCCAAGCACGCCGGCATCGACCTCAACAAGCAAGGCATCGAGATCATCAATGCAAGGCTGTCGCGCCGCAACGGCATCTACACCGACTATCTCTACGAGCGCATGCAGCGCAAAGGTTTCCTGTTCCGCGATTGCCAGCGGCTGATCAACAACGACCGCAACCATTTCGCCGCCTGTATGGTGGCGCTGGGCGACGCCGACGGCATCGTCACCGGCGTCACCCGTAACTATTCCACCGCGCTCGACGACATCCGCCGCGTCATCGACGCCAAGCCCGGCCACCGCGTCATCGGCGTCTCGATCGTGCTGGCGCGAGGTAAAACCGTCCTCGTTGCCGACACCGCCGTGCACGACATGCCCAATGCCGAGCAGATCGCCGACATCGCCGAGGAGGCGGCAGGCTTCGCCCGCCGCATGGGCTATGAGCCGAGGCTCGCCATGCTCGCCTATTCCACCTTCGGCCACCCGCAAGGAGAGCGGTCCGAGCGTGTCCAGGAGGCAGTGCGCATCCTCGACAAGCGCCGCGTCGATTTCGAATATGACGGCGAAATGGCCGCCGATGTCGCGCTGAATGCCCGGGCGATGGCGCAATACCCGTTCATCCGCCTCACCGGCCCGGCCAATGTGCTAATCATGCCGGCCTTCCACTCGGCCTCGATCTCCACCAAGATGTTGCAGGAACTCGGCGGCTCGACAGTGATCGGCCCGCTACTGGTCGGCCTGAACAAACCGGTGCAGATCGTCTCGCTGAATGCCAAGGATTCGGACATCGTCAACATGGCCGCGATCGCGGCCTATACGGCGGGGACTTGAGGGGCGGTCCGCGTGGAAGGCGGAAGCTAACGATCTGGCTCTTCGAACCCGGCGGCTCGAAACGCCGCCGGCTCCCCATAACAGATTGATAAGATTCAGCTGATATAGGGAAGCTCTTGCCGACATGCCGTAACGGCATCCACGGCGCGCTCAGACCGCTAAATGGGGGTGCGGCCATGAAGCATGACGGAGTTTCCGTATCCACGGTCGGCCCAGTGGTCTACCACGACGAGCGGCTGGACGCCTTGCTCAGCATCACCGGCCGTATGGACGGTTATCTCTATCGCTGCCGCAACGACGCGTCCTACACCATGCTCTATATCAGCGACGGCATCTTCACCGTCAGCGGTTATCGGCCGAGCGATTTCATCCACAATGCGGTGCGCGACTACGTCTCAGCCATCCACCCGGATGACCTCCCGTCGGTCTATGCCGCCGTCGACGCCGCGCTCGAGGCGCGCCGCAATTGGAACGTCGACTATCGCATTGTGCCGAGGGCCGGCGAACCGCTCTGGGTCCGCGAGATCGGCGGCGGTGTCTGGGACAAAGCCGGCGAACTCGAATTTCTGGAGGGCTTCGTCGTCGACATCAGCGACCGCAAGGTCGTCGAGGACCTGAACGCCCAGTTGGTCCTGGATCTGAAGATCGCCAACGAGGAACTCTCGGCGCAAAAGCGCGAGATCGAGGTGGCGAAGCAGCAGAGCGACCATTCGGCCAACCACGATGCCTTGACCGACCTGCCCAACCGGCGTGCCTTCCACAACGAGCTCAGATCGGTCGTCACCCGCTGCGGCGCCACCGGCGAGGCGGCCGGGTTGCTGTTCATCGATCTCGACCGGTTCAAGGAAGTCAATGACACGCTTGGCCACGAGGCCGGCGATGCGCTGCTGCAGCGCGTGTCGAGCCAGCTTCGCTCGATCCTGCGCAGCGCCGATTTCGTCGCCCGGCTCGGCGGCGACGAGTTCGCCTTCCTGTTCTCGGCCGACACCGAGCTGGCACGGCAGAAGGCCGTGCGCGTCGCCGAACGCATCCTGGAAAGGTTGCGGATCAAGGTTCCCACGCCCAATGGCGCCATCCAGGTCGGCTGCACCGTCGGCGTGGCCATGTATCCGGCGGAAGCTGGCGACTCCGAAGCGCTGATCGCGCTCGCCGACCGGCTGATGTACATCGGCAAGAAGAGCGGCCGAAATCGGCTGGTCACCGCCAGCGAAATGGCGCCGCAACAGCCGTCGTCCAGGCCTCGCCTTCGCAAGACGGCCTAGTTATCGCCAAGAACTGTGCCGACTCCAAAATCCAAGGGATGACCGCGCCGGCTTCAGCCCGGCGCGAACGCCCGTGCCGCTTCGACGACGTCCTCGATCTGGTCCTGCCGCAGCAGGTCGATCGGAATGCGGCCGTCGAGTTGTGCTGCCGGGCGCGTCAGCCACAGCCAGGCGAGCCTCGCATTGCCGATCAGCGACTGCACGTCGCTTATGCCCGCGACCGGCCTGCCGTCGACGAATTGCGCCAGCGGAAAAACGTGCTTGCGGCTGCCCTTGCGCAAGGCGATGACATCGCCGCGCCTTTGCCAGCGGTGCAGGGTCGAGCGGGCGATGCGCAGATTCTCTTCCAGATAGGTCGAGCCGGCGACACGGCCGGCCCAGTCCTCGATCAGCATCGATTCCAGGTCGTCGGACCGTGGCGGCGCGGCAAGCGTTTCATCGGCCGGCAAAGCCGTCGGCATATCGGTGGAGCCGGCCTCGCTGCGGCGCGCGGCTTCCGCCGCCAGAGCGCGCACGAATTTCGAGGCAAGGCCGGGAAGGTCGGCATGGATGGCGTCGATGGCGCGCTGGTGCTTCGGCGACAGCAAGGTGACGGCGGATGCTATGCTGCCGGCGATCTTGCCGACCGAGACCACGGTGGACTGGTTTATGGCCTCGTCATAATGGGCAAGCGCGCGTTCGACGTCCTCCGCGACCATCTCCGCGAAGTCGTCCTGTCCAAGACCGGTTGTCTGAAATCTGCTCATGCACATGTCTTCCGGCCGCGCGCTCCTCCCTCAGCCGCGGCCGATTGCTGAATTTCTACTGCGGAAAACGGAAATCATGGCGGCGACGGGTCACGCCGCCCGACAGCTTGCTGTCTTGCATCTTTTCAACATCCCATCTGACTGCGGGCGCCCCGAAATGTCAGTCACGGGACGCTCTCGATTTCGTCTAGGAGCGGTATGTGACAACTGCGCGACGGTGAGAAGCGGCTGCTACAGCAACCCAGCCAGTTCCGCCTCGCGGCGCAGGTTCTGCCTCGGCCTTGGGCCGATCTGCTGGATCACAAGACCGGCCGCCAGTGAGCCAAGGTCGCCGCAGGTCTTGAGGTCGCGGCCTTGCGTATAGCCGTGCAGGAAACCGGCGGCATAGAGGTCGCCGGCGCCCGTCGTGTCGACCAGTTCCCGGATCGCCGTCGCCTGGATCACCACGGTCTCGTCGCCGCGCACGATGACCGAGCCTTTTTCCGACCGCGTGACGGCGGCTATTCCGCAGTCCTTGCGGATCTTGGCCAGCGCCTCGTCGAAGGACGATGTCTGGTAGAGCGACTTGATCTCGTGACTGTTGGCAAAGACGATGTCGACCGTGCCCGACCGCATCAGCTCGAGGAATTCGTCGCGGTAGCGGTCGACGCAGAACGAATCCGACAGCGTCATGGAGACTTCGCGGCCTGCGGCGTGCGCCAGCCGGGCCGTCTGCCGGATCGCCTCCTTGGCGCGCGGCGGGTCCCACAGATAGCCTTCGAAATAGGTGACCTTGGCCGCAGAGGCCTTGTCGGCCTCGACATCCTCAGGCCCAAGCTCGACGCAGGCGCCGAGATAGGTGTTCATCGAGCGTTCGCCGTCGGGTGTGACGAAGATCATCGAGCGTGCCGTCGGCGGCTCGCCCTGGAGCGGCTTGGTGTCGAAGGCGACGCCCTGCGCGCGGATGTCGTGCGCGTAGATTCCGCCCAGCGCATCGTTGGAGACCTTGCCAAAGAAGGCGGCGCGTCCGCCGAAGGAGGCAACACCGGCCGCCGTGTTGCCGGCGCTGCCGCCGGAGGCTTCGATCGCCGGACCCATCCGGCTGTACAGCAGTTCGGCGCGGTGGGTGTCGATGAGGTTCATCGCGCCCTTGATGATGCCGTTGGTTTCGAGGAATGCCTCCTCGCACTGGGCGATGATGTCGACAATGGCATTGCCGATGCAAAGCACGTCATAATCCGGCATCAATGTCTCCGCCAAAAACCCGAGCCGGCTTCTTGCCACGCTGGCCGGGCGCGGGTTTAGCGATTCGCGGCGGCTTTGCCTAGGGTGTGTTGCTATTGAGGTGCTGCCGGCCTGACTTGCATTGCAACGAACCCTGGAGCGCGGCACGCCAGGCGCTACGACAATTCGACCGTGGACGAAGCATTTCGTCTGGCCGTCGCTTACAAGCTGGCTCTGCCGATTACCCATCAAAGGCAAGCCAGTCCCCATGTCTGCAAAGAACGATACGACAATCGACCTAGCCTTGCTCGGCGTGCTGGCTGTGCTGTGGGGCGCCTCCTACACCTTCATCAAGATCGGCGTCGAGACCATCCCGCCCGTCACCTTCATCGCCGCGCGCACCTTGATCGCCGGTGGCATCCTGTTGGCCATCATCCGCCGGCGCGGACTTGCCATGCCACGCGACACAGCCACCTGGCGCCGCTTCGCCTTCCAGGCCTGCCTCAACAGCGTCATACCGTTCACGCTGATCGCCGCGGCCGAGCGCTCGGTCGATGCCGGCCTCGCCACCATTCTCAACGCCACCTCGCCGATCTTCACCTTCCTGCTCACCGCTCTGATCACCCGCCATGAGCCGGTCACGGTGCGCAAGTTGATCGGTGTCGGCGCCGGCATAGCCGGAATATGCCTCATCGTCGGCACCGAGGCGTTGGGTGGCATCGGCCACGAGCTGTGGGCGCAGGTCGCCATCGTCGCGGCAACGATCTGCTATGCCGGCGCCGCCATTTTCGGCCGTGGCTTCAAGGGCCTCGATCCGATGCTGCCGGCGGCAGGCTCGATGCTGTGCGGCGCGGTCATGCTGGTGCCGCTCAGCCTGGTGGTCGACCAGCCCTGGACGCTCTCGCCATCGACGGCGTCGATCCTGGCTCTGCTCGGCCTGTCGGTGTTTTCGACCGCGCTTGCCTTCGTCATCTATTTCCGCCTCATCCACACGCTGGGTTCGGTCGGCACCACGTCACAGGCCTATCTGCGCGTGCCGATCGGCGTCGGCATCGGCGCCGTCTTCCTCGGCGAAAGTCTGGGGCCGACGGCATGGCTGGGCATGGCTTTTGTCGTGTCCGGCGTCGCGGCCATGACCATCCCGGTTAGAAAGTCGGCCTTTGCCCGATAGCGATATGCTTGTGCTCGCGGCCAGCGCTGCCTATCTCGGGAGCGTCCCGCCTGTCGGCGGTGTCCGCTGACCCGGGGGTTGAAGCACGGTGATTTTCGACGCTGCCCGCATCGCGGTCCTCGAGCTGCTCTCGCCGCCGTTTCGTGCCGTGTTCATCAAGACGCTCGGCCTGACCGTGCTGGCGCTGGTCGCCTTGTGGTTTGGCCTGACCAGTCTTGTCGAGTGGCTGGCTTTGCCATGGCTCCAGACATTGCTGCCGGGCATGCCGTCCTGGGCCGGCTGGCTTGGCGGCATCATCGCGGCCATCGCCCTTGCCTTCGGCATGGCCTTGCTCGTCGCCCCGGTCACGGCGGTGATCGCCGGCCTGTTCCTCGACGATGTCGCCGAAGTGGTCGAGCGCACCGACTATCCCCGCGACCCCGTCGGGCGCGCCATGCCGGCATTGCGCTCGCTGGTGCTGGCGATAAAATTCCTTGGCGTCGTCATCCTCGGCAACATCGTGGCGCTCATGCTCCTGCTGGTGCCCGGTATCAACATCGCCGCCTTCTTCATCGTCAACGGCTATCTGCTCGGCCGCGAATTCTTCGAATTCGCCGCGATGCGCTTTCGCCCTGAGGACGAAGCCAGGGCCTTGCGCCGGCAGTATGCCGGCACGGTGTTTCTCGCCGGGCTGGTCATAGCGGCCTTCCTTGCCGTGCCGCTGCTCAATTTGCTGACGCCGCTCTTCGCCGCCGCCATGATGGTGCATCTGCACAAGGCGGTCTCGGCGCGGGAAACCGCCGCTGACCGCGGTCGCCATATGACGGCCGCCGTTTAATCGGCGGATTTGCCGAACAGCGCCTGCAATTTGCCGAACGGCATGGCGGCGCGGGTGAAGCCGAACGTGCCGTCCTGCTGGATTTCGCGCGTCGCCGTCTCCAGCATGCCATAGGCGAAATTGGTCAGCCAGGGCCCGAGCGAAATGCGCTTCACGCCAGCCTTTGAGAGATCGGCGATGGTGAAGCCAGGTTTCGCCATGACGTTGACCGGCTTGCTGACCGCCGAACACAACGTTTTCACCATCTCGACATCGCCGATCCCAGGCGCATAGAGCACGTCGGCGCCGGCCTTCTCGAAGGCCTGCAGCCGCTTGATGGTGTCGTCGAGATCGGGCTTGCCCCACAGAAAATTCTCGGCCCGCGCGGTGAAGACGAAATCGCGTTTCAAGGCCCGAGCCGCCTCCACCGCCGCCGCGACGCGCTCGACCGCGTGGGAGAAATCATAGATCGGCCTGTCGGGATCGCCGGTGTGGTCCTCGATCGAGCAGCCGGCAAGGCCGGCCGCTTCCGCCGCGAAGATGGTTTCGGCGGCCCGCTCGGCGCTGTCGCCCTTGCCTTTCTCGAGATCGGCCGAGACCGGCAGGTCGGTCGCCGCCGTCACCTCGCGGCAGTGATGGATCATCTGCTCGAAGGTCACCGCGCCGTCCGGCAGGCCGCGCGAAAAGGCAAAGCCGGCGCTGGTCGTCGCCAGCGCCTTGAAGCCGAAGGATCCGAGCAGCTTGGTCGTGCCCGGATCCCAGGGATTGGGCATGACGAAGGTCGAGGCATGCAGGTCGCGAAAGATCTTGCCCTTGTCCATGAATGCTCCCCATCAGAAGTGTCGGGGCGGATGCTATCGCGCCGTCTTCGGCCGGGCAAATAAATGCGCTTGGTTCAGAAGCGTTTCTCGTTCTCTGCTGCCAATTTCTCGAATGCGTCGGAATCCTTGACGTAGCGCGATGTCTTCTTGTCCCAATGATAGGTGACGGAAATGTCGTGCGACGACGCTTGGGGCGGCGCGTCATCGCAGCTTTCATCGCTTGGCACGGTGCTGTCGGTGACCGTCGCCTTGACGGCGGCATAGGGCTGGCCGTCGGCGATGGTCTGGAAGGCCACATCCTGCTTGCGGCTGTAGGCGCAGAGCCTTTCGTCGAACGTGTAGATCATGTCGATCAGCTCGAATTTGTCGTCGCGGACCATGATCAGCGGGGTGATCACATAGCCCTGGCTCGAATTGAAATGCGTGCTCATGGTGATGAGCATGTCGTCGCCGGCGCCGATCGAAAGCTTGTTCGGCTCGCGAAAATAGGTGCTGCGGTCGACCGCGACATTGGCCGCATCGAGCAGTTTCGGCGTGGCCGTGACGTCGTAGAGTGCAAGCACCGCATAGCCCTCTGCGCTGTCGGGAGAATCGCCAAGGTCGAACAGCATGGCCAGCCGGTCCTTGCCGCCGGCCTTGACGGGAAGCACGGCGGCGTTGGGGAAGCTGGATGTCTCGGGCGGCGAACCGCCGCTATCCGGTCCCTCGATGTGGCGCATCTCGATCGGCAATCCGCCCTTGTAGAAACCGTCTCCGTCCGCGGCGAGGCTCGGAATGACCATTCTGGCCAGGTCGAGATAGGTAACATCGCTGCGGCCGGGCAGCGAGCTGCCGAGATCCGGGAAGCTGACGGCTTGAGCGCCGGCCACGGTCCACAGGAACGGCAGCATCATCACGGCGAGGATCAAGCGGAAAAAGTTCGTTGGCATGAGCGCCCCCCAAGATCAGGCCACTCACGCTAGCACGGGTTCCAGCATCGCGCAGCCGTGCTGGACCCGGATCAGTGGATCGGCACAAGCCCGGCCAGTTCGCGCATGTCGTCGAACAGGATGCCGCCCGCCTCGATCAGGCCGTCACGGTCGGAATAAGGATCGCCATGATAGGAAAACACCCGCATGCCGGCGGCGATGCCGGCCTGCGTGCCGGCGACGCTGTCCTCGATGACGATGCAGTCGGCCGGCGCGAAGCCCAAGGTCTTGGCCGCATGCAGGAACAGGTCGGGGAACGGCTTGCCGCGCCCGACCATGGTCGAGGAAAACATCGCATGTTCGAACAGCGGCAACAGCCCGGTCTGGCCGAGCGTGATGTGCATCTTCGAAATCCGGGCCGAGGTGGCGACGCAATAGGGGATGCCGGCCGCGCGGACCGCCTCGATGAACTCCCGCACGTAGGGGATCGCTTCGACGCCATGGGAGAACAGGTCCGGCAGGCCGGCATTCCAGCGATCGACGAACTCGGCGCCGAGACGAACCTCGGTCCGCTCTTCGATCTCCTTCTGCACCGAGGCCATGCTGCGGCCGGAGAAATTCCTGCGGCAATATTCGAAGCTCGTCGGATAGCCGGCGGCCGTCAACCATTCGGCGAGGCGTCGATTGGCGAGATTCTCGGTGTCGACGAGAATGCCGTCGCAGTCGAAGATGACCAGCTTTGGTATTTGCATCAGACGGTGCCGGTCGATCCGAACCCGCCCGAACCACGCGCCGTGCCGCCGGCCAGCGAACGCTCTTCGACGGCCACCTGCGTCACCGCGGCGAAAACGATCTGGGCGATGCGCATGCCGCGCGTCACGGCAAAATCCTCGTCGCCGAGATTGATCAAAAGCACCTTCACCTCGCCGCGATAGTCGCTGTCGACCGTGCCGGGTGAATTGAGGACGGTGAGGCCGTGCTTGAAAGCGAGACCGGAGCGCGGCCGCACCTGGCCTTCCATGCCGTCGGGGATCTCGAGGATCAGCCCGGTCGGCACCAAAGCGCGTTTCCCAGGCAGGATCAGCAGCGGCCGGTCGTCGGGTACCGCCGCGCGAAGATCCATGCCGGCCGCGCCGGCGCTTTCGTAGGCGGGGAGGGGAAGTCCTTCAGCATGCGGCAATCTGACGAAGCCGACGGTCGGACCGATGACGGAGGAGTTTTGGAGGGCTGCGCGCATAAAATCGATCCTATCGGCGCGATTGCCGATTCGGTCAATTCGCCCGCGCCGCTATCAACGGCTTTCTTTCAGGCATCACTATGGCCTGAGCACGCTTTAGCGCACTTCCATTGGAACAACCGTCGTCTCCTTGATCTCCTCCATGACGAAGGAGGCGGACACATCGGACAGCGCCACCTTGGCGATCAGCCGCTGGTAGAGCCGGTCGTAAGCCTTCACGTCGGCAACGCGGGCACGCAAGACATAGTCGAGGTCGCCGGACATGCGATAGACGCCGGTGATCTCGGGAAGGCTGGTCACCGCCGCCCGAAACTTTTGCAACCAGTCGGGATCATGGTTGGACGTACGGACCAGGATGAACACCGAAAGGCCAAGCCCGAGCTTGTCGGCATCGACCAGCGCCACGCGGCCGGTGATGACGCCATCCTCCTCCAGCCGCTTGACGCGCCGCCAACAGGCATTGCGCGACAACGCCACCCGTTCCGACAGCTGGTCGACCGACAGCGTGCCGTCGCGTTGCAATTCGGTAAGCAGTTTTCGGTCTATTTCATCGACATCCAGCATCATGTTGGGATGTTTGTCCCACAGAGTGACAAAATACAAGGACATTTTGAGACCGATGAACCGGCGAAGCGTGTCAGGATACTCATATCTGAACGCAAGCGCTGAAGGGGACCTCAATGTCGGTTGCAAGGATCTTCACTTCCCATCCCGCCAAGGTCGGCGAAACCTATTTCGGCCATATGGCCTTTGCCGCCTGGTTCTCCTCGCGCCTGCTGCTGGCGGCCGGCGCCGCCCTCGTTCACGCTTTCTTGCCATTTCTCTTCGAGACTACCGCCAGCCGAATCGTCCGCGAGCTTTACGACCGGACGCACAACAGAGGCACACACGCGACCAAGGAGCCGGCGGCTCTCATGGATCGCGCCTAGAGGACGACAGAAGCGATGTGCCGGTGGGCGGCCTATCTCGGTGAAGCGGTCTTTCTTGAAGACATTCTCACGGCGCCCTGCCACTCGCTGATTGCCCAGAGCCATTGCGCCCAGGAAGCCAAGTCGCCGACCAATGGCGACGGTTTCGGCCTCGCCTGGTATGGCGACCGGCCGGAGCCCGGCCTCTACCGCGACATCCTGCCGGCCTGGTCCGATCCCAATCTGAAGAGCCTGTGCCGGCAGATCAAATCCGGCCTGTTCCTCGCCCATGTGCGGGCCTCGACCGGCGGCGCCACCAGCCGCATGAACTGCCATCCCTTCATCTCCGGTTCCTGGTCGTTCATGCACAATGGCCAGATCGGCGGCTTCGAGAAAATCCGCCGCGCGCTGGAGAATTCGCTGTCCGACGCCGTCTTCGACCAGCGCGAAGGCACCACCGATTCCGAATTGTTCTTTCTCCTGATGATCGACGAGGGCCTGGCCGGCGACCCGCAAGGCGCGGTCTCGCGCGCCACTGCCCGCGTGCTCGAGGCCTCGCGCCGGGCCGGCCTCGAACCTGCACTGAAACTCACCGCCGCCTTCTCGGACGGGCAGGCGATGCACGCGGTGCGCTATGCCACCGACGCCCATGCGCCGACGCTCTACACCTCCTCCTTGCGCAAAGGCGGCGGCCGCTGCATCGTCTCCGAACCTTTCGATCGCGAGGGCGGTGACTGGCAGGCGATCCCGCCGTCGAGTTTCGTCACCATGACTGGGGACGGGATCAGCATTCGGCCCTTTGCTCCGGCGGCGGCGAAGTTGGCCTTGGTCGGGTAAATCCTTCTCTAAGTCGGAACCGCCGCAGGACAGGGGGCGCCGTAGAGCGCAGACCTCAACGGACGGTCGGCGCAATTTCGATCAAGCACTACCAGGCTCCGAATGCTCAACTCTGCTTGAAGCCGCGCCGCTCTCCGCCATCTTGATCTGATGAGCGCGGCCAAGCCGGAGCATTCGCCATGGACATCGTCTTCTCCTCAACCGTCGAACTCGCCGCCGCCATCGCTCGTCGCAAAATCTCCGCCGTCGAAGCCCTCGACGCCCATCTGGCGCAGATCGACAGGCACAATGAAGGCGTCAACGCCGTCATCTCGCTCGACCGGGAGGGCGCGTACGAACGCGCCGGGAAGGCCGACGCGGCACTTGCGCGCGGGGCCACACCCGGGCCGTTGCATGGCGTTCCCTTCACGCTGAAGGACATGCACGAAACCATCGGCATGAAAACCACGGTGGGCTTCCCGCCCTTCGCCGACTATGTCGCCAGCCACGACAGCCCGGTCGTTGCGAGACTGAAGGCGGCCGGCGGCGTGCTGATGGCCAAGACCAATGTCGCCACCATGCTGTCGGACTGGCAGTCGAACAATCCGCTGTTCGGGCGCACGAGCAATCCATGGAACCTTGAGCGCACGGCGGGCGGCTCAAGCGGCGGCGCAGCGGCGGCGGTGGCGGCCGGCATGACGCCGTTCGATGTCGGCACCGACATGCAGGATTCCATCCGGCTTCCGGCCGCCTTCTGTGGCGTGTACGGCCTGAAGCCGACCGAACACCGCGTCTCGCTGGCCGGCGCCTTCCCAAATCCTGGCAATGCCGCGCGCAGCGTGCGGCTGATGTCTTGCCTCGGCCCGCTGGCGCGCAGCGTGGATGATCTGTCGCTGATTCACCGAATCATCGCCGGGCCGGACGGGCGTGACACCGATCTGGCGCCGGTGCCGGCCGAGATCACGCCGAAGCTCAGCCTGAAGACCGTGCGCATTGCCTTCGCTCCGTCCTTGCCCGGCTTCCCGGTGGCCGGCGCTATCGGCGCCGCGGTTGAAAATCTCGCAAGGCAGCTGCAATCGGCGGGGGCGATCGTGGAACAGGCGAAGCTGCCCGAGCTCGATCTGCACGACGATCTCGCGCAGGGCGGCGCGCTGATCGGCATGATGATGGAGGCCGCGCAGCCCGAGCCGCCGGAGCGGCCGACGTCGGTCTCGCGCTGGTTCGAGGCGCTTGCCCGCCGCGACAAATCTATTCTCGCCTGGGACCGGTTCTTGGACGACTGGGACGCGCTGCTCTGCCCGGTCGCGATGACCACGGCCTTTTCGCATTGCGAGCCGGGCACGCCGATCAAGGTCGACGGCAAGGATCAAGACTACTGGATGCTGCCGGCCTATGGCGCCGTCTTCAACTACAGCGGCCATCCTGCACTTTCGATGCCGTGCGGAAAAGATCGCGACGGCCTGCCGATCGGCCTGCAATTGGTCGGCAAACGCTGGTCGGAGGCGCGGCTGCTTGGTGTCGCGGCGGCCATTGAGCCGCTTACCGGTGGCTTTCGCCGCCCGCCGGCTTATTGAGCAAAGCGCGACAGCCCATAGGGTGCCAGCAGCGGATCGCGCTCGCCGTCGAGGATTTCCCGGGTCGCAAACAGGCCGACGGCCGGCGCCAGCGTGATGCCCGAATGCATCACCGCGACATAGAGCCCGTCCATGCCCTCGGCGCGGCCGATGATCGGAAAGCCATCGATCGGATGGGGACGGTAGCCGATGGTGTGGAAATCGAGCTCCAGCCCTTCGGCGCCGCGCAATGCCGCCTTCGTCACCGCGAACAGGTCGCGCGCCGTCGCTTCGGGGTTTTGGCCGGGATCGCCGCCGGCGAAATCAGAGCCGGCGATGATGCGGCCCTCTGCCGTCTGGCGCATATGCAGTCTCTCGACATGCACCAGACCGTTGAGCAGCTTCTTGTATGGCCGCGAATGGACGATCAGGCCAGGTGGCGTTTCGATCGGCAGCTTGATGCCGGCCGTCGCGGCAATGTCGGGCGAGCCGACGCCAGCGGCGATCACCACTTCGTCGGCGGCAATCAGCCCATGCGATGTGTCCACGCCGGTCGTCCTGCCGTTGGTCTGGGCCAGCGCCGAGACCGTGCTGGCAATGACCCGCGCGCCATGCCGTCCGGCATCCGCCAGCAAGGCCCTGGCCGTCGCGACCGGCTCGGCCACGCCTTCCTCCGCGACATGAACAGCGAATTCAGGAGGCTCGACCAGGTTGGGTTCGATTTGCGTCGCCCGCTCGCGGCCAACGCGTTCAATGCCGTAGCCCCATGAAGAATGTTCGGCCGCGTAGGCTTCGAGCCGGTCGGCCGGCAAGTCCCAGCACAGCCCGCCACACCAGGCGAGCGGCAGCGCAGGCAGTTCGTTCGCCAGTCGCCTCCACTCGGCCATGGCGCGGGTGCGCAGCCGGAAATAGATTTCGGGGTTACCCCAGCTGGCGTTGATCCAGGCAAAGGAATTGGGCGTCGCGACGCCACCCGCGCCGCTTTCGGAAACGACCGTGACCTGGGCGCCTGCCCTGGTCAGATGCCAGGCGACCGAGGCGCCGATGATGCCGGCGCCGATGACGATCACTTGTTTCGCCGCAGCCATGTTCGCTCCTTTACCTGGTTGTCCGCCGAGGACACTCTTGCAGTGCCACCCCGTTCGTCACTTGCCAACATCGGACACAGCAAAAATATGCGCTTGACATCAATACGTACGTACGTATTATTTGACCATGGCTAGACAATCACTCCGCGAAAAACTTCTCGACGCCGGTTTCCGGACCATCTGGAATTCAGGCTACACCGCAGCCGGCGTGCGCGACATCGTTGCCGCCGCCGACGCCCGGCCGGGATCCTTCACCAACCATTTCGCCTCCAAGGAGGCGTTCGCCGGCGAAGTGCTGGACCGCTACTTCACCTATGTCAGCGGGCTGGTCGAGGCTGCGCTGGCGCAGGACGGCACGCCGCCCATAGGCAGGCTGAGCCGCTACCTCGACGTCATCACCTCGAAGCTCGAGGCGCATGACTGGGCGCACGGCTGCATGATCGGCAATCTCAGCCTCGAGACAGCCGTGCACAGCGAGCCGTTGCGCTTGCAACTCGTCGCCATCTTCGAGCGCTGGCGCCAGCCATTCGCCGTCTGCATCGCCGAAGGCCAGGCGGCCGGCGACATCGCCAAGACCTTCGAGGCCGAGGACCTCGCCGACTTCCTGCTGTCGTCCTGGCAGGGCGCCATGCTGCGCATGAAGGTCGAGCGCAGCCCCGAACCGCTCGAGCGGTTCAAGAAGGTCATCTTCAGCACAGTGTTTGCAAAGGAGCCGACCCCATGAGTTCGAAAGCCAACCCGCCTCAGCCCGTCGCCACCGCGCCGAAACGCTTGCAGATTCCCGTACTCGATTCGACCATGTCCTATGTCGAGGCGGGAGCGTCCGGCCCGACCGTGCTGTTCCTGCACGGCAACCCGACCTCGTCCCATATCTGGCGCAACATCATCCCGCATGTCGCGCCGTTCGGCCGCTGCATCGCGCCCGACCTGATCGGCTATGGCCAGTCCGGCAAGCCCGATATCGACTATCGCTTCTTCGACCAGGTCCGCTATCTCGATGCCTTCCTCGACGCCCTCGACATCAGCGATGTGGTGCTGGTCGCGCAGGATTGGGGCACGGCACTTGCCTTCCATCTCGCGGCAAGGCGGCCGCAGCGCATCCTCGGCCTTGCCTTCATGGAATTCATCCGGCCCTTCGAGCGCTGGGAGGATTTTCACCAGCGCCCGCAAGCCCGCGAAATGTTCAAGGCGCTCCGCACGCCCGGCGTCGGCGAAAAGCTGGTTCTGGAGGACAATGTCTTCGTCGAGAAAGTGCTGCCGGCCTCGGTGCTGCGCACGATGAGCGACGAGGAAATGGCCGCCTATCGGGCGCCGTTCCCGACGCCGCAATCGCGCAGGCCGGTGTTGCGCCTGCCCCGGGAAATGCCCATCGAAGGCCAGCCCGCCGACGTCGCCGCCATTAGCGCGCACGACCATCGCGCGCTGCGGCTGTCCACCTATCCGAAACTGCTGTTCGCGGGTGATCCGGGCGCGCTGATCGGGCCACAGGCCGCGCGCGAATTCGCGGTCGGTTTGAAGAACTGCAGTTTCATCAATCTTGGGCCTGGTGCGCACTATCTTCAGGAGGATCATCCCGACGCGATTGGCGGCGCCATCGCCAGTTGGCTTCCGGAGGTGGTTTCGGCGAACCGGATGGGCGAGTTGGCCTGAGGCAAGCCATGGCATCCGGCGGCGGCCGCGCCGCCGGGCCCGTAGCCAGCCCGGCACTACGCTGCTAGAAGCCCGGCCTGTCACACGGAAATCCCAGAGAATGCCCGAAACAATACCAGAGGAAGTGGCGCGCCGCCGCACCTTCGCGATCATCGCGCACCCCGACGCCGGCAAGACGACGCTCACCGAAAAGCTGCTGCTGTTCGGCGGCGCCATCCAGCTTGCCGGCGAGGTCAAGGCCAAGAAGGACAAGATCCAGACGCGCTCCGACTGGATGAAGATCGAGCGCGAGCGCGGCATTTCGGTCGTCACATCGGTGATGACCTTCGAGTATGAAGACAACGTCTTCAACCTGCTCGATACGCCCGGCCACGAGGATTTCGCCGACGACACCTACCGCACGCTGTCGGCGGTCGACTCGGCCGTCATGGTCATCGACGCCGCCAAGGGCATCGAGCCGCGTACACTGAAACTGTTCGAAGTCTGCCGGCTGCGCGACATCCCGATCATCACCTTCGTCAACAAGATGGACCGCGAAAGCCGCGATCCGTTCGAGATTCTGGACGAGATCGAGCAGAAGCTGGCGCTGGATACCGCACCCATCACTTGGCCGATCGGCCGCGGCAGGACGTTTTCCGGCACCTATCACCTGGCGTTGAACGCGGTGCGCAAGGGCGACGACGAGAGGGAACGCACGCCAGTGAACGGTCCCGATTCCAACCGCGTCGCCGGGCTGCTGCCGGAAAACGAGCGCGAGGCCTTCATCGAGGAACTGGAGCTCGCGCGCGAAGCCTGCCGGCCGCTCGACATCGACGCCTTTCGCGAGGGCCATCTGACGCCGGTCTATTTCGGCTCGGCGCTGCGCAATTATGGCGTGCGCGACCTGATCGAGGCGCTCGGCGCCTTCGGGCCTCCGCCGCGCGCGCAGGAGGCCGACACCCGCAAGGTCGAGGCGACCGAGGACAAGATGACCTCCTTCGTCTTCAAGATCCAGGCCAATATGGATCCCAACCACCGCGACCGTATCGCTTTCGTGCGCGTCTGCTCGGGCAAGCTCGAGCGCGGCATGAAAGCCAAGCTGGTGCGAACGGGCAAACCGATGAGCCTGTCGGCGCCGCAGTTCTTCTTCGCCCGCACCCGCGTCACGGCGGATGAAGCCTTTGCCGGCGACGTCGTCGGCATTCCCAACCATGGCACGCTGCGCATCGGCGACACGCTGACCGAGGGCGAGGAGATTCTTTTCAGGGGCGTGCCGAACTTCGCCCCGGAAATCCTGCGCCGCGTGCGCCTCGGCGACGCCATGAAGGCCAAGAAACTCAAGGAAGCGCTGCACCAGATGGCCGAGGAAGGCGTCGTGCAGCTGTTCTCGCCCGAGGATGGCTCACCGGCCATCGTCGGCGTCGTCGGCGCCCTGCAGCTCGATGTGCTGAAGGAGCGGCTGAACTTCGAATACACGCTGCCGGTCGAATTCGAAATGTCGCGCTTTTCCGTCTGCCGCTGGATCTCGGCTGACGACAAGGCCGAGACGCTTCGCTTCATCGAGGCGCATCGCGGCGACATCGCCAGGGACCTCGACAACGACCCGGTATTTCTGGCCCAGCACGCTTTCTCGCTGAACTACGAAGCCGAGCGCTGGAAAGCGATCCGCTTCGCCACGATCAAGGACTATCAGGTCCGCGACAAGGCGGCTTGAGCGCCAGTTTCCCTTCTCCCCCTTGGGCAGAAGGGAAGATCACGGCTCTCACCCTTTCGCCGCCTCTTCCAGCTTGGCGATGTCGATCTTGCCCATCTGCATCATCGCATCCATCACCCGGCCGGCCTTGGCCCGGTCCGCATCCCCGAGCAGGCGCGGCAGCTGTTCCGGCACGACCTGCCAGGAAACGCCGAACTTGTCCTTTAGCCAGCTGCATTGCGATGGTTCGCCGCCGCCTTCGATGAGCCTGTCCCAGAAATAATCCACCTCTTCCTGGGTCTTGCAGTCGATCGACTGCGACATCGCTTCGTTGAACTTGAATTGCGGTCCGCCGTTCAGCGCCTGGAACTGCACGCCGTCGAGCTCGAACGTGGTCACCAGCACTTTGCCTTCATCGGCGTGGCCTTCGGGCCAACGCATCACGCTCAGCACCTTCGAATTCTTGAAGATGGAGACGTAGAAATTCATCGCCTCTTCGGCCTGGTCGTCGAACCACAGGCAGGTGGTGATCTTTTGCATGTCGTGCTCCTCGGTTGCTTTTGCTGTTACGATGAAACGGTTGACTCCGAGAATGGTGCCATCTCCGTACCGTCCGCCCAAGGACGGTCCTGCGCGACGCGATCCGACAGCCGCATGTAATTTCTTTCGGGAGCTCGCGTTTTTCGGGAGACTCTGGCGCATTGCAAAAATGTGGCCAGACCATACTTGCGCGTCTATAAAGCCAGCGATCCGAATTCAGCTCCGCCGCGTCGTTCCCGGGCTGCGGCCAGCCACCAAGGAAAAAACATGCCTGCCTATCGCTCCCGCACCACCACCCATGGCCGCAACATGGCCGGCGCCCGCGGCCTGTGGCGCGCCACCGGCATGAAGGATTCGGATTTCGGCAAGCCGATTATCGCGGTGGTCAATTCCTTCACCCAGTTCGTGCCGGGCCATGTGCATTTGAAGGACCTCGGCCAACTGGTGGCACGCGAGATCGAGAAGGCTGGCGGCGTCGCCAAGGAATTCAACACCATCGCCGTCGATGACGGCATCGCCATGGGCCATGACGGCATGCTCTATTCGCTGCCGTCGCGCGAGCTGATCGCCGACTCCGTCGAATACATGGTCAACGCCCACTGCGCCGACGCCATGGTCTGCATCTCCAATTGCGACAAGATCACCCCCGGCATGCTGATGGCCTCGCTGCGCCTCAACATTCCGACCGTCTTCGTCTCCGGCGGGCCGATGGAAGCCGGCAAGGTGGTGCTGGCCGGCAAGACCCAGGCGCTCGACCTGGTCGACGCCATGGTCGCGGCCGCCGACGACAAAATCTCCGACGAGGACGTCAAGGTCATCGAGCGCTCGGCCTGTCCGACCTGCGGCTCCTGCTCGGGCATGTTCACCGCCAATTCGATGAACTGCCTGACCGAGGCGCTCGGCCTGTCGCTGCCAGGCAACGGCTCGACGCTGGCCACGCATGCCGACCGCAAGCGGCTGTTCGTCGAGGCCGGCCATCTCGTCGTCGATCTGGCCCAGCGCTATTACGAGCAGGATGACGAAACGGCACTGCCGCGCACCATTGCCTCGAAAGGCGCCTTCGAAAACGCCATGACGCTCGACATCGCCATGGGCGGCTCGACCAACACCGTGCTGCACATCCTGGCCGCCGCCCATGAGGGCGAGGTCGACTTCACGATGGAGGATATCGACCGGCTGTCGCGGCGGGTTCCGGTGCTCTGCAAGGTGGCGCCGGCCAAGTCCGACGTCCACATGGAAGACGTTCATCGCGCCGGCGGCATCATGGCCATCCTCGGCCAGCTCGATAATGCCGGGCTGATCAACCGCGACCTGCCGACCGTGCACACATCAAGCCTCGGCGAGGCGCTCGACCATTGGGATATTTCCCGTACCTCCAGCCAGAATGTCCGCGACTTCTTCCTCGCCGCCCCCGGCGGCGTGCCGACCCAGGTCGCCTTCAGCCAGGACCGCCGCTGGGAGGAGCTCGATCTCGATCGTGAAAAGGGTGTCATCCGTTCGGCGGAAACGCCATTCTCGAAAGATGGCGGTCTTGCCGTGCTGAAAGGCAATCTGGCGCTCGACGGCTGCATCGTGAAGACGGCCGGCGTCGACGAGTCGATCCTGAAGTTCACCGGCCCGGCGCGGGTGTTCGAAAGCCAGGATGCTTCGGTCAAGGCCATCCTGTCCAACGAGATCAAGGCCGGCGATGTCGTCGTCATCCGCTATGAGGGCCCGCGTGGCGGCCCCGGCATGCAGGAGATGCTCTACCCGACCAGCTATCTGAAGTCGAAGGGCCTCGGCAAGGCCTGCGCGCTGGTCACCGACGGCCGCTTCTCCGGCGGCACGTCGGGCCTGTCGATCGGTCATGCCTCGCCGGAAGCCGCCGAAGGCGGCACGATCGGACTGGTGCAGGAAGGCGACACGATCGAGATCGACATCCCCAACCGCACCATCCGCCTCGCTGTCAGCGACGCCGAACTTGAAGCGCGCCGGGCGGCGATGGAAGCCAAGGGCGCCCTGGCCTGGAAGCCGGAGGAAAAGCGTAAGCGCAAGGTGACGACTGCGCTGCGCGCCTACGCCGCCTTCGCCACCAGCGCCGACAAGGGCGCCGTGCGGAAAGTGCCGGAATAGCACGTTTCTTCCTTCTCCCCTTGTGGGAGAAGGTGTCGCCGAAGGCGACGGATGAGGGGTGTTCCAGGGAACGCCAACGTCTCACTCCGCTGGAACACCCCTCATCCGTCTCGGCGCTGACGCGCCGATCCACCTTCTCCCACACGGGGAGAAGGAAGAATCCTCACGGCATCAGCTGATATTCATAGAGCTTCTGGTAAAGCCCGCCCTGCGTGAGCAGGGCACGATGCGGCCCGCTCTCGACCACCTTGCCGCCTTCCAGCACCACGATCGTGTCGGCCTGGTGCACGGTCGACAGGCGGTGCGCGATGACGATCGTCGTGCGGCCTTCGGTCAGCTGCTGCAGCGCGTCGCGGAACAGCGCTTCGGATTCGGCGTCCAGCGCGCTGGTCGCCTCGTCCAGCAGCAGGATTTCGGCGTTGCGCAGCATGGCACGCGCGATCGAGATGCGTTGGCGCTGGCCGCCCGACAAGAGGCCGCCATTCTCACCGACTTCTGTCTCGTAGCCCTTGGCCTGCGCCATGATAAAGTCATGCGCGTTGGCGGCTTTGGCCGCGGCAATCACCTCTTCATCGGTCGCGTCCTGCCGCCCGAGCCGGATGTTGTGCATGATGGTGCCGGCAAACAGGAACGTGTCCTGGCTGACATAGGCGATCTTTTCCCGCAGCGAGGCGAGGGTGGCATGCGAAATGTCCTGGCCATCGAGCAGCACCTTGCCGTTCTTCGGGTCATACATGCGCATGATCAGGTTCAGGATCGTCGACTTGCCGCCGCCGGAGGGCCCGACCAGCGCCGTCATCTTTCCCGGCTCAAGGGTGAGGTCGAACCGGTCGAGCACTGGCGGCCCATTCTGGTAGGCGAAGCTGACGGCGTCGAACCGGATCTCGCCCGGTCCGGCCCGAAGCGGCTTTGCATCGGGCTTCTCGGCCAGTGTCAGCGGCTCGTCGGCGAGCTGGAACATCATGCGCACGCCGACAATGCCGCTTTCCAGTGAGATGCGCACGCGCGCCAGGCGCTTTGCCGGTTCATAGGCGAGCAGCAGCGCCGCGATGAACGCCATGATGTTGCCGGGCATCTGGCCGCCCTGCAGAACCAGGAGGCCGCTGACCATGACGGCGCCGGCGATCGCCAGCCCGGCCAGCGTCTCCATCACCGGGCTGGTCACCGCTTCCAGCGCGGCAATGTTGTTGGCCCGATCCTCGACGTCTGCCACCGCCTTGTACATGCGCTTGCGCATCAAGCTTTCGAGGTTGAAGGATTTGACCACGCGCACGCCGATAGCGGTTTCTTGCATCACCTGAACGATCTGGCCAACCGAGCGGAACTCCATGGCGGCGAACTTGCGCACACGCTTCAGGATGCGGTTGACGCCATAGATGGCCACAGGCCCGGCGACGAAGCAGATCAGCGACAGCACCGGCTGCTGCCAGACCATGATACCAACCAAGGCAAGCAGGGTCACCAGATCGCGCACATAGGAGGTGACGATCAGGTCGAGCACGTTGCGTGCCGCCTGGGCATTGTTGGTCATGCGGGTGATCAGGTCGGATGACGAGGTCGAATGGTAGAATTCGATGCCTTGCGCCAGGATGCGGTCGTAGATCTTGCGCTGCCGGTCGGCGATGATGGCATTGCCGACCCGGCTCATGAAATAAGCCTGGACGAAATTGGCGAGGCCCTTGAGGATGAAGATCCCGGCGACCGCCGCGGCAATCATGTTGACGCGGTCGACCCGCTTGTCGATCACGAATTCATTGGTGATTTCGCGCAGGATCCAGGCGCTGGCGGCGGTCATGCCGGCCACCACCAGCATCGAAAGAATGGCCGCGCCATATCCGAACATATGCTCCCGGAACGATTCCTTGACCAGCCTTGCGACGAGGCGCTGGTTTTCCGTCGAGCGGAAGAAACGAAACAAAGGCTGATCCTTGGTGGCGCAATGACGAAGGCGGCTTATAGAGGGAGTTGTCGCCGGATGGAACCATTGGCGGCTTCTGGAAAGAAACCGCTGCGTCATGCTGTCTTTTGCGACACGATGGCAAAGTGATTCTTCAGGCGAGATGACGACAGATGGATTTCGACCTTATCGTTCGTGGCGGCACGCTGCCGGATGGCAGGATTGCCGATATCGGCATCAGCGGCGAGACGATCGCCGCGATCGAGCCCAAATTGCAGGGTTCCGCCCGGGCCGAGGTCGATGGTCGCGGGAATCTGGTCTCGCCCCCCTTTGTCGATCCGCATTTCCATATGGATGCCACGCTGTCCTACGGCATTCCGCGCATCAACGCCTCGGGCACGCTCTTGGAAGGCATTGCGCTATGGGGTGAGTTGAAGCCGCATTTGACGCATGAGGCGGTGCGCGACCGGGCGCTCGCCTATTGCGACTGGGCGGTGTCGATGGGCCTGCTCGCCATCCGCACCCATGTCGACGTCTGCGACGACAGGCTGCTGGCGGTCGAGGCCCTGCTCGACGTCAAGAAAACGATCGCGCCCTACATCGACCTGCAACTCGTGGCCTTTCCGCAGGACGGTTTCTACCGCTCGCCGAAGGCGCGTGAAAACACCATCCGTGCGCTGGACATGGGCGTCGACATCGTCGGCGGCATTCCGCATTTCGAACGCAGCATGGCAGACGGCACGCGCTCGGTGACAGAACTGTGCGAGATCGCGGCCAAACGTGGCCTGATGGTCGACCTGCATTGCGACGAGACCGACGACCCACTGTCGCGCCACATCGAGCAACTGGCTTATGAAACGCAGCGCCTTGGCCTGCAGGGCAAGGTGGCCGGCTCGCACCTCACCTCCATGCATTCGATGGACAATTACTATGTCTCGAAGCTTCTGCCGCTGATCGCCGAGGCCGGCGTTTCAGCTATCCCCAATCCGCTGATCAACATCATGCTTCAGGGCCGCCACGACACATTTCCAAAGCGCCGCGGCCTGACCCGGGTCAAGGAGATGCAGGCGCTCGGCATCCGTGTCGGCTGGGGTCAGGATTGCGTGCTCGATCCCTGGTACTCGCTGGGCACCGCCGACATGCTCGACGTCGCCTTCATGGGCCTGCACGTCGCGCAGATGTCGAGCCCGGCCGACATGGCGCGCTGCTTCGACATGGTCACCAACGTCAACGCCGCCATCATGGGTCTGGACCATCTCGGTCTCGCCGTCGGCAAGCGCGCCAGCCTCGTCGTCCTCGACGCCGGCAATCCGATCGAGGCCCTGCGCCTGCGCGCCGAGCGCATCTGCGTCATCGCTAGGGGCAAGGTGGTGTCGCAACGGACGCGGCAGGATACAAGGCTTTCCATCCCGGGCAGGCCGGCACTGGTCAACCGCAGGCACAAAGCCACGTAGGCCCAGCCGATTCCCGGTCCTGGTCTGGCGATTTCCCGGATTCCTCTCGTCAAAGCCGCCGCTTCCGTCTACGACGCGACTTGAGCGAGGGAGGAATCGGGATCGGCATGACGCAACCCGTTGCGCAGAATTCCACGATCAGGAACGTGCTTCTGGCCGGCATTCTGCTGATGCTGGCCGGCGACTTCCTGTTTGCGCTGAACGATGCGATGGGCAAGTGGCTGGTCGCCAGCTTCTCCGTCGGCCAGGTGGTTCTGATCCGGTCCATCGGCGCCTTCTTCGTTCTCGGGCCGATGATCGCGCATCAGGGCACCGCCAGGCTGTTTCGCATGGAACGCCCTGAACTGCAGATCTTGCGTGTCGTCATGACCACGCTCGACACCGCACTCTTCTATGCCGCGGTCGTCTATTTGCCGCTTGCCGACGTCATGAGTTTCTACATGGCGGGGCCGATCTATGTCGCGGCGCTCTCGCACCTGCTGCTCGGCGAAAAGGTCGGCTGGCGCCGTTGGGTGGCGATCCTGCTCGGCTTCTGCGGCGTGGTGATCATGCTGAAGCCCTCCTCGGCCGCGTTCTCGTTGTCGTCGAGCTTCGCGCTTGCCGGCAGCATCGCCTTTGCCTTCGCCATCATCCTCAACCGGCGGCTGCGCGGCACCAGCGACACCAATCTGGTGACATGGCAGACGATAGGCACGCTGCTGGTCGGCGGCGTGCTGACCATTGGCGCCTGGCAAACCCCCTCGGCGCTCGATTTCGGCGCCATGCTGCTGCTCGGCATCGTTTCCTGCAGCGCCCATCTGATGATCACGCGGGCGCTCAAGCTGGCGCCGGCCTCGACGCTGGCGCCGCTGCACTACACGCTGCTCCTGTGGGCCGTGGTGTTCGGGCTGGTGTTCTTCGGCGACGTCCCCGGTCCGCGCATCCTGATCGGCTCCGGCATCATCGTGCTGGCGGGCCTGTTCATTTTCCATCGCCAAAAGGTGGTCGACACTACTGTGCCGCCCGAAAACGTGCCGAAGGGCGTGAATTAAGGCGGTTCCAGGAAATTGAAAGAAGGCTTTCCGTCCGCGATTGGGTCTAAACAAAGCATACGGCACGTCACAGGCTGCCGTTTCGAAGCTCCGCACCCAGCGGCGGAAGGCTATCATGCGGAATTGTCGGAGTTTCCGGTCAGAAAATCCGATATTTACATCGATACTTTGCGGTGTACGTTGCCTTTCGGGCTCAATACGGGATTGATTCTTGTCCGGGCGACGCAGGATCAGCATCCCAAGAAAACTGCGACAGAGGGGGCGATGATGGGAAGTTTTTCCATATGGCATTGGCTGATCGTTTTGATCCTGATCGGCTTGCCGCTGGTGTTTATTCTAAGAGCAGCGCCAGCCGGCGCCAACCGGTTCGGAGAAATGCCGCCTTCGATGAATTTCGGTGAAGCCGTTTCAAGCTTCTTTCGAAATTACGTGAATTTTTCCGGCAGGGCCAGCCGCTCGGAGTTCTGGTATTCCTATCTTTTCATTTTCATTGTCGGCGTCGTTCTTGTCATAGTCGATGCCATTGTGAAGAATGAAATCATCTCATCGATCTGGAATCTTGCCATCCTTCTGCCGACGCTTGCCATGACCGCTCGCCGACTGCATGACATCAACAGAAGCGGTTGGCATCAACTCCTTGCGGGGTTGTTCCCCATCGGCACCATTGCGTTGATCATTTGGTATTGCAAAAAATCCGACGACACGGTGACTTTGACCGAAATAGAGAGGGTTTTCAGGTAGGCTGGGGCTCCTGCCATATGGATTTGCTTTAACCCATACGCAAAGCCGCCAGATGCCTTGAAAACTCCCGCGTCTCCATCAACGCCTTGCAGCGGGCGAAGCGGCCGTCGGCATAGGCGCGGAAATCGTCGACGGGATTTTCGTTGGCAAGCTGGATCAGCCCCCACAGCGTCCAGAGCAGATCGCACATGGCCTTGTAGATGACGACGCGGCCGTGCTCCGCCGGCCTCGCCTCGCCGCCGAAATAGGCGCGCATCAATTCTTCGTCCTGGTTCGCATCGAACTTGCCTTCCACGCTGAGGTCGCCGAGATCCCAGAGCGGGTCGTTCATCCCCGAATATTCCCAGTCGACGATCCACATCCGCTCGCCCGTATCGAGGAAGTTCTCGCACAGCGGATCGCAATGGCAGGCGACGAGCGGAAGCGGATGAGCGGCAAGCGCCGAGCGCACGCTGCCGGCCTCGCGCACCACCTCGTGATAGCCGGCAGGCAGGGTGACGTCCTTGGTCGACAGCACCTTGAGATAGTCGTCGATCATCGCGAAAAGTTCGAAGCGGAAGGGGAACACCGCACCGGACGCGTGCAGCTTGCGGAAGGCTTCGCCGGCCCGGGCTGGACTGCCCGGTCTCTCCCTGAATTTTTCCGGCGACATGGTCTGCGCGCCCGCGATGAAGCGCGTCACCATCACGCCGGTATCGGCGTCGGCATACAGCACCTGCGGGCTGACGCCGGCTTTAGCGGCCTCGCGCGCGGCCACCGCTTCGTTGGCGCGGTTGATGTATTCCGCAGTGCCTTTGCCCGGAATGCGCAGGCAGAGATCGCCGGCCCTGAAGACGAGATTGGTGAGGCCGCCAAGCCGCTCCAGCGGCCCGGTATAGCCGGCAAGCATGGGAATGGCGGCCAGCTTCGCCCGCGCTTCGTCTGTCACCATGCCCGCGCCCCCACGCCGTTATTTCTCACCGCAACGGTTCCACAATTTTCGCCGTTTGGCTATCATCCGATCAAAGGCAACTTGATCAGGCGACACAGCAGCGATGACGGACGGTAAACACTTGGACGCGCTCAGCGCGGCCTACGCAGCCAAACGCCCGGAGGAGGTGGCCGCACTCTATGATCGCTGGTCGCAGACCTATGACGCCGACATGTCTGCCGCCGGTTATCGTCATCCGACGATCTGCCTTGCCCTGCTGGCCCGCCATCTGCCGCGCGGCGCGGCGCCGCTGCTCGATGCAGGCGCGGGCACCGGGCTCATCGGCGAATGGCTCGATATATCAGGCTATCCTGAAGTCGAGGCGCTGGACATCTCGCAAGGCATGCTGGACCAGGCCGCCCGCAAGGGTGTCTATTCCGCGCTGCATTGCCTCGCGCTCGGCGGCACGCTGCCCTTTGCCGACGATGCCTATGCCGGGATCGTCTCGGCCGGTGTCTTCACTTCAGGCCATGTCGGCGTCGAAGGGCTGGATGAGCTGATCCGCATCTGCCGGCCCGGCGGGATCATCGTGCTGACGGTCAAGAACACGCTGTGGGATCAGGGTTTTGCCGCACGCATCGCCGAACTGGAGGCGCAAGGCGCCGTCACCCGCGTCGAGGAAACGCGCCCTTACGTCTCGATGCCGGGCGAGGCCGACACCGTGCCCAGCCGCGGCCTTGCCTTGCGGGTGAACTAGAGCAATTCCAGGAAAAGTGTAAGCGGTTTTTGGAGTGCGCCCCTCGGAGCGGACAGGATCAAGCGGCAGTTTTGACCATCTTCCGGGCGTGTTGGTCTTCGAACTGT
>NZ_VFTA01000070.1:0-12451 GCF_007003935.1 Mesorhizobium sp. WSM4310
AATCCTGCAATTCCAAAGCCGCTATCCGCCTCAATCAACAGGCCAGATCAATGGCTTGCGGATAGTTCACGGCCGACCAAATCGAAAATGCAAACTTAGGCTGTTGCGCGGTATCTCCTTCCACATCATCTCTTGCGCATACCTGCATTCCAAGGTGTTTGATCCTATGCTTCGCGAGGAGCAGGTAGGTCGCGACAGCTAGGCAATGTTCCAGCTGCCCTAGCGGAGGAGTCACGATTTTCCGGCAAGCTCCGTCGGCAGACGTTCCTTTCTGGCCTTGGCAAAGGCTCGGTCGCCTTCCAGAAACGCCGCCAGCATGAAAGGGATGAGTTCTGCCACGGTTTCAGACTGACCATAGGTCTGACGGTAAAGTGCAGCATACTCCTTGAGTGTTTGGCTCAGCTCCGCGCTGACGGTAATGGTGATCTTCGAAGCTGTTCGGTCCGGAAGTTTTCCAAGTTTCAGGTCAGCCATGATAACTCCTGCTCAACTGGCGTATGGCCGCAGCACGATGTCCTTGTGCACGATGACGCGCAGTGGCCAACCTGGGCGGACGACGATGGTGGGCTGGATATTGAGGTTTTTTTCGGTGATGCGCTGGCCGGCTCGACTGGCGTTCTGCTGGGCTGATTCCCGGATCGCCTTGACCAGATCGCTCTCGTTTTCGCCGAGGCTGAATTCTGTGCCGACACCGAGCAATGTGGCAAGCGCCACTCCCTTGATCATCTGCCAAGTGTGGAAATCGACTTCGTCTTCCAGCCCTGCGTAGCCGGCGGTGTCGCTCGCGGGCAGATTGTCGATTTCGGCCGACGAGCCGTCGGGCAGCAGAATGCGCTGCCAGACCAGCAGCGCTCGCTTTTGCCCGAACGCGACGACGCTGTCGTAGACGCCGATAAGACGTGAGCCCTGCGGAATCAGCAATATGTTGCCCGTGACCGTGTCGTGCACATTTTCGGTGACTTGCGCGACGACAAGGCCCGGCAAATCGGAATTGATGCCGGTGATCAGGCTGGCGGCAATCACGCTGCCAGCCATCAGTTGATATGGCGAGATCGGCGTCTGCAGCGCATGCGGATTGTAGATCCCGCCAGTGCTCCGCTGGCTGAGAAAATCAAGCTTTCGCTGCTGATTGTTCTGGTCGCCTTCCGCCGCCGCCACCGAGGCTGACGCGCGTCCTGCTTCGGATTGGGGAAGCGCCTCAAATGGATGCTGAGCAGTTTGCACGCTCTCTCCGACATCTGTCTTTTGAGCTCGATTTTCGACGCGGAAAAGCACCCGCGATTCACGCGCTTCGATCGCCTGCTGCGCTAGACGCTGCTCCTCGGCCGAGATGTCTTGGCCCGGCACGATGCCGAGCTGGCGCTGCCGCTCGAGGATGGGGCGGCCGAGGTCGCCCGGCAAAGGTAGCCCAAGGACGGGAGGCTTCGGCTTCATGCCGGAATAGTCATGGGGAAGCGTATCGAGCCCCTCGGCGGTTGGTTTGCGCTCAGTGTTGTAGAGATCTTCCGCCTGATCCCTGATGCGAAGGGCCGGCCCCTGGAGGGCGATCATGGTAACGCCGAAGACAGCGCCGGATCCGAGCGCTGCGATCGCGATGATCACACCGCGCCTGAACCGCACCACGCGGCGGGGAGAGGCCCGAAGCTGCAGTTCCTCGGGATCCAGTTTCGGCGGGATGCCAGAGCGGGAATTTTCGATCATGAGTCCTCACCTCGCCGGCTGCCGCGAAAGAGCGAGATCCGCCGTTGCGGTTGCCTGCCGTCAATCCTGCTGATGCGGATCACCTGCTGCCGCTTGGTGCCGAGGCGAAGTTCGGCCGCGGCGAAGAGCCGATCGACGATGTAATAGTTGCCGCGCACGCGATAGTTGACGAGCTCGCTGCTCCCATCTGCGCCGACGATGAAGAGTGGTGGCGCCTCGCCCTGATCTATGCGACGAGGGAACTCAATATAGACCTTGCTGCCGTCGTCGAAGGCTCGCGTCGGTCTCCAGGGCGGTGTGTCGCCACTGATTGAGTAGCGAAAGCGAAGGTTTTCGAGCGCGATATTCGACGCGACCGGTGTAACTGCCTCGGCTTGAGCATTGCGCTGGCGAAGCGCGATGATCTGGTCTTGGCTGTAGGTCCAGGAGATTGCCGCCATTGCGGTCTTCTCGGTGCTTTGAAGCTGCAAATGATAGGTCCGCCGGTCCGTCGTAATGACGACATTGGTGGCAAGACCCGGCGCGAAGGGTTTTACCAGAACATGGGTGCGCTGATTGTCACCGGTGCCGCTTGCGGTATCGCCAATGACCCAGCGCACGGTGTCGCCAGCCGACACGGCGGTTAGTTTCTCGCCCGGCTGCAGAGCGATGTCGGTCACGCGCTCCGGCGCGGCATAGAGTTGATAAAGCGCGCCATCGGTGAAGGGGTAGACTTGCACGGCATTAACATACCCGTACTTGGTGGGTTGCTGGGTCGCGGCTTTGTTGGCATCAGCGACGCGTTCTTCAGGGGGGCGCTTGTCCTCGGCCTTGCCGGGCTCGGGCTGCATTTGGCCAGGCAGCGGCAGTGGTTTTGGCACCTCGACAATTCTAATCGGCCTCTCCGGCGCCTTTTCGATCGCGGCCGGTTTGAAGTCGGCAGCGTCATAGGAAATCTCAGGCGGCGGCACCTTCTTCGATGCACAAGCGGAAACGACCGCTGCCGACACCGATAGGATCAGCACGGCACGAATCGGTGACATTTTACCTTTCATTGGTGGACTCCGTCGGAGAAAGGGGGGTTGGGACGGCGCTGTCGAGCTCGCGTGACCAGTCAATGGCATTGATGAAGACGCCGAGCGGATTCTTGCGCAGCTGATCCGTATTGCTTGGCGAGCGAATCACGATCGTGAGGATCGCAGTCCAGCGCATCGTGCTGGCAAGGCTTCCGCGCTCAAACACCTGCTCGGTCCATTTGACCTGGAATGAACTTTCGGAGGCTCTGACCACGCTGGTGACCTGTACCGAAACACTGCGCGTTCCGATCTGACCGAAGGGGTCGTTCGCCTTGGCGTATTCGTTGAGGAAGAGCGCTGCGCGATCGCTAGCAAAGTCGTACGCTGCCAACCAGTTCTGCCGTACCAAAACCGGATCGGTGGAAACGGAACGGACATTCTGGATGAAGCGGCCGAGATGCCAGGCGATCTGAGCATCCGAGGGCTCATAATTCCGGATCGCCGGCGCGACGGCGCGCGTCTCGCCGAAGCCATCGACCTCGACGACATAAGGCACGACACGGCTTTGCATCGACTGCCATACGAGTCCGCCGGAAAGCCCGGTCGCCAAGGCCAGGCAGCCAAGGGCCATGATCCGCCAGTTCCTGGCCTGCAGTCGAGATGAGCCGATGCGCTCGTCCCACAGCTGGGCGGCTTTTTGATACGGCGTGACCGGTTCGGGTGTTTTGCCGTAACGGTGCACGGGTCGCTTGAAGAGCATCTAGTCATCCTTGTCGTTGAGAGAGGGGGTGGCGCTGCCTCCCGGCCGGTCTCCGTCTCGGACAGCTTGCATGGCAGCGTGGCGATTTGCACGGGCGGTCTGTTCAGAACGTAGGCGCCTTGCCCACGTCGGCGCCGAAACAGTGGCCGAACCGGCAGAGCGTTCGGTCATTGGCGCTGTCGGCGTGCCGCCGGTCGCGGTCCACGCGGCATCGCGCCCGGCATCGGCGTTGCGCCCAACACTTGCAGTGGCGGATCGCGCTATGCGTATAGCGGCGCCGCCAGCTGCACTGGTTACACCATGCATTCCAGCAGCCACACCGGAGAGGCCAGCGTCGGGCGAGGTTGCGCGCCCGATCTGCCATGACGTGGAAGCAGCCGATCCCATTGTTGTGCCGGCTCGGATGGCGGCGACACCGCCGCTGGTTGCCATACGCGCGCCAGCAAATGCTGTGCCTCCAGCAACGAGTGATACACCCGCTGCCGCCGCGGTCGTGCCGAGGGCGGCGCCCGCCCCAAGCTGCGGTGCGCCTGAGACAAGACCCGACGCGATCCCCGGCCCAAAAATGCCAAGGCCAAGCAATGCCAGTGCGCCCAGTACCTGGGACATGGCACCGGCAAGATCCGGCTCCTTGCCTTGCAATGCGGAAGCGAACTCCCCGAAGAGCGTGGAGCCGATACCGACAATGACGGCGAGCACCATCACCTTGATGCCTGACGAGATAACATGGCCGAGCACGCGTTCGGCCAGGAACGCTGAACGGTTCCAAAGTGCGAATGGAACCAAAACAAAACCTGCCAGCGTGGTGAGCTTGAACTCAAGGATGGTGATGAAAAGCTGGATGGAAAGGATGAAGAAGGCGATGATGACCAGGAACCAGGCCATCAGCAGCACGAAGATGGTCAGTGCGTTGCCGAAGATTTCCGGGAAGCCCAGGAGCTGACTGGCTTGGTCAAGCATTGGCCAAGCACCTTCGAAACCGGTCGCGGCAATGCGGCCCGGGCGCAAGAGATTGTCTGCCGACAGATTGCCGGCCGACGCCTTAATCCCGAGACCGGCAAAAGAACGATAAACGATATCGGCGAGGTTCTTGAAATTGTTCAGAATGAAGGCGAAGACGCCAACATAGAGCACCTTGCGGACAAGCCGGCCGAGAACGCTGGTTTCGTCGCCGAGCGCCCACGCCAGGCCGGCAAGTGTGATGTCAATGCCGATCAGAATGGTAGTGAGGAAGGCGAGGTCGCCCGATAGCAGACCGAACCCGCTGTCGATGTAGCGGATGAAGGTCTCCATGAAGCGATCGATGACGCCAAGGTCGTTCATGCCGCTGCCTTTCTCGTCGTGATGAACTCGTGATTAATTGCCGGGATAAGCCGAGCCGGTACCCAAGAATCGCTTCGTCATCTCGCGGGCGGCTTCGTCTGACTGGGCCTTGCGGGCGGCATCCTCGGCCTCAGCTCGAAACTGCGTTGCGAGCAGCGTCTGGATCTGCATCTGCTGTTTTGTCGAAAGCGCCATCAGCTGGTTGGTGGCCTGGCTTGCCTGAAGCGCACCGGCCGCCCCTTGGCTGCGGTTGACGAGATCGGCGAGCAGATCGCCGTCGGCGCGGACGTTCTCGACGATTTGCGACTGGACACCCATGGTCTGGCGGAACGCCTGCATGGCGGTTTGCCAACGCTCCCGCGCAGCACTCGCCACATCGCTGACTTTGATCGTGGCGTCGTAGCTTTCCGGATATTGGCTGCGCCACTGGTCTTGAAGCTTGCCCAGATCAAAGCTGAGGCCACTCGCCTGGTCCATCAAGCCGTCGATGCGATGGAGCGAACCGGTGAGTTGGCCAACGGAAGAGAAATCCAGACGCTGAAGATTGCGCGCCATGTTCTGCAGCATGGTCGCCTGATTCTGCAGCGACTGGATCTGGTTGTTGATCTGCTCCAATGCGCGCGCGGCCGTCAGCACGTTCTGCGCATAATTGGACGGATCGAACACGATAAGGGCGTAGGCGGGCTGCACATAGTCGGCCATAGGCTTGGCGATCAGGGAAACGGTGATCAGGCCGGAGAGAAGGCGTCGCCGCATCATGAGAATTGCTCCTTGTCTGGTTGAGGGAATTGCTTGAGAAGTTCGCCGGCCCAATCGAGGCCGCGCGCGATCAGGAACTGCGAGGCAAAGCTGCCTTGCCCGTCTTCGGACATGATCCTGTCGATCAGAGTCTGCGTGGCCGGATCGGAAGCACCGCAAAGCGCAAGAGCGATGGGGCCAAGCTCGAGCTCGAACAGACGGTTGCCGCGGCGCGATTGCAGATAATACTGACGCTTCGGCGTGGCGCGGGCGATCAATTCGATCTGCCGCTCGCTTAAACCGAAGCGCTCGTAGGCTGTGCGCGCCTGGGGTTCCACGGCACGATCATTGGGAAGGAAAATGCGCTGCGGGCAGCTTTCGATGATTGCCGGCGCTATGCCAGAGCCCGCGATATCAGCCAGCGACTGCGTAGCGAAGACAACCGACACGTTCTTCTTTCGCAGCACCTTCAGCCATTCGCGGATGCGGGCGGCGAACAGCGGATTGTCGAGATAGACCCACGCCTCGTCGAGCATGATCAGCGTGGGCCGTCCGTCGAACCGTTCCTCAAGTCGCTGGAACAGATAGGTAAGCACCGGCAGCAAAGCGCTTTGGCTGTGCATTAACTCCTCGGTCTCGAAACACTGCACATCCGACAAGGCCAGCCCATCATGATCGGCATCGAGCAGGCGGCCGAAGGGACCGTCGAGCGTGTAGGGCATCAATGCGGTCTTCAGCGCATTGGATTGAAGCAGGACCGAAAGACCGGTCAGTGTGCGTTCCTGCGCCGGCGCGGTGGCAAGGCTGGCCAGCGCTGACCAAATAGCCTCCTTCACCTCCGGCGTGACGGTGACGTTCTCGTGGGCAACAAGGCTGGCGATCCATTCGGCCGCCCAGCTTCGGCTAGCCTGGTCGTTGATGCTGCGCAGTGGCTGAAAGGCAAGGGAACCGTCCGCTCCTAGCGCGTGGTGTTCTCCACCCATGGCAAGTGTTGCAGCACGGGCCGAATTGCCTTTGTCGAAGACATAAACCTGGGCGCCGGCGTAGCGCCTGAACTGCAGAG
The DNA here is from genome assembly GCF_007003935.1 of Mesorhizobium sp. WSM4310. NCBI lineage: Bacteria > Pseudomonadati > Pseudomonadota > Alphaproteobacteria > Hyphomicrobiales > Phyllobacteriaceae > Mesorhizobium > Mesorhizobium sp. WSM4310. Next base: position 6,581 of record NZ_VFTA01000070.1, read on the forward strand.
CAATCAGAGCAAGCAGAACCGACTTGCCGGCGCCGGTCGGACCAACAACCAGCATGTGGCCGACATCTTCGACGTGGGTGGAAAGCCGAAACGGTGTCGACCCACTGGTCTCGGCAACGAAAAGCGGTGGCGCTTCGGTTTGGGTGACTTTCGCGAGATGCTCGTTTGTCGCAGGACCGGCCCAAACCGACGACAGCGGCATGAGATGGGCAAGGTTCAATGTATGAACGAGCGGTTGGCGAACGTTAGCGTAGACATGGCCAGGCAATGAGCCGAGCCAAGCCTCGACCGCATTGACGCCTTCTCGGATCGTGGTGAAGCCGAGCCCATTGATGATGCGCTCGACCGCGCGAAGCTTCTCTGCAGCGGCTTGGCGATCCTCGCCCCACACCGTCACGGTGGTGGTGAGATAGCCGAAACTCACATGATCACCGCCCAATGCCTGAAGGGCTTCGTCGGCATCGAGCGCCTTGTTGTCGGCATCGCTATCGACAAGCGGGACCGGCTCGTTGGTAATGACCTCGCGTAGGATTGCCACGATCGATTTGCGCTTGGCAAACCACTGCCGGCGCAATCGCGTCAGCGTCTTCGTGGCTTCCGTTTTCTCGAGCGGAATGAAGCGCGTCATCCAGCGATAGGCGAAATCCTGATGATTGAGGGTATCGAGGATTCCGGGCCGGGTGAGGTTCGGAAAGCCGAGGATGGTCAGTGTGCGAAGATGCTGCTCACCCAGCATCGGCTCCAGGCCACCGGTAAGCGGCGCATCGACCAGGATTGCATCCAGATATATCGGCGTTTCCGGGGCCATGATAGGATGGCGACGAGGCGAAATCGTGCCGTGGAGGTAGGTCAACGTCTGAGCATCATCGAGGACGCGTACTTCGGACATGAAACCCGAGAAGAGATCGAGCACGCGGTTGGTCTCGTCACGGAACCTCGCCAGATCCTGGCGCCAGTCTCTTTCTCCTCGGGAATAATGAGAGTCGACGAGCGTGCTTTCTGCGCGCGCCTGGGCGTCCGGCGGTGGCATAAACACCAAGGTCAGATGATAGCGGCTCTCGTAGTGCGCTACCTTCCCCTCGAAAGCAGCGCGGCGTTCTTCGTCGACCAGCCACGACGCGGCGTCAGGAAAATGCGAGTTCGGATAGCCCAGCGCTTCTGTGCGCTCGGCCTCAAAGAACAATGCCCAGCCAGAGCCAAGGCGTCTGAGAGCATTGTTCGCCCGGGCGCAAATGCCGACGAGTTCAGCCTCCGTCGCACTTTCGAGATCCGGGCCGCGGAACCGCAACGTCCGCTGAAAGCTGCCGTCCTTGTTGAGCACGATGCCGGGCGCCACCAAGGCAGCCCAGGGTAGATGGTCGGCAAGCCGGTCGGCTTTGCTTCGATATTCCGAAAGGTTCAGCATGCAAGCCACCCCTTCAGACGTAGGTGGCGCACAAGCACGCTGGCGAAGTCCGGATCGCGTCTTGCGGCAAACACCGCTAACGAGTGGCCTGCGATCCAAAGCACCAGACCAGCAATCCATTGCTGCAAGCCGAAGCCAATGGCCGCGGCCACTGTACCGTTGAGGATCGCCACCGCGCGCGGAGCCCCGCCGAGCAGGATCGGCTCGGTCAGCGCCCGGTGGACCGGTACTGCGAAGCCCTCGATATGCTGCTCCCCGGCGGCCATCAGACGAGCGCCCCACCACCGAAGGAGAAGAAGGAGAGGAAGAAGCTCGATGCCGCGAAGGCGATCGACAGACCGAAGACGATCTGAATCAGGCGCCGAAAACCACCGGCGGTGTCGCCGAAGGCAAGCGTCAGGCCGGTGGTGATAATGATGATCACCGCAACGATCTTGGCGACCGGTCCCTGCACGGACTCCAGGATCTGCTGCAGCGGCTGCTCCCACGGCATGCCGGAGCCGGCGGCATAAACCGGGGCCGTGATAAGAAACGCGAGCGCTGTGGACGAAAGAAAGCGAAGCTTCTTGCGCATGAGGAAGGCCTTTCAAAGCTGCTGGAGTTGCGAAAGCGTGAGCGGGGCAACGGCGTAATCGCCGCTGCCGTCGAGACCGGTGACCTCGGCGATTGCGTCGATGTGGCGCGACGAGCCGCGTCCCGCTATGAAGACGATCAGATCTATCGCCTCAGCGATGAGCCGGCGGGGAACGGTGACCACCGCTTCCTGGGCGAGTTGCTCAATGCGATAGAGAGCCGAGCGCGCGGAATTGGCGTGTACGGTAGCGATGCCGCCTGGGTGCCCGGTGTTCCATGCCTTCAGCATGTCGAGCGCTTCCGCGCCCCTCACCTCGCCCACGATGATGCGGTCCGGCCTGAGCCTCAGCGTCGAGCGCACGAGATCGGCAAGGGTGACCGAGCCCCGCCTTGTTCTCAGGGCAACGCAGTCCCTGGCCGCGCACTGCAGTTCGCGTGTGTCCTCGATCAGGATCACCCGATCGTCGCATTCGGCGACTTCAGCCAGCAGAGCGTTGGCGAGTGTTGTCTTCCCCGAGGAAGTGCCGCCGGCGATCAGCATGTTGCGCCGCTCGCGGACGGCCTTTTTCAGCGCATCGGCCTGCAGCGGCAGCATGATGCGTTCGGCAACATAGTCGGCCAGGGTGTAGACTTTCGCGGCGGGCTTGCGGATGGCAAAACATGGCGCCAACACCACAGGTGGCAGCAGGCCTTCGAAGCGTTCGCCAGACGGCAATTCGGCACTGACGATCGGGTTGTCGGCGTGCGCCTCGGCGCGCACGTGCGAAGCAACCAGGCGGATGATACGTTCTGCCTCGGACGGGTGCATGTGAACGTCGGTATCGACCCGACCTTCGCCTAACCGGTCGAGTCGCAGCGCGCCGTCGGGATTGACCATCACCTCGATGACGGACGGATCGGCCAGGGCTTCGGTGATTGCCGGACCCATGGCGGTGCGCAGCATGACACGCCGCCGGTGGTCGGCCTCGGGATGAGAGCTCATCCTTCCCCTCCCCCACCATTGTCTTTGCTAAGCGACTTTTTGCCGGAAGCGATCTGGCGGCCGACCTTCTCAACGAATTTCTCGAAACGCTCTTGGGCAATAGCCTGCGTTGCCCGATCCGGGACCGGCGTGTGGGCGTGAAGGGTGATCGAAAAGCGGATGAAGAGCGCCAGGCTCTCCAGGATCACCTCGGAATCGCGCCTGACGTGGGCAAGATCGCGGGAGAGCCGGTCAAGCCTTACGCCGTAGCGCCGATCGAACTCGCTCTCGCCACGCCGCTCGATGAACGCCTCGATCGCCTTCCCCACGATCGCTGATTTGGTCGTTGACGGATCGCGACTGAGGTTGTCCAGTTTCTCGCTGAGCTCCGGCTCAAGCAGAAACTGATGGCGAATGCGGTGCGGCTTCATGCGGATCGTTCCGACGGCCCGGCGTTGCGCCGGCGACGGGAGAAGCATCGGCCAGACGCTCAAAATTGCTTATGGCCGTTATCTACGCTGAGGTGCGCTCTGCAACTCAGCGGACTTCAGAAGCCGGGAATGACATCGTCGCCCCTGCCCTCGTTGATACCGTAGACGCGGGCCGCAGTGGAAATCCGATCCATGACACGCTTGTCCGCGAGCGCTTCGCTGTCATCGTCTGCGGGCTTGTACAGATCGGCCTGATCGGGCTCTTGAGAGACAACAACGTCTTCTTCGGGCAGGCTTGGATGGCGTTGCTGCTGAACGCCTCCCTCGTCTTCAACTGGCGCGTCGGCGCTTTCCTCGTCCGCAGCAAGTCGGCTATCGACGCTGCACACTTGTCCAGTCCAGCCGTCCGGGCGTGATGCAGGGCAGTCCGCATAGGGTCCGTCGTGCAGCACCGGCGCAGGCAGCACCCGATCTGTGAAATTCTGATCCTGATAATAGCGCAGCTTCTTGGCGCGGATCGGCGGCAACCCAGAAACCAGGACCAATTCGTCTGACGGCGGCAATTGCATCACCTCGCCTGGCGTCAGGAGCGGGCGCGCGGTTTCCTGGCGGCTCACCATGACATGTGAAAGCCAGGGCGCAAGCCGATGGCCCGCATAGTTGCGCATCGACCTAAGTTCGGTTGCGGTGCCGAGGGCATCCGAGATGCGCTTGGCCGTGCGTTCGTCATTGGAGGAAAAGGCAATTCGCACGTGGCAATTGTCGAGAATAGCATTGTTCTCGCCATAGGCCTTTGAAACCTGGTTCAAAGATTGTGCGATCAGATAGGAGCGAATGCCATAACCTGCCATGAAGGCGAGCGCCGTTTCGAAGAAGTCGAGGCGACCGAGCGCCGGAAACTCGTCCAGCATCATGAGCAGCTGATGCTTACGGCTCTTCTTCGGGTCCCCCTCCAGACGCTCCGTCAACCGCCTGCCGATCTGGTTCAAGATCAGTCGCACAAAAGGCTTGGTGCGCGAGATATCCGAAGGCGGCACGACCAGATAGAGCGACAGCGGTCGCTCTCCATCCACTAGGTCAGCGATGCGCCAGTCGCAGGACGAAGTGGCCGCCGCGACCGTTGGATCACGATAAAGCCCGAGAAAGGACATGGCGGTCGAGAGGACGCCTGAGCGCTCGTTTTCCGACTTGTTCAGGAGTTCGCGAGCCGCCGAGGCCACTACGGGATGGACCTGAGGGTTATGCCCCGTCCCGAGATGGTTTGTCGTCATCATCCGCCGTAGCGTTGCGGCAAACGAGCGTTGCGGGTCCGACAGGAAGGTGGCGACGCGGGCCAGCGTCTTGTCCTCTTCAGCGTAGAGCACGTGCAAAATGGCGCCAACTAGGAGTGAATGGCTGGTCTTCTCCCAGTGGTTCCGTCGCTCCAGCGCGCCCTCGGGATCGACGAGGATGTCGGCGATGTTTTGAACGTCCCGGATCTCATCTGGGCCTTTGCGCACCTCCAGCAGCGGGTTGTAGCGTGCCGATCTCGGGTCGGTCGGATTGAACAGAAGGCAGTACGAGAATTTCGACCGCCAGCCGGAGGTCAACTGCCAATTTTCGCCTTTTATATCATGAATGATGGCAGACCCGGTCCAGGAAAGTAGCGTTGGAACAACCAGCCCCACGCCCTTGCCCGAACGCGTCGGCGCAAATGCCATGACGTGCTCCGGGCCGTCATGGCGCAGATAGCGATCGTTCAGCCTACCGAGGAAAACGCCCGCCGGCCGTAACAACCCTGCCGTCTCGACCTCATGAGTCGTGGCCCACCGTGAAGACCCATAGGTCGTAACCGACCCGCGCTGTCGCGCGCGCAAAAGCGAGCCAGCGATTGCGGCGGCACAACCCAGGAATCCGCTGGCGCCTGCAAGCGTACCGGCTTTGTCGAAGACCTCCGGCGCATAAGCATCGAAGTGGAACCACCATTCAAACAGCTTCCACGGCTTGTAGATTGGCCAGCCGGCGAAGAGAAACCATGGTGCGCCGAGAGGCGTCTGGTAGGTCAGCATTTGAGCGCACCATTGGGTTGCCGTCCATACGCCGATAATGACAATTGCGCACACAACGGCGATCTGCCCGATCAGTAGCTTCGTAGGTGTCATCGGCTTGGCCCGCTGAACAACGCGACCTAGCATCGCGCGGCGCAGCCGGGACAGGAATGTTCCTCACATACGATTTGGGAGCAATGAACGACTTCCTACGTATGCAGGTCGGTCAGCACGCGTGTTGCGCCTTCACGCGACACCATCCGCCACTCCATCCTTTCCATTCACCCTGAGGCCCGGCGCCGCCGACAGTTGCGTGACCGCTCCTCCGCAAAGTTATCTTCTGCGTTCAGGGAGCCACGGCGCCTGGGCTGGCTGATGAACACCGTCCGCTCGCGCATGTGGGGTCGAATTGATTTGTGCCCAAGTGGAGGCAGGCTCGTCTTCCAACAGTTGCCGCAGTTCCCCTGGCTCGAA
>NZ_VFTA01000071.1:0-9887 GCF_007003935.1 Mesorhizobium sp. WSM4310
TCAGTTGCAATTCAACCGTGTCGGGCGCGACGTCAATTCGACCGTCATCAACAAGCAACCGAACGACCACCCCGCCCCAGTCGGACCGATCAATCCGCTATGAGTGACGAACCGATCAGGCTCGCCGCAGACGCTACCGTTCACGGCGAGGGAAAGGGGCCTTGAGCCCCCGGCCGAAAACTTCCAGGTTCACCTGAGAATGTCCCTCAACGACATGTATCCGCCCCATGCGCTTAGCCCGAGGAACATTGAAAGCAGCGCTACAATGGCGCCCTTTTGGCGGATGGAAGTCGATCGCTGCCAGCCCTCGAAGCATATCCAAGTCCCGTATGTCGCGATCAAAACGCACCCTACAAAGAGCCCCACAAGTATGCTTTTGGGATAGACAGGACGTAGCAGAAGGCTTGCAATGACAATCGCGTAAGAGGCTAAAGCGATTGGCGACAGATGCAGTCGAGTTAAGCGATGGCTTTAGATCGGATCGCGTGACATACGGCAGTGCATCGGCGAGCTGGACGGATCGAAATCACGTCTGCGAGTTTGACGAGTGCGGGAAGCCCGCACCGTTCGGATTTGCAAACCCCAGACAACCATCGCGCCCAGCCGAAGACGATGTAGCGTGGTTCTGCCACGGGCATCGCGAACACGGCGACAGATATTTGGCGGGGGCGAGATGATTAGTCGACCAAGAGAAGCGGACGATGACCGAGTCATCGACTGCCAGGAGGCAATGGAGCCCGGCTTCCAAGCCATCGTTGATTGCATGCTGGAGGCCGGATGGTCGCGCGGCGAAACTCTGCGGTCATTGAAGCGGCTGATCGCGGCGGACAACATGACCCAGAAAGAGAACGCTAGGACGGAAACACAGCTTGCCATTGCTCGGGCCATGATGCGGTCCGGAAAGTCTTCTAGGGAGGCGACGGCTTTTTGGCGGGCGGCCGGCGCCTTTTAACCGGAGCTGACTTCTCCGCCGAAAGACGGAGCTCCCGCAACCGCGCCGTCTTTGCATTTCGTGCTTTCGTTTCGGCTTCGACTAATAGTTTAGCCTCTCGATCAGCGCGCTCAAAGCGCTCTTTGTCTACCAGTCTTCGGGTCACGAGAGCCTCCCTTGGCTAACTGACCTATGAAATTATCGCTCGTTAGAATTGTTCCTTTCGCTGGCCTTCCCGCAGCCAATTTCGTGACCGCCGCGACGATGTCGAGCGCTCCAGCAGGCTTGACTTACCCATCTTCCGCCAGCGAGACATCCAGGTCCCGCCTGATCAACTCTTCGTCTTCAAGCACAAGGACCAGGGACGACGCCCATTGGGCGCGCTTCGCTGGCCTCGCGAGCGTGTCAATAGAAAGCCCGTCGCGGCTAAAGCGAAGGGCTTTCTCATCGGAGCGGGTGCACCCCAGGAGGATCGACCACTTGGTTAAAAATTCCCGGACGTGAAATTCGTTCGACAATGGCACACGGATTCTCTTCGCATCTAAACCGGTTATATGAGATAATCCTAATAATGCTCGCTTTAAGGCGACGGCCATGTCGTTACCGCTTTGCTGTGAAGTCTATTGCCCCGCTGACCTGGACATGCTCCAGCGCGTGTTTGACCGGCTGTGCGAGGAACGCCGGCTAGCAAAGACTGGGAACAACGCGAAGACCTGGCTGCCGAAGTCTTCCAAATTTTTGATGATGGGACGCAGGAAGTGGTGGGCTTGTGGCGGGCCTTTCAAAGCGCCGCGTCGCCAAGAGCGCATAGTTCAGTTTTCAAACTGTGAGGGGTGCTGCCACCATGATCGTCGCGCAGATGATAAACGATTTCGTGACGCTGCTGCATCCCGGTGCCGTTTGCGATAGGTGTATTGCCGAAGCCTTGCGCCTCAGTTCTCACGCGCACGCCGCGCAAACCACTGAGGCGTTGGGGACCACTTCGGATTTTGCGCGATATCGTGGACGCTGCGTCATATGCGACAGCGAACGGACAGTGACAATTGCCCGCGAACCTAAAGGCCAGATGCGCCCAGCCAAGATAGGAGCCGCGCTTGCAGGGCAATTGAGCCGCGAGGAACCTCTGCTGGTCAATGAAGTTGGGGTTCAAGCGCTACGGTGAAGCCCATGACCACGAAATACCATATCGACGAAATGCAGGGCGAAAAGTTGCTGGCCCTGCACATTGCGCACGGATCGACTGCCTTGGAGGCCATTAACAAGGTCACCGCCGGGCCGTTCGTAATTCGAACCGTGCAGGCTCATTGGTTCCGGGTGGTGGATCAGGGACGGCGGGCGGTTTTCAAATTCTCGGTCGAACGAGATTAATTTAGCATCCGCTAATCCTTGCCGCTTTCGGATGCCGCACCAGAATCCTTGCATTCAGCATCAAGGTCGGCGACGAGGTGGCAATAATGGCGACGGTGCTTAAGCGCGTCACCGAAGACCGCGTAAGCGTCTCGATCCCGAGCTACAATTTCCCCCATTCGATTATCGATCCTGAAGACATTGAAGGGACAGCCGTCCCCGCCGCTATTGACCTCCCGAGCACCTTAAGGTCGCGCATCGGACGGGATGTTGAACTCCTTGCAACGATTGGAGAACCCTTATGCGAACTAAAATTATTTTTGCAGCGTTTTCGCTGCTTGCTGGCCCCGCATCAGCAGCCGACCACCTCTTCACCGCCACATCGGCAGGCGGTTTGACGACCTCAAGCCAACCCTTCCATAACGGCAAAAACAACAGCGCTCCGACCGCCGATACGGTGCCCGGCCAGGGTAGTCCGCTGTCCGGTGCCGAGCAACATACCGTGTCGGCCACCGACACGCAGACAGGTGCTTCGCTCAGGACAATGCCGTCGGCGGCGACCACGGGCAAGACTGCGCCGTCTGCCAACGCCCACTGACATTCGCTGCACCTCCCGAGCGCTCTCTGGGCGGCACCCATAGATCATCATGGGTGTCTCCCAAGAAGGCGGATAAATGGAGCTAAGCAAGACTGTACCGCCCTGGCGTCAGTTGTCACGCGGCCGAGCGCGGGGCGCGTTTCCTGCCCGATGGACTGGCTGCAACTTGGACTGCTCTGCGGCGCAGGCTTGTGTAAGCGATGTTCTCAAGCCAGGGCTTTTTAGCTCGGCCACCCGGATATAGGCCCAAGGCAGCAGGGCGTCGATCTGGCTGTTGGGGTGGCCGTTGACGATCCTGGTGAGTACGTCGGCGAGATAGCCGAGCGGCTCGACACAGCTAGTTTGCAGGTTTCGACCAGGGAGGCGTTGACTGCCCAGTGCTTGGCGCCCCCGTCCGAGCCTGCAAAGAGGGCGTTTTTGCGATTGAGAGCAATCGGACGGATGGAGCGCTCGACCACGTTGCTGTCGATCTCAGTGCGGCCATCGTCAAGGAAGCGCGAGAGGCCTCCCCAACGGCGCGGACCCTGCGGCGGCCGGTTCATAGAAGCGCCGGCGCACATGCGTCCAGCAGAATGCGAGCGTTACCCCGCTCTTGTCGGCGAGCACGCGATAGCCGCCATATCCATCAACCTGCAGGATGCCGTGAAGCCTGCCAGATGGGCGATCGGACGCTCCGCCTTGCGGTCGGGCGCGTAGACATAGGCGACGCCGGGCGGATCGGCTCCGTCGCATGGCCGATCGTCTTGGGCATAGGCCCAGAGCTGGCCGGTCTTCGTTTTGCCGCGGCCGGGATCGAGCACGGGCGCCGTCGTCTCATCGGCAAACGGTTTCGGCGAAGCCTTCAGCTTGCCAAGCAGCCGCGCGTGCAGGCCGGGACGTCGAGGGAGGAACCATCCACCGGAGGCGCCTCGAAGTTGATCCTCACCATCTGATTCTCTCCTGGTAGCTAATTCAAACGTTATGTCTCAACTTTACTTTCGAAACCATACAACATGTCCGGCATCAGGCATTAGCTCTCCGACAGTTGGGCCGACCGTAGCCCATACAGAATGAGAAACGAAACACTTCGTAGTTGCACTTCTGGGACGCCCCAAAGCCAACTCAACGTCCTGCGAGGACGACGTCGTCCACCTCGTGGCACGGCAGATTGCCGATCTCTCGCATGAACTGGCAAGCGTCGGCGAGCGCGAGAGGAGCTTCCGGGTGCCGCATGCCTGCGGCGACCAGGTGCGCAATGGCGGCTCGGGACCCGATCCGCGCGAGCTGCCACCCAAGGGGCTTCGCACCCGGGACATCTACCTTTCCTTATGCCGCACTCGGCATAAGGGGATGTATCCGGGCCTGAAACTACGCCGATTCCCTAACGGCAATCCAGGAATGAAAGCTCGGCATAATGGCGCGCAGGGAAGATGCAATTCGGCCGAAGCGGACCTTTAGGTCGAGTCCTGTTGGTCAAAAATGACATCTACTTTTTGGAGAGTAGCGCTTCGATCAGGGAGTAGGTCGCCTTCACGCGGGCTTCGTTTGGGTAGTTCTTGTTAGCGAGCACAACCACGCCGATGTCCTCGCTTGGCACCATAGCGATGTAACCGCCAAACCCGTTCGTCGAGCCGGTCTTATTCAGGATCACATTCTTCTGGGGAGGAAGCGATGGGCTGATTCTTTCGGCTGGCTGTGGCTTCATGATGAAATCATAGCCATTGCCAGACTTCATTGTCTGCAGGTCGATGGGCCATGGGTACTGCTCCCAAACCATATCCTGGGTGAAAAAAGCAGTTTTGTACTGACCTTCATGGGTTCTCGCGACCGCCTTGCGCAATTCGTCGGGGGCCTTCCCGTGACCCAGCTCCACATCAAGAACTGTTAGCATGTCTCGGACGCTCGACTTCACGCCATAGGCCTCCGAGTCCAAAACCCCAGGGCTCACCCGAATTGGCGCATTGGTCTTTCGGTCATAGCCGAAAGCGTACTGGCTCATGTCACTCTTAGGAACGTCTATCCACGTATGGCGGAGCCCGAACGCAGGGAAGAGCACGCCCTCCACGGCTTGCTTGTAGTTTGAGCCCATGGCTTTGCCAGATATGTAGCCGAGCATCCCAATGCTAACGTTAGAGTAGCTTCGAGTTCCCGGTTGCGGCGGCTGCCAATCCATCAGCCAGCTCACCAACCCATCTACATTCGAAACGTTGTCCGGCACCTGCAATGGTAGTCCGCCCGAATGGTGTGTTGCCAAATCCATGAGTGTAAGCTTGTCGCCAATTGAACATCCGTCGACACAGACGAATGTGCCACCGTATCACTGAGGCTTAGCTTTCCGCGTTCTTCGGCCAACGCCGCAAGCGTGGCGTTGAAAATTTTGCTTATCGAGCCAAGCTCAAACAGCGTATCAGGGGTGGCCGGACGGTTGTCGGCCCGCGATGCCAACCCGACCGCAAAAAACTCATGTTTGCCGTTCCTGGTAACTCCAACGACGAGTCCGGGAATATCGTATTCCTTTACCACGGGTTCGAATGAAGCCTGCGCCTTCTCAGCAAACCCGTCGGCCTTCGCAATAGAGCCACTTGAGGTGAGTACCGCGATCGAAAACGCCACGAGGTACGAACACTTATCCATTCTATTGCTCCATATCGACATTCCCCAATAGGGTCTCGCTGGGATACAGTGATTGTTGGGGCAAAGTTGTGGCGCGCGGGCCCACCTGGCACTGGCCTTGGTATATAGGAGGTGGCATGTCATGACATCGCGGCTTTCAACGAGACGTAATTACTTCTGCATCGATCGAAGCTCGTCGCCAAACGTCAGTAACTTGTCGCCAACCCTGAACCGGCCAGACGATTGTTCCTTGAACGGCTCGATTTTGGCTAGATGTTCGGACCCGCCATGCGATGGATTGGATTTAGCCTGAACCTTTGCGGCTGCTCAGTCCAGATTTTGCAAATATGCTCGAAGGGGGTTAGGCAGCTAAGGATCTTCAGGCGTTTGGCGAAATTGTAGGCGTCGAGGAATGTTGCCCGGGGGGGGCACGCAGCTGATCATGGTTTTCATAGTAGTAGCGTCGCACGGTGGCTTCCTTGATCGTGCGGTTCATCCTTTCGACCTGACCATTCGTCCACGGATGGTTCGGCTCCGCAGACGGTGCTCCATATCGTTGCGGGCGCAGGCCACGTCGAAGGAATGGGCTCGGAAGATTTCCCTGCGCTCGATTGTTGCGCGGATGGCGCGCGGCCGCATGTTGCCATGCAGCAATCCTCTGTTATAGAGGATACATTCGATAGGACGCGATGTAATCACGGGTGCTCTTCCGGCCGCCAATCCGTCGGGCAATCTTGAAAGCCCGTTGATACTCGCGGACCTTCATAGTTACCTTTGATACCATCGACGGGGACAAGCATGTCCAATCTGACGCGAGCATATCGCGCTGGTGCTAGACCAGCCTTTCATGAGTGAGCGTTCAGTTCTTGCGGTGGGTATAATCCTGCTTACCGCTTCAATGGTGGCGATAATCTCGCGGCGCCTCCGTCTGCCTTATAGCGTTGGTCTTGTTTCTGCAGGTATAGCGCTCGGGTTTTTTCCTGGCGTCGCTGAATTCCCGCTAAGCCGAGATCTGATCTTCACCGTGTTCCTGCCGCCCCTCATTTTCCAAGCGGCGCTCGAGATCGAGTGGCGCCATTTTCGTGTTAACCTGCCCGTGAGTGCGTTGCTTGCGTTCCCCGGGGTGGCGATTGCGGCAGTGGTGGTTACCGTCGCCATGCATCTGGCGCTGGGTTGGAGTTGGATCGGAGCCGGATTGTTCGGAGTTCTGATAGCCGCCACGGATCCAGTATCCGTTCTGGCGGCCTTCAAAGAGATGAAGGTCCAGCCACGTCTGGGGCTGCTTGTCGAATCGGAAAGCCTACTGAACGACGGAGCCGCAGCAGTCGGCTTCACTATCCTGCTGGCAGCCGCAACGGGCGCGGGCGCGACGCCCTTAGCCGTCGTCGGGTCCTTCGCATGGACCGTTGCGGGTGGTGTCGTCGTTGGGACTCTGACATCAGCCCTCTTGCTTCTCATCGCTGGCCGGACCGAAGACCACCTGGTCGAGATCACGCTCACGACGATTGCTGCCTACGGCTCCTTTTTGGTCGCGGAGAATTTTAGCATGTCGGGCGTCCTCGCCACGCTTACAGCTGGCCTTCTTGTCGGGAATGTCGGCTGGAGAGGCGCAATTTCCACCGCCGGACGACCGCATGTTTTAGCCTTCTGGGAATATGCGGCTTTTCTAGCGAATTCGATCATATTCATCTTGATCGGTGGACACGAAGCGCAACAGCCTCTTGGGATATTCGTTGGCAGCTCAGCGCTCGCTATTGTCGTCGTGCTGATCGGCCGGGCTGCCGCGATCTATCCGCTTTGTGGGCTAGTGGCTCCGACGCGGCTGAGAGTGGACCTGAGATATCAGCACCTACTGGTATGGGGCGGGCTACGTGGGGCTCTCGCACTCGCCTTGGCGCTAGCGCTCCCGTCCGATATTCGCGAGCGGGGCGAAATCATTGTAGTGGCGTTCGCCGTCGTCGCCTTCTCGATTTTTGTCCAGGGATTGACGATGCCCTGGTTGGCTCGGCGCTTGGCGATCGCTCAACAGGCGACAGAAACTTGAGACTCCAGCTTGGCGAGGAGAGTTTGGCGCTAGATTTTTGACTTGAAAGTCGGCCAGCCAAGGATTCCCTCCCCACAACCGATCTTCCAAGCGCCCCACGGTTCGCGAAGTGTTTCCAGATGCAATTGTTCGTGAGAGGTGGTATTTAGGGGTAAGGCGGGCTGCTTCCTCGCCCAGGCCCGGTTGTGCACTGTGTCCCCGTCAAAGCCATGGCCGCCGGGCCGTCCTAACATCCATTTGAATTGCTATCGGGGTCGTTGCACTGGTTCTGTTTCGATCATCGCGAACACGGCGACAGCTATTTGGCGGGGGCGAGATGATAAGTCGACCAAGGGAAGAGAACGATTATCGAAACCGCGTCATCGACTGCCAGGATGCGATGGAGCCCGGCTTCCAAGCCATCGTCGACTGCATGCTGGAGGCGGGGTGGTCGCGGGGCGAAACGCTGCGGTCATTGAAGCGGCTGATCGCGGGGGACAACATGACCCAGAAAGAGAATGCTAGGACGGAACACAGCTTGCCATTGCCAGGGCCATGATGCGCGCGGGTAAGCCGTCTTAGGTAATCACAACTCGGTAAAAATCGTACATTCATTTTCAATTGAAATGAGATGACGGGAGAGTAGAATTACTCTTCGCCCGGCTTCCTCAAATGGCCGGCACGGCCCGGCTAGTCGCCCTGTGTCAACCTGAAGGCTGGCCGGGCCGTCTTGACAATCCTAGCGACGGAGCGAAAGCGAGACGAGTTCAGCCTCGTCTTTGATGCAGGCCATATAGTTTGCGATAATCCGCGATGCGATCGAATCGAGGGTGTCCGGTGACCGTTGCTCAAGTTTCAGCTTGTCGAAAACCCTGCCGAGAAGTGCCAATTCGGTTTCGTCGAATCTACCGGCGTCAGGCGCCTTTCGCCGGATTGGCATGATATTCCTCCCCACAGTCCTGGAGGGAAGCATGCCGCAAATCTCTCGTCCGGCGCTTCGGTGATCTGGCTAAACTCCACCTCCAAAAAAATCGGCCTGCTCATCAGGCCCGGCTTGACCATCCGTAGCTTCCCCTACGGCTTTTTGGCGGGCGGCCGGCGCCTTTGAACCGGAGCTGACCTCCGTCGGCTGTGCCGAAAGGCGGAGTTCCCGTTAACCGTGCCGTCTTTGCATTGCATGCTCTCGTCTCTGCTTCGACGAATAGCTTAGCCTCTCGATCAGCGCGCTCGAAGCGCTCTTTGTCCATCAGTCGTCGGGTCAAGAGCGCCTCCCATGGCTAACTGACCTATGCAATCATCGCTCGCGAAAATTGTTCCTTCCGTAGTCTCGGGCGTCAGGCGGGATCGACCACTTGGTTGCAAATTCCCACCTGCCTTGGCGCGCCGGTGGCACCAGCCTGCCTGACATGAAGCCTCCTTGACGTTTATGCGGCAAGGAGCAAAAAGCGGCGGAAGATCCCGGGAGCAACAGTTCGGCTGTCGACCAGACTGTCCGGCAGATCCTCGACCCTATTAGCACCCGCGCCATGTCGGTGGGCGACGTCCTGCCCACCGAACGGGAACTTGGCGAACTGTTCGGCGCGAGCCGCAACACGATACGCGAAGCGCTGCGCTCCATCCGCACCTATTGCCTTATCGATCCCAAGCCGCGTGTCGGCGCGGTGCTGGCGGACCGCCAGAATGTCGCGACCCAGAATTTCTTCCCCGCGCAGATGGATATTTCGAGGACCTCGTTTCACGACATACAGGGGTCCCGCCGCATCATCGAGGTGAGCATTGACGACCACATCATCCTCAATGCCAGCGCCGCTGAACTCGACGCCCTGGACGAGGTCAACGGCCTGATCGAAACCAGCAAGGATGTCCAGAAAGCCGCACAGCGCGATTTCGACTTCCACCTGGCGCTGATGAAGCTCGCCGGCAACCGCATGCTGGTGCAGACCTACCATTTTCTGTCGCCGGTCATCCTGCACATCATGACAACCGGCAAATCGATCCGGCCGGTGCTGAAAGAAACGCGCCACGCCCATGCCGAGATCATTGCCGCGCTTCACGCGCGCGACCGCATTGCCTATAGCTATTTGATGAGCCGGCATCTCGACTTCGGGCTGCGCTTCGTTCCCGACGACCTCCAAAACGCACGGACCTCGCCGGCAATGCCAGGCCCGACTTCTTCCAAGGATTTGCACAATGTCTGACTTTGAAAACAAGGTGGCATTGGTGACGGGGACGACCGGCATCGCGCTCGCCACCGCGAGGCGGCTGGCGCAGGGAGGTGCGGCGATCGTCGCCTGCGGCATCGACAGGGCCGCCAATGCAGCCATGCAGGAAAGCCTTGCCAAGGCCGGAGCGGATGCGCTGGTGCAAACGGTCGACGTGTCCGTTTCCGATCAGGT
>NZ_VFTA01000072.1:0-9223 GCF_007003935.1 Mesorhizobium sp. WSM4310
ATCCAGATGCTGGCCTATTTCGCCGCCGTGTTCATGGGCACCGACGTCGACCAGCCGCGCAATCTGGCGAAATCGGTCACGGTGGAATAGCACTGTCACTGCTTGCTTGGCGGGCAGCAATTCGAAGTCCAGCTGGCGATAGCCCTTCTTTCGTCATCCACGGGCGGAGCAGGAGCAAAGCTTCTGCGCAGACCCGAGGATGACGAGGGAGGGATGTTTCGGCCTAATCGCGAACGGCAGCAGCTTCCGTTTGGAACACTGAGAGCCGCGTCATAGAGCGAGTCCTTTTAAAAACTTCGCAGTTCCAAACGGCGTCCCGGTTCACTAATGTTGCGCTGCAACCCGCGCCCGGTGAACCATGTCCGATGCTTCCAAGACCTCAGGCATGACCCGGCTGAGGAACTATTTCCTCACGGGGTTCGTCGTCTGCGCACCGCTGGCGATCACCGCCTATATCGCCTGGTCGTTCATCGGCTGGGTCGATTCCTGGGTAAAGCCCTATATTCCGGCGCGTTACAGCCCCGATACCTATCTGCCGTTTCCGGTCCCCGGGTTCGGGCTGATCGTCGCCCTGATCCTGGTCACGCTGATCGGTTTCCTCACCGCCAACATTGTCGGCCGCGCCATTGTCGGTTTCGGCGAGCGCCTGCTTGGCCGCATGCCGCTGGTGCGCGGCATCTATGGCTCGCTGAAGCAGATCTTCGAGACCGTGCTGTCGAACAAGGGCGACATGTTCCGCCAGGTCGGACTGGTCGAATATCCGCGCAAGGGCGTGTGGTCGCTGGTGTTCGTCGCAAGCGAGAAGGAAACCGAGATCAATGAGAAGCTCGATCAGGAAGGCGACCCGCTGATCGCCGTGTTCATGCCCTGCACGCCGAACCCGACGACCGGGTTCCTGATGTATGTGCTGAAGTCGGACATCGTGCTGCTCGACATGACGATCGAGGACGGCGCCAAGCTGATTGTTTCGGCCGGACTGGTGGCGCCCGAGGTGAAAAGCAAGATGGTGACGCTGAATGGCGAGCCGATCAACGGAACCGTCGCCAATCCGCCATTGGGGCCTCACCCGGCGCGCAAGAGCCGAACGGCCGCGTCGCGGCCGAACAAATAGAGCAGCAGGCGCAGCGCCTCGCCGCGGTCGGATTGCAGCTCCGGGTCGCGTGACAGGATAAGCCTTGCATCGTCGCGGGCAGCCTCCAGGAGATCGGCATGCGCCTCGATGCGCGCCACCTGGAAGCCGGGTGTGCCGGACTGGCGGGTGCCCAACAGCTCGCCTTCGCCGCGCAATTTCAGGTCTTCCTCGGCGATCAAAAAGCCGTCCTCGGTCTCGCGCATCACCGACAGCCGGCGTTTTGCCGTCTCGCCGAGCGGGTCCTTGTAGAGCAGCACGCAAGAGGATGGCTTGTCGCCACGCCCAACCCGGCCGCGCAGCTGGTGCAGTTGCGCAAGGCCGAAGCGCTCGGCATGCTCGATGACCATGACGGTGGCATCGGGCACGTCGACGCCGACCTCGATGACCGTGGTGGCGATCAGGATGCGTGTCTCGCCCTCCTTGAAGGCGCGCATCGCCTCGTCCTTCTCGGCGCCCTTCATGCGGCCGTGGACAAGGCCGATGCGGTCGCCGAACAACGGTTTCAGCGAGGCAAAGCGATCCTCGGCCGACATCAGCTTGATCTCTTCGGATTCCTCGACCAGCGGGCAGATCCAGTAGATTTTCCGGCCTCCGGCGACGGCATCCTCCATGCGGTCGACCAGTTCGTCGAGACGCTCCAGCGGCAGCGTGACGGTGCGGATCGGCTGTCGCCCGGCGGGCTTTTCCGTCAGCTTGGAGACATCCATGTCGCCGAAGGCGGTCAGCACCAGCGTGCGTGGGATCGGTGTGGCGGTCATCACCAGCATGTCTGGCGCGTCGCCCTTGGCGGTGATGGCAAGCCGCTGGTGGACGCCGAAACGATGCTGCTCGTCGATGACGGCGAGCACCAGATCGTGGAAGGTCACCTTCTCCTGGAACAGCGCGTGGGTGCCGACGACGATGTCGAGCTCGCCGCTTGCCAGGCCGGCCAATGTTTCGGTGCGTTCGCGGCCCTTTTCGCGGCCGGTGAGGATGGCGATGCGCAGGCCGACCTTGGCGGCGAGCGGCGCGATCGTCGCCAGATGCTGGCGCGCCAGGATTTCGGTCGGTGCCATCAGTGCCGCCTGGCCGCCGGCCTCGACGGCGCGCGCCATGGCAAGCAGCGCGACCACCGTCTTGCCCGAGCCGACATCGCCCTGTAGCAGCCGCAGCATGCGCTCGGGGTCGGCAAGGTCGGCATTGATTTCGGCCAGCGCGAATTCCTGGCTTGCGGTCAGCGAATAGGGAAGGGCTGCACGGAGTTTCTCGACGATGCGGCCGTCGCCGACCAGGGGGCGGCCGGACAGGCGGCGGATCTTTGCCCGCACCAGCGCCAGCGAGACCTGGCCCGCCAGCAACTCGTCATAGGCAAGACGCCGCCAGGCCGCGCCGTCGATGGAAACGTCGATGGGATCGGCCGGATTGTGGATGCGGGTAAGCGCTTCGGCAAAGCTGGGAAAGGTGTGCCGGCGCATGAAGGCGCCGTCCTGCCACTCCGGAAATTCGGGCAGTCGCGCCAGCGCCTGGCCGATCGCGCGGCGCAGCACCTTGCCCGAGAGGCCCGCGGTGAGCGGATAGACCGGCTCGACCAGCGGCAGGTTCTCCGCTTCGCTGGCCAGCGCGATGTGGTCGGGGTGAACCATGGTCGGGCGGCCGTTGAACCATTCCATGCGGCCCGAGACCACGACATGCTCGCCCACGGGCATTGCCTTTTCGAGATAGGCGGCGTGCGCATGAAAGAAGGTCAGGCCGATCTCGCCGGTATCGTCATGGGCGTAGACCCTGTAAGGCACCGACCGGTTGCCGCGCGGCGGCGGCTGGTGGCGGTCGATGCGCACGTCGAGGGTCACGATCTGGCCTTCCGCGGAACCGGCAATGCCCGGCCGACTGCGGCGGTCGATGACGGTATGCGGCAGCACGAACAGAAGGTCACCGGCGCGGGCCGCGCGATCACCAAGATCAGCGGTGACGACCTTCTCGATCAGCGCGCCGACCTTCGGTCCGACGCCGGCAAGCGAAGTGATCGGAACAAACAGCGGATCGAGGATGGAAGGACGCATGATGTCAGCTTATGTCGCGACGGCTACAGCGCAAGGCTGACAGCCCCTTCTATCCACGCTATATGCGCCGCAGCAAGTGAGGATGCGCCACAATGACCGGAACGAAACGATCAAGCGAGGGGCTGGACGCCCACCGCCGCAAGCTGTTGTTCCGCTCCTGGCATCGCGGCATGCGCGAGATGGATCTCATCCTCGGCACCTTCGCCGACGCCGAGATCGGCGCCTTGACGGCTGATGAAATCGAACAATATGAGGGGCTCCTCGACATTTCCGACACCGAATTCCTACCGCTTATCACCGGTGAACGCCCGATCCCGGCGGATATCGATTGTCCTGTCCTGCAAAAGATCCTGGCGTCCCGCCGGACCATGACTTTCTGAACAACAGCAATTCCAGGAAAAGTGCGAAGCGGTTTTCCCACAGGAATTGCGACAAACAAAGACCGTGATTTGATGAGCCTCATTCCCACCATTGGTCTGCCGAAAGGCCGTGCCGGCCAATTCATCGTCGATGGTGTCGCCGATGGGTACGAGGCGTTCGCACTGGTGCAGGCCGCACTCGAGATCGCGCCCGACAAGCCGGTGCTGTTCGTGGCGCGTGACGGCCAGCGCCTGCCTGTTATCATCGAGGCACTGGCCTTTGCCGCGCCCGGCCTGCCGGTGCTGGAACTGCCGGCTTGGGACTGTCTGCCCTACGATCGCGTCTCGCCCGGCTCGGATGCCGCCGCCAAGCGCCTCGATGCCCTGACAGCGATGATCGCGCTGGCGAAGAAGCCGCATCGCGCCGTCATCCTCACCACCGCCAATGCGCTTCTGCAGCGCGTTCCGCCGGCCGACCTGGTCGAGGCACAGACCTTTCATGCCAGGCCTGGCAACCAGATCGACATGAACGTGCTGATTGCGCGGCTGGAAACGTCCGGCTTCGAGCGGGTGCCGACAGTTCGCGGCATCGGCGAGTTCGCGGTGCGCGGCGGCATTCTCGACCTGTTTGCTCCGGGTTGGACCGAGGCGCTGCGCCTCGATTTCTTCGGCGATACGCTGGAATCAATCCGCGTCTTCGATGCCGGCACGCAGCGCACCACCGGCCAGCGCAAGTCGATGGCGCTGCAGGCGATGAGCGAAGTGGCGCTGACGCCTGAAACCATCAGCCGCTTCCGCCGCTCTTATATCGAAGCGTTCGGCGCGCCGCAGCGCGACGACGGGCTCTACACGGCAGTCAGCGAGGGCAGGCGGTTCGCCGGCATGGAGCATTGGCTGCCGTTCTTCTATGAGCGGCTGGAGACGGTGTTCGACTATCTGCCGGATACGCCTGTCGTTTTCGACCATCTGGCGCATGAAGCGCTGGCCGAACGCCACACGCTGATCCTCGACCATTATGAAGCGCGCAAAAAGCAGGCCGACGCCGCGCTGAAGGATGCGGTGCCCTACAAGCCGGTTGCGCCCGATCTGCTCTATCTCTCGCCGGAAAACCTGATCGCCTCGCTCGGTCCGCGCGAAGCGATCGACTTCACGCCCTTCGACGCGCCCGATGCCGGCGCGAAAAAGGTCTACCACGCCGGCTCGCGCCATGGCCGCAGTTTCGTTGAGGAGCGCGCCGATCCGAACGTCAACGTCTTCGACGTCGTCGTCAGGCATATCGCCGACGAGCGCGCGGCACGTCGGCGTATTGTCATCGCCGGCTGGACGGAAGGTTCGCTCGACCGGCTTGGCCAGATCCTCACCGAGCATCACCTCGGCAATCTCAAGCAGGTCGGGACGCTGGCGGAAGCCGAACAGCTCGAGCCGGGGCAGGCGGCATTGGCCGTGCTGCCGCTCGAATCCGGCTTCGAGACCGAAAAACTGGTCGTCGTTGCCGAACAGGATATTCTGGGCGACCGGCTGATCAGGCGTTCAAAGCGCAAGAAGCGCGCCTCCGACTTCATTGCCGAGGCTTCGGCGCTGTCGGCCGGCGATATCGTCGTCCATGCCGACCATGGCATTGGCCGCTTCATCGGTCTGCGCACCATCGAGGCGGTCGGCGCGCCGCATGATTGCCTGGAAATCCACTATGCCGGCGACGACCGATTGTTCCTGCCGGTGGAAAACATCGAGCTGCTGTCGCGCTACGGTTCTGACACGGCCGAAGCGACGCTGGACAAGCTCGGCGGCGGCGCCTGGCAGTCGCGCAAGGCCAAGCTGAAGCGGCGCCTGCTCGACATGGCCGGGCAGCTGATCCGCATCGCCGCCGAGCGGCAGATGCGCGCCGCGCCGGCGCTGGTGCCGGCCGAAGGCCTCTATGACGAATTCGCCGCGCGTTTCCCCTACGAGGAAACCGACGACCAGCAGACGGCCATCGACTCCGTCAGGGATGACCTCGGCGCCGGCAAGCCGATGGACCGGCTGATCTGCGGCGATGTCGGCTTCGGCAAGACGGAAGTGGCGCTGCGCGCCGCCTTCATCGCGGCGATGGAAGGGTTCCAGGTCGCGGTCGTGGTGCCGACGACGCTGTTGTCGCGCCAGCATTACAAGACGTTCTTGCAGCGTTTCTCAGGCCTTCCCATCCGCGTCGCCCAGGCCTCGCGGCTGGTCGGCGCCAAGGAACTGGCGGAGACGAAGAAGGCTTTGGCCGAGGGGCAGGTCGACATCGTTGTCGGCACGCATGCGCTGCTCGGTTCGTCGATCTCGTTCAAGAATCTCGGCCTGCTGATCATCGACGAGGAGCAGCACTTTGGCGTCAAGCACAAGGAAAGGCTGAAGGATCTGAAGACCGACGTCCATGTGCTGACGCTGTCGGCGACGCCGATCCCGCGCACGCTTCAACTGGCACTGACCGGGGTGCGCGAGCTGTCGTTGATCGCCACGCCGCCGGTCGACCGCATGGCGGTGCGCACTTTCATCTCGCCCTTCGATCCGCTGGTCATTCGCGAGACGCTGCTGCGCGAGCGCTATCGTGGCGGCCACTCCTTCTATGTCGTTCCACGTATCAGCGACCTCTCGGAAATCCATGATTTCCTGAAAGAATCCGTGCCCGAACTGAAAGTGGCGGTTGCCCATGGCCAGATGCCGCCGGGCGAGCTCGACGACATCATGAATGCCTTCTATGACGGGCAATACGACGTACTTCTGTCGACCACCATTGTCGAATCCGGACTCGACATCCCGACTGCCAACACGCTGATCATCCATCGCGCCGACATGTTCGGCCTGTCGCAGCTCTACCAGCTGCGCGGCCGGGTCGGGCGCTCGAAGGTGCGCGCCTATGCGTTGTTCACGCTGCCGGCCAACCGCAAGCTCACCGATACGGCCGAGCGCCGGCTGAAGGTGCTGCAATCGCTCGACACGCTGGGCGCCGGCTTCCAGCTCGCCAGCCACGATCTCGATATAAGGGGCGCCGGCAATCTCCTGGGCGAAGAGCAGTCCGGCCATATCAAGGAGGTCGGCTTCGAACTCTACCAGCAGATGCTGGAAGAGGCTGTCGCCGAGGTGAAGGATTCCGGCGAGGTCCTGGATGGCGGCTGGTCGCCGCAGATCGCCGTCGGCACGGCGGTGATGATCCCCGAAAGCTACGTGCCGGACCTGCAGCTCAGGCTGGCGCTCTACCGCCGCCTCGGCGACCTCGAAGACACCGAGGAGATCGACGCTTTCGGCGCCGAACTGATCGACCGTTTCGGCCCGCTGCCGGACGAGGTAAAGCATCTGTTGAAAATCGTCTTCATCAAGGCGCTTTGCCGCAAGGCCAATGTCGAGAAGCTCGACGCCGGGCCGAAGGGCGTCGTCATTCATTTCCGCAAGCGCGAGTTCTCCAACCCGGTCGGCCTGGTCAAGTTCATCGGCGAGCAGGGTTCGCTGGCCAAGATCCGCCCGGATCACAGCGTCGTCTTCGCCCGCGAATGGCCGACCGCCGAGAAACGGCTGGCGGGCTCGGCGGTGGTCATGACACAACTGGCGCGCCTGGTTGAGAAGGCTGCGTAGCCCCCCGACCCATTCGCCAGCGCTGAAATTCCGGTCTAGAATAGGAAATCGGCTTCGTGTATGGAGCCGCCAACCCATATAGGGGCGGAAATGGCGGGCGAGGATGCTCGCCGGAAAGAGTGTTGGGTGCAGCGATGACGAAATGGTCGCCGAATTCGTGGAGAGCAAAGCCGATCAAGCAGGTTCCTGCCTATCCGGACCTTGCCGCGCTGAAGAACACCGAAGCCCAACTCGCCACCTACCCGCCACTGGTCTTTGCCGGCGAGGCGCGCAAGCTCAAGAAGCAGCTCGCGGCGGTCGCTGCCGGTGAGGCGTTCCTGCTCCAGGGCGGCGACTGCGCCGAAAGCTTTGCCGAGCACGGCGCCGACAACATCCGCGACTTCTTCCGCGTCTTCCTGCAGATGTCGGTCGTGCTGACCTTCGCCGGCGCACAGCCGGTGGTGAAGGTCGGACGCGTCGCCGGCCAGTTCGCCAAGCCGCGTTCGTCTGACAATGAGACCAAGGGCGAGGTGACGCTGCCGAGCTATCGCGGCGACATCATCAACGGCATCGAATTCGACGCCAAGTCCCGTATTCCCGATCCTGCCCGCCAGGAAATGGCGTACCGCCAGTCGGCGGCGACGCTCAACCTTCTGCGCGCCTTCGCCCAGGGCGGCTATGCCAGCCTGGAGAACGTGCATAGCTGGATGCTCGGCTTCGTTGCCGACAGCCCGCAGGGCGAAAAATACGGTGAGCTCGCCAACCGCATCACCGAGACGATGGACTTCATGAAGGCCGTCGGCATCACCTCGGAGACCAATTACGCGCTGCGCGAGACCGATTTCTACACCAGCCATGAAGCGCTGCTGCTTGGCTATGAGGAAGCTCTGACCCGCGTCGATTCGACCTCCGGCGACTGGTATGCCACGTCGGGCCACATGATCTGGATCGGCGACCGCACGCGCCAGCCCGATCATGCCCATGTCGAGTATTGCCGCGGCATCAAGAACCCGCTCGGCCTGAAATGCGGCCCGTCGCTGACCGCTGACGGCTTGCTGGAGCTGATCGACCTGCTCAACCCCGAGAACGAGCCCGGCCGGCTGACGCTGATCGCCCGCTTCGGCTCCGACAAGGTCGCCGACCATCTGCCGAAGCTGGTGCGCGCAGTGCAGAACGAAGGCCGCAGCGTGGTCTGGTCGTCGGACCCCATGCATGGCAACACGATCGAGGCCGCCGGTTACAAGACGCGGCCGTTCGACCGCATCCTGAAGGAGGTGCAGACCTTCTTCGAGGTGCACCGCGCCGAAGGCACGCATCCGGGCGGCATCCATGTCGAGATGACCGGCAAGAACGTCACCGAATGCACGGGTGGCGCGCGCGCCATCACGGCCGAGGAATTGCAGGACCGTTACCACACGCATTGCGACCCGCGCCTCAATGCCGACCAGGCGATCGAGCTCGCCTTCCTGGTGTCGGATCTCCTGAAGAAAAGCCACCCGGTGCAGCACAAGCAGGCCGTCAACGGCTGATGCCGGCCAATGACCCGATTAAGGAAAGGCGCTGGAGAAATCCGGCGCCTTCTTCGTTTTAGCTCACGTTTGTGTTCTCGGCAGCTGCCAGCGCGATCAGCTGATAGAAGGGGTCAATCCTTCTTGTAGAGCAGCCAGCTCTTGCCGGCGCGGCCGGCCATCGTCGAATGCTTGGTGACGCGGTTGCGGCCGCTCACTTTCGAACGGTAGAGTGCACGGTCGGCCTTGGTGTAGAGGTCCTCCGGGCCTTCGGCCTCGGATGCCATGCAGATGCCCATCGAGACGGTCACGGTTCCGTAATTCATGCCGGTCTGGCTGCTGGTGAACGGCGTCTGCTCGATCAGGGCGCGAATGCGCTCGGCGATCTCGTAGGTGGCGTCTTCGCTGGCACCCTCGATGATCAGCGCGAACTCCTCGCCGCCGGTGCGGGCGACGAACATGTCGCCGCGAATGCTGGTTTGGAAAATCTCGGCGATGATCTGGATAATCTTGTCGCCGACAGGATGGCCGTAGCGGTCGTTGATGTCCTTGAACCGATCGATGTCGGCAAGGATCAAGGCGTTGAACAGGATACCCTTGTTGCTGGTGTAGATC
>NZ_VFTA01000073.1:0-8981 GCF_007003935.1 Mesorhizobium sp. WSM4310
AGGCAGTAGGCAGTAGGTTGGTGTTTGCCGCTCAATCTTTCTCCCTACTGCCTACTGCCTACTGCCTATTCCATACTGCCTGTACTAAATTCCTTCGCCGGCAAGCTCTTCCGAAAGCGTGGCGACCTGGTCCTGGGCGCTGCGCATCATCGGATAGATGGCCAGCACCTTCTGCCAGGCTTCGAGCGCCGACTGCTTGTGGCCGGTCAGCGCCATGATCTGCGCCAGGCCCGACAGCGCGCCGAAATGGCGCGGCTCGAGTTGCAGCGTGTGATCGATGTCGGACATCGACTTGCCGTAGTTTTTCATCATGAAATGCACCGTGGCGCGCCGGTTCCAGCCTTCGGCATAGGTCGGCCGCAAGGTCACAACCTGATCAAGCAAATCGAGCGCGACGTCGAATTTCTGGTTGTCCATCGCCTTTTGCGACCACAGCATCATCAGGTCGACCGAGGCGCTGCCGGACTGGAACCATTCGCTCCAGATGTTGCCGGCGATGCGTTCGGCGGCCTTTTCGTTGCGTTCGCGCTTGAGGTCGGAAAACAGCTTGTCGAGCCGGGCCTGTTTCGTCATCGGCGCAGCCGGAGCCTCCGGGGCAGCCGGCGCCGCCGGCTGATCGTCCGCGGCGCTGGCCGGCAAGCTTGTGACGCCGGAAACAAGCAGGGCTGTCAAAAATGCAAAAAGAATCCGCATCGCCCGATCCTAGTCCCGGGCGGCGGAACAGCAAAGTGATTTTAGCGTGAGAAGGTCGGCAGGCCGACACGCATCAAGGGGCGGAGGCGAAAAGCCTCCGGCCGAAAGCTCAGCCCTGGCGCGCCTTGTAGCGCGGGGCGGTCTTGTTGATGATGTAAACGCGGCCCTTGCGGCGAACCAGCTGGTTGTCGCGGTGACGCGCCTTCAGCGCCTTGAGCGAATTCTTGATCTTCATGGTCTTGCCTGTCGGTGTGGACCCGGTCCCGGGTCGAAATTTTAAGGCGCGCCAGAAGACGCGCCTTTTCAACGGTGGGTGGCTCATAAACGAGGAGCCTTGTCCGTGTCAACCGCAAGCATGCTCCATACCTCCATATCATCAAATATCCGCCATGTCGGCCTTGCGGCATTGCGCGGCCGTAGGCCGGCTGGGATGATGCGGAGTGTTTCAAGTGATTTGGGGACGATCATGCGCCGAATATTGCTGTCCGCCTGCCTTGTCGTCCTGGCGGGAACGTCGATCGTGCGCGCACAGGAATGCGACCGCTCCGACGACAGCCAGCAGATGATGAACATCTGCGCCGGCGAGGACTACCAGGCCGCCGACGCCAAGCTCAATGCGGCCTATCAGGACCTGATCAGCTCCGATGATGCCAACGGTAAAAGATTGCTGCAGGCGGCGCAACGCGCCTGGATCACCTTCCGCGACGCCGAGTGCGCGCACAGCACGGCCGCCAGCGTGGGCGGTTCCATCCACGCGATGGAGGTTTCGCAGTGCCTGGCCAGGCTGACCAATGACCGCATCAAGCAGCTTGCGGCCTCGGCCAATTGCGAGGAAGGCGATGCGAGCTGCGCCAGCTCCAACGAGGACAGCGACGAGCTGCAATAGGTTCGCTTCCGGCTATTGAACGCGACGGCTGACGCGGATGAAATGGCCCATCTTGCGGCCGGGCCGCGCCTCGGCCTTGCCATAGAGATGCAGCATCAGATCGGGCTCGGCGAGCAGTTGAGGGACGCGCAGCACGTCGTCGCCGATCAGGTTCTCCATCACGCAATCGGAGTGGCGCTCCGGGCTGCCGAGTGGCAGGCCGGCAACGGCGCGGATATGCTGCTCGAACTGCGAAACGATGCAGGCCGCTTCGGTCCAGTGGCCTGAATTGTGGACGCGTGGCGCAATCTCATTGGCCAGCAGCGAACCGTCGGAAAGCACGAAGAACTCGACGCCGATGACGCCGACATAATCGAGCGCCGACAGGATTTTTGCCGCCGCCGTCCGCGCCGCTTCAGCCGTCTCACGTTTGACGCCGGCTGGCAGCGTCGAGGTGTGGAGAATGCCGTTGCGGTGGACATTCTCGGCCGGGTCGTAGGCTGCCACTGCGCCATCCAGGCCACGCGCTGCAATCACCGAGATCTCACGATCGAAGGGCACGAAGCTTTCCAGGATCAGCGGCACATTGCCCATCGCCTCGCAGGTGCCGGCGAAGCCGCCCGCCTCCATGTTGCGGAAGACACGCTGGCCCTTGCCGTCATAGCCCATGCGCCGCGTCTTCAATATGCCGCTGCCGCCGAATGTCTTCAGCGCCGCCGTCAGGTCCTCGTCGGTGTCGACCGGACGAAAATCGGCGGTGGCAATGCCGATGCCGTTGAGGAATGTCTTTTCGCTCACCCGGTCCTGCGCTACGTCGAGTGCGCGCGCCGGCGGATAGACCGCAACCCTGGCGGCAAGCGCTTCTGCCGCGGCAACGGGAACATTCTCGAACTCGTAGGTGACGACGGCACTTGCCGCCGCCAAATCGGCAAGGGCGGCCGGGTCGTCATAGGCTGACGTAATCTGCCGGTTGGCGACTTGTGCCGCCGGGCAATCCGGCTGCGGCTCCAGCACGATGGTGCGGTAGCCGAGGCGGGCGGCGGCCATCGCCAGCATGCGGCCAAGCTGGCCGCCGCCGATGATGCCGATGGTCGATCCGGCGGGCAGGCTCACGGCGTGTCCGTCGGTTCGTCGGCAACCTTGGCGGTCTGCGAGGCGCGCCAGGCGTCGAGGCGCTGGGCAAGCTTGTCGTCGTTCAGCGCCAGAACGGCGGCTGCCAACAGGGCCGCATTGGCCGCACCCGCCTTGCCGATGGCCAGTGTCCCGACAGGAATGCCGGCCGGCATCTGGACGATGGAGAGCAGCGAATCCTGCCCCGACAGCGCCTTCGATTCCACCGGCACGCCGAACACCGGCAGCGGCGTCATCGCCGCCGTCATGCCGGGCAGGTGCGCCGCGCCGCCGGCGCCGGCGATGATCACCTTGTAGCCGGCGGCCTTGGCGCCCTTGGCGAACTCATAGAGCCGGTCGGGCGTGCGATGCGCTGAGATGATCAGGCGTTTGTGCGGGACGCCCAGCGCCTCCAGCGTTTCGGCCGCCTGGCGCATCGTCGCCCAGTCGGACTGGCTGCCCATGATGATGGCGACGTCGGCGCGTTGATCGTTCAAGCTTGTTGCTCCCCGGCGACAAAGGCGCGCCTTAGCCGAATTCGGCAGCGACGGCAAGGATATCAGGCCACCGGCAAGGCCGGTGGCCATAATCCAGCCTAAACCGCCGCCTTGCGGAAGCGGGCGACGAAGTCGTCAAGCTCGGGACGCTCCATGTCGGAGATTGCCCAATAGGAGAAGGCGCCGTCGCTCCAGTGCACCATCGAGAAGCCGCCGGAGGAAAGGTCGCCCGGCTGCGTGGTCTTGCCGCCCTGCTGCGGTTCGGCGACCAGCGTGATCAGATGCTCGCGGTGGCGGTAGACCAGGGCCGGCACCGGCCGTCCGGATATCACCTCGACCCGGCCGCCGATCAGCGCGTAGCCGTCCTGGGCAAGGTCGGGGGCCGGCGGCGAGACGCCGATGCGGGCGTCGAGCCAGGGCTTGACCGTATGGCGGTCGGACGAGACGATGTCGATCGGGCTCGCGGCAAGTAGGC
This sequence comes from Mesorhizobium sp. WSM4310, assembly GCF_007003935.1. Taxonomy (NCBI): domain Bacteria; kingdom Pseudomonadati; phylum Pseudomonadota; class Alphaproteobacteria; order Hyphomicrobiales; family Phyllobacteriaceae; genus Mesorhizobium; species Mesorhizobium sp. WSM4310. Next base: position 3,641 of record NZ_VFTA01000073.1, read on the forward strand.
TGCGGCGATGGCCGCTGGCGACCGCGGCGGCAAAGCCATCATCGACGCCGCTCTGCATCACCCATTGCGTCGCCCCGCTGGCCAGCACTGCGCTGATCATGATCGACGCGGCCATGGCGCGCCAGTCGAACGAGCCGAAGCGGCGCGCTCTCGGTGATGGCCGCGCCTGGGAAGGACGTGTCCCGGCTTCCCGTCTCTGACCGCCGCCAGCGCCGGCAATCAACCCCGGCAGCGTCGATGGCGTACCGTGCTGCGGCTCCGCCTCGACCGGCGCCTGGCGTTCGGCGCCGGCCATGCCGATCGACGCGATGCGGGCCCGGAATGCATCGCTGACATCGGGGCGCGGCAAGCGGCTGACGGCGCCTTGCAGGGCGACAATGCGGGCATGCTCGGCGGCAAGCCTGGGGTCGGCGGCGATGCGACGCTCCACTGCAAGAGCGGCCGCCGCATCAAGCTCGCCATCGACAAGGGCATGGATCATCAGTCTGATACCTTCGGGATCGTTGGGCAGTCCGTCGTCGTGCGTCATGACGCTCTCCCCAATTCTGACGCGAGCAGGCCACGGGCGCGGGCCAGCCTGGACATCACCGTGCCGATCGGCACGGCAAGCATGGCCGATATCTCGCGATAGCTCAGGCCGTTGATATCACGCAGCACCAATGTCTCGCGAAATGGCTGCGGCAGAGCCGCGATCGCCGCCTCCAGCGCTGCACTATCGGCCTTGGCGATCAGGCTCGCCTCCGGGCCGTCCTCGTCGGGCATGCTGGTGCCGTGCGCCGCCGCCATGTCATCGAGGTCGCCCAGATCGCCGACGGCCATCATGACACGCGGCCGGTTGCGCGCCATCCAGGTGTAGGAGGTGTTGCGCACGATGGTCAGCAGCCAGGCGCGGGCGTTGCCGCCGGCGTAGCCCGATATGCCGGCATGCGCCTTGATGCAGGCGTCCTGCACCACATCCTCGGCATCGGCGGCATTGCCGGTCAGCCATCGGGCCAGCGCCAGCGCGTCGCCGAGATGCGGCAGCACCACTTCGTTGAAGCGTTCTGCCAGGGCCCTCTCGCTCAAAGCGGCACCATGATCCGATACTCCAGGCCGTGCCGCCTCAAGATGCGACGGCGACCTTGCCCTGCTCGCAGGGGCAAAGCCCCCGGGAACAGGCAGAGCCGCCTGCCTTGCCGAAACTGAATTCATCTGCGTCACCGCTGTCAAGCGCCACGAAGGAGAGCCTGACGATCATCATGCTTGCCAGCGCATCGCCACGGCCGACGCCGTGTTCGCTGTCCTTGCAATGATGGGGCATGCCGGTCTCCTCAACGCCAGCCGTGGCGTATACGGAGGAGACTTGTCGCGGTGCCGATTTATTCCCAAAGCCCGCGATCCGGCTGTTCACAGTCGCGTGATCGCGGGTGGTTTGGGATGGTTGGCCTGGCGCTCAATCCGGCCAGCGCAGTGCGCCAGAAGAATCCTTCCGCGCAGTCTTCATCGCATCGGCGGGACGGTCCTTCGCGGTCAGCACGGCACGCAACCGCTCGGCGACGATCTCGGCCTCGCCAGGATGCAGATTGCAGGGGTCGAGGAAGAAGTGGCCGCGCTCGACTTCGTGGTTGCGCACGATGATCGGCGGCGTGCCGGCCGCCAGCGCCGAGGCGAGGCCGGCGGCGCTGAAGCGGCTCTCCGGCGATACGAAGATCTGCAGCCGGTCGAGCGGATTGGCTGTCGGGTCCGGGATGATCTTGGCAAGGATGCCCGACAGTCCCTGCAACGCGTCCTTCCAGAGATTGAGCGCCGCCTCCTCGCGCTGGCGGATGCCGGCGTGATCGCGCTTCTCCCAGGCTTCCAGTGCCGCCATGGTGCCGGCGATGCTTTCCTTGCCGACCTTCATGGCCCGCGCCACGCCGCGGTTCTGCAGATAGGCTGCCCGCACCAGATCCTTGCGACCGGTGACGATGCCGCTGGTCGGACCTGAGAGGAATTTGTGGCCGCTATAGATGACGACGTCGGCGCCGCGGGCGAGAAAACCGCGCAGATCATATTCGGACGCCGCATCGACGATCACCGGCACGCCCTTGGCGTGGCAGATCTCGCAGAATTCCTCCAGCGACAGCATGCCGTACTGCACCGTGTGGTGGGCGACGACATAGAGGCCGGCCGCCGTGTGCTCGTTGATCGCTTCGCGCACATGGTAGTCCTGGGTGACGCTGACCGTGCCGGCGGGCACCACCCTGGCGCCGGCGACGCGGATCGACTGGTCGATCGGGGCGCCGTAATTGACGATGTGGCCAAGCTGGATGACGACCTCCGATTTGAGGTCGCCGGTGTCATCAGGCAGGCGCTCGATGGCGAGCAGGCTGGTTCCTGTTATTGCACCGGCGATCGCCATGGTGATGCCGCTGGCGCAGCAGGCGGTGATGAAGCCGGCCTCGCCACCGGTGAGGCGCGCCACCACCGTGCTCGCGGCGCGCTGCAGATCATCCATCTCCACCCATTGCGAGGCCATCTCCGCCATGGCGCCGATCGCCTCCGGAACGATGATCGATGCGCCGAGCGCGGTCATGGTGCCGGAGACATTGATGATCGGCCGCAAACCCAGCCGTTCGCGAATGGTGGTGTTGGAGCCGGTGTCGGAATAGGTTTTCATGTGAGCGGATCCCGTGAGTAGCAGGTCAGGCGGCGATCTCGACGACCGCCTCGATTTCGACAGTGATGTTTCCAGGCAGCGAGCCGACGCCGATCGCCGAGCGGGCATGGCCGCCGATCTTGTCGAAGACATCGGCGAACAGGTCCGAGCAGCCATTGACCACTTTCGGGTGGTCGCTGAAGGTCGGCGTCGCGTTGACGAAGCCGAGCAGCTTGACCACGCGCACGATGCGGCCGAGATCGCCGGCGGCGGCATGCATGACGGCCAGCAGATTAAGCCCGGTCAGGCGCGCATGCTCATAGGCCTGCTCGACGGTCACGTCCTCGCCGACCTTGCCGGTGCAGAGCGTGCCGTCGGCGCGCAGCGGCCCCTGGCCCGACAGGAAGATCAATCGCCCGCTCTCGGCATGGGTAACGAAGTTGGCGATGGGCGTCGGCGGCTCGGGCAGCGTCAGGCCGAGTTCGGCGAGCCGGATGTAAGGCGTCATGGAAGCAGGCTCCTTGGGACGGCACCGGCCGTCCAATGTCAGAAATGCGAGGCGCGGAAGCGCGCCAGGAAAGTGCGGAGGCGCTCATTGCTGGTTTCCGCCGCCAGGATTTCCTTGGGCGGGCCGACGGCGCTGACGCCGCCATCGGCCATGAAGACGATGCGGCTCGAAGCGTCGCGGGCGAAGGCCATTTCATGCGTCACCATCAGCATGGTCATGCCATCTTCGGCCAGGCTGCGCACCACGGCCAGCACCTCGCCGACCAGTTCCGGGTCGAGCGCCGAGGTGATCTCGTCGAGCAAAAGGATTTTCGGCTCCATCGCCACGGCGCGCGCGATGCCGACGCGCTGCTGCTGGCCGCCGGAGAGCTCGGCCGGCAGGCTGTCGGCCTTGTGGGCGAGCCCGACGCGGCCGAGCCAGTGTTCGGCGATCTGGCGCGCCTCCGCCTGGCTCTTTCCCCGCACCTTGGTCAGTCCAAGCATGATGTTGCCGGCGGCGGTGAGGTGCGGAAACAGGTTGAAGCTCTGGAACACCATGCCGGTCTCGGCGCGCATCGCGGCCAAGTCGCGCTCGCTGCGGCGCTGGCGCGTTCCGGCCTCGCGATAGCCGACCTCCTTGCCGTCGATGCGGATCGAGCCTGAGTCGTAGCTTTCGAGGAAGTTGACGCAGCGCAGCAACGTGGTCTTGCCGCTGCCCGAGGGGCCGATAACGGTGACCACTTCGCCACGTTTCACCTGAAGGCTGACAGAACGCAGCACCTCGACGGCGCCGAAGGCCTTGGAGACATCGCGCACGTCGAGCAGCGCGGGACTGGCGTTTGTGGCGTCGGACATCGTGCTATTCCCGAATGAAGGCAAAGCGCCGCTCGAGCCGCCGGCTGGCGAGCGAGAGCGCATAGTTGACCGCGAAATAGATGAGCGCGCCGAGGATATAGAGCGGCATCGCCTCATAGGTGCGGCCGATGACCTGGTTGATGGCCTGCATCAGATCGGTGATGCCGAGCAGCGAAACCAGCGCGCTGCCCTTGACCGCATCGGTGACGCCGTTGATCCAGGGCGGCAGGAAGCGCCTGAAGGCCTGCGGGAAGATGACGGAGGTGAGCCGCTGGCGGAAGGTCAGCCCGATCGCCATCGCCGCCTCGGACTGGCCTTTCGGGATCGAGGCGACCGCGCCCCTAAGATATTCGATGACCTGCGCGGTCTTGAACAGGGTGAGCGCCAGCACAGCCGCCCAGAAGGACGGCAGATGCAGCCCGACCGCCGGCAGGCCGTAATAGACGAAGAACATCAGCACCAGGATCGGAATGCCGCGAATGGTGTCGGAGAAGATGCGCACCGCCCAGCGCAGCGGGGCGGGGCCATAGACCAGGCCAACGCCAAGCAGGACGCCGGCGACGAGCGACAGGGTGACGACCAGGAGCGACACCCAAAGGGTCAAGGCGAAGCCTTTGGCGAGGAAGGGCAGGGCGTAGAGGATCTGGCTCGCCATGTCAGCGCGCCGCCCTGAACCGGCGCTCGACGAGCCTGAGCCCGAAGAGCAGGATGTAGCCGGTCACCAGATACATCGCCGTCGTCACCAGATAGACCTCGACGATGCGGAAGGTGTTGAAGTTGATCCACTGGGCGCCGAAGGTGAGCTCGGGCACCGAGATGACCGAGGCTATCGAGGTGTCCTTGAACAGCGAGATGAAGGTGTTGGACAGCGCCGGCAGCGTGATGCGCAGCATGGTCGGCAGGCGCACATGGATGAGCCTTTGCCAGGGCGTCAGGCCGATCGCCTTGCCGGCATCGAGCTGGCCGCGCGGGACGGCCTCGAGGCCCGAGCGAAACACCTCGACCAGATAGGCGCCGCTATAGACCGACAGCGTCAGGACGAACGAGGTCGGCGCGCTGTAGGCCAGGTCGACCACGGTCGGCACCCCGTAGAAGACGAGATAGACGAGCAGGATCAGCGGCACGTTGCGGATGAATTCGACATAGGCGGCGATGATGGCCCGTACCACGCGTCCGGCCGAGACGTACCAGACCGCGAGCACCAGGCCGATGACGGTGCCGATGGCGATCGAGATCACCGCAAGCTCGAGGCTGAGCAGCAGACCGCCCCACAGCTTGTCGAAATGCCGCCAGATCAGGTTGAAATTGAGGGCATAGCCCATGCGTGCGCCTCGGTGTGAAGGCCGTCGAATGGATCGCGGAAGGGCTGGAATGCCGCCCTTC
>NZ_VFTA01000074.1:0-7815 GCF_007003935.1 Mesorhizobium sp. WSM4310
TCCCTCCGGAGGGGGGAAAGGTGGCGCTGCGAAGCAGCGACGGATTGGGGGAACCACGTGGCAATCAAGCCTCGGGCCGATCAGTCATGCCAGTCACAGAAGATGTGTGCGTGGCGTAGGCCATCTCTCCCCCCTTTACGAGGGCGAGGAACCCGAGCTGGTGTTGGCCGGCACCGGTCATTTGTCGGCTAATCCGTCGCCAGCGGAAAGCTCACCACCACGCTGAGGCCAGGCGCGCAATCCTCAAGCGCAATCGATGCGCCGTGCAGATCGGCGATGGCCCTGACGAGGCTCATCCCAAGGCCGCTGCCCGGCGTCGAGCGGCTGTGATCCAGCCGGTAGAGCCGCTGGAAGACCTTTTCGCGTTCGTCCGGGGGAATGCCGGGTCCATTGTCGGCGACTGCGGCCAGGACATGGTCGCCGTCGCGCGCCACCGACAGCTTGATCGTCGTGCCGGGCGGGCAATGGCGCAGCGCGTTCTCGACCAGATTGGCGAACATCTGCGTCAACAGTTCCGGATCGCCATGGATGCGGCCGGCGGCCCGATGCAGCTCGACCGACGACAGCGACTTGCCGTCATCCTCGGCCACCTCGGAGTAGATCTCGGCGATGGTTTGCAGGATCTCGCCGAGGCCAACATCGGTGAACCGCGCCTTGCGCGCGCCGGCCTCGATCTGCGCAATGCGCAGCAGCGCGTCGAACGTCTCGTTGATCTGCAGGCTCTCGGCATGCGCCTCGGCCAGTTCACTGGCGACTTTCTCCCCCGACAGGTGCTTTTCCGACGCGCTGTCGAGGATCATCTGCAGCCGGTTGAGCGGCGTCTTCAGGTCGTGCGCGATGTTGGCGCTGACCTGCCTCATGCCTTCGACCAGCGCCGACAGGCGGTCGAGCGCCGCATTGACCTGGCTGGAGACGACATCGATGTCGTCGCCGTTGCCGGTCAACGGAATGCGGGTATCCAGCCGGCCATGCGAGACATCGACCATGGTGGCGGCGATGCCGTCGAGGCGGCGCTGGACACGCGAGGCAAGCAGGGCGCCGCCGGCGACCGCCAGCCCGGTGACGATCAGGGTCGCCCAGCCGAAGCTCATCAGCATGATCGTCTCCAGTTCCTCCGTCTCGGACAGGCTGATGGCGACCGTCAGGGTGTTGTTGCCGACCGCGCCCGAATAGGCGCGGTACTGAGCACCCTGGGGCAGGCCGGGCATTTCGGCGCCGAACATCGAAAAGCCGTCGGGAAGTCCCGCGGCGGTGAAGTTGCCGGCCAGCCGGTTGCCGGCCGCGTCGGTCAGCGAAAACAGCTGCTCCTTCTTCGGGCTGCGCGTGGCGTGGCTCTCGACGGTCTCGACCAGTTCCTTGGGATCATTGTCGGCATGGCTCGCGGCGATGACGGCGTAGGTTTCCTTGATGGTGTCGTCGAGTTGCTCGGCCAGATCGGCGCTCATCATCTGGTAGACGATGGCGCCCGACAGGATGAAGGCCAGCATGAACAGGAAGGCGAAAGTGAGGGCGAGCCGGAACGGTGTGCTGCGCAGCAGGCGAGACCAGCTTCCGGTCATGGCGCAAACGGCGCGTGCAGGCTGTAGCCGGTGTTGCGGATGGTGTGGATGAGCTGGGCCTCGAACGGCTTGTCGACCTTGGCCCGCAGCCGGCTGATATGGGTCTCGACAACACTGGTCTTGGGATCGAAATGAAAGTCCCAGACGCGCTCCAGAAGCATGGTGCGGGTGATCACGCGGCCCTCGCCGCGCATCAGCACCTCCAGCAGGCTGAATTCGCGCGGCTGCAGGTCGATCGGCTGGCCCTGGCGCGTGACACGCCGCATGATGAGGTCCATCTCGAGGTCGCCGACCCGCAGCGTCGTCTTCTGCTCCTGCGCCGCCGGCCTGCGTCCGAGCGCATTGATGCGGGCAAGCAGCTCGGAAAAGGCGAAGGGCTTGACCAGATAGTCGTCGCCGCCGGCCTCCAGGCCCTCGACGCGGTCGTCGATGCCGCCGATGGAGGTGAGGAAGATCGCCGGCGTGCGCACGCCGGCCGCACGCACCGCCTTGATCATCGACAGGCCGTCCAGGCCTGGGATCATGCGGTCGGCGACGATCACGTCATAGTTGCCGCTGGTGGCGGCGAAAAGCGCGTCATGGCCGTTGCGCAGGAGGTCGCAGACATGCCCGGCCTCGGTCAGTCCCCTGACGATATAGTCCGCCGTCTTGTGGTCGTCCTCGACAAGAAGAAGTCGCATCGCTGTTCCGGTTGATCGCCGATATCGGGCACAGGCTATCACCGGCATGGCCCCGTTCCTAGGATGGCACGGACCGCCAAACGCCGAAGCCTAATCCTGTTCCAGCAGGATCTCGTCGGCATCGTCGGCGGTTTTCTTCAGCGTCATGTACAGAACCAGTGCTGCGATGCAGCCCAGAAAGATCAGGCTGGTGAAGGTGGTGCCGAAGCCGAGGCCGCCCTGTTCGGCCGGCTGCGACAGAAGATCGCCGAAGGAGGCGCCGAGCGGGCGCGTCAGTATATAGGCCAGCCAGAAGGCGAGGATGGCGTCGAGGTGGATGAGATAATAGGCAAGCGCGATCAGCGCGATGAGGCCGCCGAACACGAGGCCCGACGTGAGATAGCCCATGTCGAAACTCTCGGCGACGAGATCGCCGGCGGCGGTGCCGAGCGAGAAGGTGAGCAGGATCGCCAGCCAGTAGAAGATCTCGCGCCTCGTGGTGGAGATGGTGTGGATCGACAGCGTCCGCTCGCTTGCGTACCAGACCGCGAAGGTCGCCGCGAGCGCAACCGAGAAGGCGATCGTCGTCGTCTGCAGGCGCACGCCGAAACTGTCGACGAGGTTGTCCGTGATCAGCGTGCCGACGACGCTGATCAGCACCACCGCCAGCCAGTAGGCCCAAGGTATGTAGCGCTTCTGCGCGAACTGCAGGACAAGGGCGACGATCAGCACGCCGGTCATGATCAGCGAGGTGACGGCCAGCCCGAGCCCGAGATTGACGGCGAGATAATCGGCGGCCGTTTCGCCCATGGTGACCGCCATCAGCTTGATCAGCCAGAAGTCGAGCGTGACCTCCGGAACCCTGTTCTGGCTCGGTCCGGTGGTTTTGTTGGGAGAGAGCATGGCCAAGTCCCGAGGTTGCGACCGGATGGAAGCGATCCGGCATCCGACATTAGGCAAGCGACTTCACTGCAGCCTGTCCCGGGGCATACAAATTCGTAAGGATGGCCGTGATTGGCGCAAAAGGCCTTTACGAACGCCGCGTGCTGCGCTGATAGAAGCAGCGGCCTTGTATCCGCCATCAATGGCGCGCCCCAGTGGCTGAACCCGTAATCCGTGGCCCAGGAAGACACGAATGACCTACGCGTCCCTCAAGCCTGTTTCACAGGCCTTCGTGCAGCGAAAGCGGCTGATCTTCGTGCGCGTGGCGGCGATGCTGGCGGTGCTGCTGCTGTTTCTCACCAAGCCGGCGCTCGCCGAGGGCTCGAACGGTCACGAAACGCTCGAATTCTTCGGCTTCTGCCTGGTGCTCGCCTGCGTTACCGGCAGGCTGTGGAGCATCCTCTATGTCGGCGGTAAGAAGAACGAGGAGCTGGTTTCGACGGGGCCGTTCTCGATGAGCCAGAACCCGCTCTATTTCTTTTCGACGGTGGGCGCGGTCGGCATCGGTCTGGCCTACGGTTCGCTGGTGGCGGCAGCCACGCTTGGCGTGGCCAGCTTCCTCATTTTCCGCGTCACGGCGCGCAAGGAAGCCGAATATCTCCTGGGCAAGTTCGGCCAGGCCTATGCCGCCTATATCAAGACGACGCCGCGCTTCTGGCCGAACCCGCTGCTCTACCGCGACGACGACCAGTTGCAGTTCTCGACGCGCGCACTCAAGCGCACCTTCCATGACGGGCTCTATTTCCTCGCCATCTTCCCGGCCATCGAGCTGATCGAGTATTTGCGGCAGACGGGCCTGCTGTTCCCGGCCTTCGTCACGCTGTACTGATCGGCCATTGTCCGGCTAATTTACGGGCCATGCAGCACTTCGAGGAGCCTGTGGTATCGGCTGAAGGCGAAGGGGCCAGTATGACGGTCTTCACGGCCGGACACGCGGCCGTCTGGGCCGACCTGATCGCGGCGGTGCCGGCCGAGGCTGGCGATCGCCTGGCGGCGCTGCGGGAGATCGCCGGGGTCACCGGCGTGGCGCACTACAGCGAGGGCCGCCCGGAGGCGATCGTGGTCGGCCAGCGCCGGCCGGCGGCAGCAATGATGCGCATCGCCCTGTTCTGGTCTGCTCCGAACTTCATCGCGAGTGACGGCCCGCGCCTGCTGGAGGCGCTGGAGAAGGAGGCGCTCGCACAAGACGTGCTCTGCCTGCGTGCCGACGAGGATATGGTGCAGCGCATCGGCGGCCAGTGGCAGCGCCGCGACGGGTTCCTGCAACGCTGGATCGGCAACGAACCGGCCGGCCGGCAGGGGCAGGTTCCGCCATCCTGGCCGCAGACGGCGGGTTTTACGTGCGGGCCGTCGGCGCTGGCCATGGCGATGGGCGGGATCGCTCCGGCCTTGTTGCCGGACCGGGCGCTGGAGGTCGAACTGTGGCGCGAGGCCACCACCATCATCGGTCCGAGCGGTCCGGGCGGCTGCGACCCCTACGGCCTGGCGCTGGCGGCGCGCCGGCGCGGCCTGCGGGTCGAAATATTCATGAGCAGCGCCGAACCGGTCTTCCTCGACCGGGCCAGCTCGGAGGAAAGGCGCGGGCTGATGCGCTTCGTGCAGGCCGGTTTCAAGCGCGAGGCCGAAGCCGCGTCATTGCCGGTCGAGACGCGCGCCTTTGCCGTCGAAGAAATCGGCCAGGCGCTCGATCGTGGCTTGTCGGCGCTGGTGCTGATCGATCAGGCGCCGATGATGGGCCACACCTGCCCGCATTGGGTGCTCGTCCATGGCCATGGCGACGGCGTCTATTTCCTCAACGATCCCTGGATCGAGCCAGACCGGCTCGAACAGAAGATGGATGTCGTCGACCTTCCGGTTCGGGCGGCGGAGCTCGACCGGATGGCCTGGTACGGCAACCCGGCCTATCGCGCCGCCGTTCTCGTTGGGCCGGGACCAGTCACCCGGAAGCGCTAGGCTCCCAGCGGATACGGCATGTAGCCGACGAAGCCGGCGATCTTCCAGCTGCCTTCGACCTTGCGGCAGAAATACAGCGTCTGCCATTTCAGCCGGTCGACGCTGCCATCCGCCTTGGCGACGGAGCCGTCGAACTTCTTGTGCAGCACGGCGCGGTCGCCGTCGACGTCGATGTCGCGCAGATTGGTGACGCGAAACAGCGCCTCGCGCAGCGGCTCCGCGAATTTGGTCGCCGCCGTCTCCCCGGCCTGGCGCAGCCACTCGTCGCGATAGATCTCCAACCGCGGGAACTGCAGCCGCCAGGCATCGGCATTGGCGAGGAAATGCGCATGCATGCCGAAGAAGCTTTCGGCGATGAAATCGTGCTCGACCATGGACCAGTCCTGGCCGATGAAGGCGTCGATGTCGCGCCGCACCAGCATCTCCCACAACGCATGGCGGTCGGCATCGCCTGAAGGAAACGGGTTCTTGTCGAAGGTCATTCTCGGTTTCTCCGGTCTGGCGCAGGCATGTGTCCGTGGCGGCGCGCAGGCCGCCCGGCCGGTGCGCACGATGCAAGCGCTTCTGTAATAAAGCAACACGGATTTCGACGAATGTTGCTTTCCAACAAAGGCCCTATCGGGACCGCCCCGATCGCGGTAAACCTGCGCGGAAGCGGGCGCCGCCCTGGCGCCCTGCCGCGTCACCAGAGGAGGCGATCCCTTGCCCAAGCAGACTTTTGGAACATCCCATGTGCCGCTGTCGCCCGCCGTGCGGGCCGGCGACTTCGTCTATGTCTCGGGCCAGGTTCCGGTCGGCAGCGACGGCATCGTGGTCAAAGGCGGCATCACCGAACAGACCGAGCAGGTGCTCGCCAATGTGAAGGCGGCGCTGGCCCTGGCCGGTTGCACGCTGGACGACGTGGTGAAGACCACCGTCTGGCTGGAAGACGCGCGCGATTTCGGCGCCTTCAACGCGGTCTACGCCAGGCACTTCCCGAAGAATCCGCCGGCCCGCAGCACGGTCGAATCGCGGCTGATGATCGACATCAAGATCGAGGTCGAGGCGGTTGCCTACAGGCCCGTCTAGGAGCGACCGTTTGGAATTCTGCTCCGGCGGACATCCAGCGGCGTTTTCCGCGCTTCCCCGTTCTACTGCGTGCGGTAGAACGGAGCTCACGGACCCAAATGTCCGCTCCGCTCCGGTTCTCGAAACCACCACCATATGACTCGCCAGAGCGAATTTCGAAACAGTCTCTGAGAAGGCAAAGCAACGAACCGGAGGTTCCCCTCATGCAATTCGACCTCCTGCTGAAGGGCGGACGGCTCATCGATCCGGCGTCCGGCATCGATGCGCCGCGCGATGTCGCCATCGCCAATGGGCGGGTCGCGGCGGTCGACGCCGATATCCCGGCGGATCGCGCCAATGAGGTGGTCGACGCGGCCGGCTGCATCGTCGCGCCTGGCCTGATCGACCTGCACAGCCACGTCTATTGGGGAGGCACCTCGCTTGGCGTCGATGCAGACCGGCTCGCCGCCAAAAGCGGCACCACCACCTTCATCGATGCCGGCAGCGCGGGCGCCGGCAACTTCCTCGGCTTCCGTCGCCATGTCATGGAGCGCTCCCGGGCGCGCATCCTGGCCTATGTCAACATTTCCTTTGCCGGCATCTTCGGTTTCTCGCAGTCGGTGTCGGTCGGCGAGTGCAGCGATCTGCGGCTCTGTGAGCCGCGCGAGGTGGTCGCCGCCGCGCGCGAGCACGCCGATGTCGTCGTCGGCGTGAAAGTCCGCTCCGGCAAGCATGCCGGCGGCACCAGCGGCATCGCGCCGGTCGATCTCGCGCTCGAGGCGGCCGACAAGGCCGGACTGCCGCTGATGGCGCATATTGACGAGCCGCCGCCCGGCCGCTCGGAAGTGCTGCCGCGCCTGCGCCGCGGCGATATCCTCACCCATTGCTTCCGGCCGTTCCCCAACGCGCCGGTCTTCGCTTCCGGCGCGGTGCGGCCCGACATGCGGCTGGCGCGCGAGCGCGGCGTCATCTTCGATCTCGGCCATGGCATGGGTTCGTTCGATTTCGAAGTGGCGCGCGCCATGCTGGCCGAGGGGCTGGCGCCGGACGTCATATCGAGCGACGTGCATCTCTACTGCGTCGACGGGCCGGCCTTCGACATTCTGGTCTGCATGTCGAAGCTGATGGCGCTCGGCATGCCGCTGGTCGAGGTGCTGCGCGCCGCGACGCAAGCGCCGGCGCGGGCGATCGCCAGGCCGGACCTCGGCACGCTGGCGGTCGGCACCGTCGGCGACGTCGCTGTCCTTCGCCGGCTGTCCGGCCGGTTCACCTTCGTCGACGCGGTCGGCGCCCCGCTGGTCGCCGAGCAGCGGCTGGTCTCGCAAGGCATCGTCATCGGCGGCACCTGGTGGCCGAACGAGGCGGTGAACGATGTCAGCGAGACCGAGCGTTTCGAGGCGCATGTCGCGCATACGCATGTCGAGGTTGCCGCCCGGCATTTCGGGCACCGGCACGATTAGCCGATCTCCCGTCGTGGGATGGCCGGTAGGGTTGTGCCTGTCCTGTGGCGGCTGCGCGTTGGCGATGGCTTCCCCCACTCCGTCGCTGCTTCGCAGCGCCACCTCTCCCCCCCTCCGGAGGGAGAGGAAGGGAGCCAGCCCGGTTAAGCTCGCGCCTTTCCTCTCCCCCGCCGACCGGGGGAGAGGTGGGGGGGG
>NZ_VFTA01000075.1:0-6944 GCF_007003935.1 Mesorhizobium sp. WSM4310
CCTGGGTTGGCCGTCTCGGCGAGATCAAGGTCAAGGAACTTGCAGTTTATGTCCATCCGCTTGGCAGGGGGGACCGAAGAATAGGACCTTCCATTCCTATTCTCCGCCGCCAAGCGAATGGACATAAACTGCAAGTTCCTTGACCTTGATCTCGCCGAGACGGCCAACCCAGGCCGGCATGACGCCCTGTTTTGGCGCACGGACCTGTGCGGCGATGGCTGTCTCACCGGATCCATAGAGCCAGATCGCATCGGTCAGGTCGGGGGCGCCGAATTCCCTGTTGCCTTTTGCATTGTCGCCGTGACAGGCCACGCAATTCTCGGCAAAGACCTTGGCGCCGGGTTGGATCAGACTTGCATCGCGGACCTTGCCGGAAAGGCTGGCCACGTAGGCGCTGACTTGTGCGATCTGGTCGGCGGTAATGATGTCGCCGAAGGCCGGCATTTCCGACAGGCGCGTGTCCGGATCGGATGCGAAGCGGATGCCGTGCGTAATCGTCTGCTGGATCTGCTCGGCCTTGCCGCCCCACAGCCAGTCGTCGTCGTTGAGATTGGGAAAGCCCTTGGAACCCTGGGCGCCGGAGCCATGACATTGTACGCAATTGACCTTGAAAGCGGCGCCACCGGCGGCGATTGCGAATTCGCGCAGGCCGTCGTCCGCGGCGATTTCCGAGACGCTCTTGGACTCCACCGCCGAGATATATTTGCCCTTGGCGGCCTCAGCCGCGGTCAGCTCGTTCCTGACCTCGTTGCGGCTGGAATAGCCGAGCACACCCGTTGTCGCCGAGTGCAACAGAGGCCATGCTGGATAGGCAATGGTGTAGCCTATCGCCCAGACAATGGTGACGTAAAAAGTGATAACCCACCATCTGGGAAGCGGGTTGTTCAGCTCCCGGATACCATCCCATTCGTGGCCGGTGGTCGAGACGCCAGAGATTTCATCGATATGCTCGTCGCTCATGATCACTCGTCCTCGAGCGGAATGCGGGCCGCTTCGTCGGCCAGCCTTCGGCTGCCGGGGCGTAGGGCAAAGGCGATGCACCCCACGAAGAACAGCGCCATCGCAACCAGGCCCCAGCTGTCGGCAAACGCCCGCATCAAATTGTAGGTCATCAGCGTTCTCCTCAGCGGTAGCCGGCGGCTTCGTCGTAATTTTTGAAGTCGACCAGTGTGCCAAGCATCTGCAGGTAGGCGAGCAGGGCATCCATTTCGGTGACCTGTTGCGGGTTGCCGTCGAAGTCGCCGATCTTGGCTTTTGGGTAACGCGCCTCAAGGCCTGATGTGTCGGCATTGGGATCGGCCTGCGCCGCCAGATCCGCATTGGCGTGGGCGATCATGTCATCGGTGTAAGGGACGGCTACAAGCCTGTTGGCGACCAGATGCGTCGAGAAATCCTTCACGTCGATCGGCGTGTCTTTCAGGAACCCATAGCTCGGCATGATCGATTCCGGCACCACCGAGCGCGGGTCGGTAAGATGCGCGACATGCCATGCATTCGAGTAGCGGTCGCCAACTCTGGCGAGATCCGGCCCGGTGCGCTTCGATCCCCACTGGAAGGGGTGATCGTACATGGACTCGGCAGCCAGGCTGTAGTGGCCATAGCGCTCAACTTCGTCGCGGAACGGCCTGATCATCTGGCTATGACAGAGGTAGCAGCCCTCGCGCATATAGATGTTGCGCCCGACAAGTTCGAGCGGCGAATAGGGGCGCATGCCTTCCACCTTCTCGATCGTGTTGTCGAGATAGAAGAGAGGCGCGATCTCGACGATGCCGCCGACCGTCACCACGAGCAGCGAGCCAACGAGAAGAAGCGTGGCGTTCTTCTCGATGATTGCGTGTTTGTCCATCAAGCCCATTACCTGGCTCCTGATCGCGCAGGTCGGATGGCGACGGGGCTCGGCATCGGCTCCTCCTCGCGCTGGTGGCCGAGGATGGTCCTGGTGATGTTCCAGGCCATGATCAGGGCGCCGGAGAGGTACATGGCGCCGCCGATGGCGCGCAGGACATAGTAGGGGTGCATGGCGGCGACGGTTTCGGCGAAGGAGTAGACCAGGAAGCCCTGCTCGCCATATTCGCGCCACATCAGGCCCTGCATGATGCCGGACACCCACATCACCGCGGCGTAGACGACGATCCCGAGTGTCGCCAGCCAGAAGTGCCAGGTGACGAGCCTCAGCGAGTAGAGCCGTTGACGGTTCCAGAGCTTCGGGACCATGTAGTAGATCGCGCCGAACGAGATCATGCCGACCCAGCCGAGCGCACCCGAATGGACGTGCCCGATGGTCCAGTCGGTATAATGCGACAGCGAATTGACCGCCCGGATCGCCATGATGGGGCCTTCGAAGGTCGACATGCCATAGAAGGCGACGGCCATCACCATCATGCGGATGATCGGATCGGTGCGCAGCTTGTCCCAGGCGCCGGACAGCGTCATCAGGCCGTTGATCATGCCGCCCCAGGACGGCATCCACAGCATGATCGAGAACACCATGCCGAGCGTCTGCGCCCAATCGGGCAAGGCGGTGTAGTGCAGGTGATGCGGCCCGGCCCAGATGTAGAGAAAGATGATAGCCCAGAAATGGACGATCGACAGCCGGTACGAATAGACTGGCCGGTTCGCCTGCTTGGGCACGAAATAATACATCATGCCGAGGAAGCCGGCGGTGAGAAAGAAGCCGACCGCGTTGTGGCCGTACCACCATTGCGTCAAGGCGTCCTGGACCCCTGAAAAGGCGGAGTAGCTCTTGGAGCCCGGGAACGAGACTGGTATGGACAGGTTGTTGACCACATGCAGCATCGCGATGGTCACGATGAACGACAGGTAGAACCAGTTGGCCACGTAGATATGCGGTTCCTTGCGCTTCAGGATCGTGCCAAGGAACAGAATGAGGTAGGCGACCCAGACGATGGTCAGCCAGACATCCACATACCATTCGGGTTCGGCGTACTCGCGGCCCTCGGTGATGCCGAGCAGGTAGCCGGTCGCGGCCATGACGATGAACAGCTGGTAGCCCCAGAAGACGAACCAGGCGAGATCACGGCCGAAGAGGCGCGCGCGGCAGGTGCGCTGCACGACATACAGAGACGTGCAAAGCAGCGCGTTGCCGCCGAAGGCGAAAACGACACCGGATGTGTGCAACGGCCGCAAACGACCGAAATTGAACCAGGGCTGGATGTTGAGATCGGGGTAGGCGAGCTGCAGCGCGATCACCACGCCGACCAGCATGCCGACGACACCCCAGAACACGGTGGCGATCGCGCCGTAGCGGATCGGACCATCCATGTAAGCGGATGGGTCAATCGGAGCTGCTGGCCTGAACTCCGTGTTGCGCAACAGGATCGCAGTGAAACCAGCCACTGCGAAGAACAACACCCACATGTGTCGGCGGAAAGGTTCATCCACGCCGAAGCCGGCGGCCACCAGGGCCGCAAAAGCGAACACGCTTAGAAGGACGATCTCTGTGCCGAATTTCATTGCAGATCCCGATCTCGAATCTGGTGGATGCCAAATCCGCAGCGCACTAATCGCGCAGCCGCCGCCCCCTCGCCCTGATCTATGTCAGGCCGCACGATTTTGTGCGGCGCAATCAGCAGGTGGCGAATGAACGAGGAACGCAGCGCGGGCTCACTCCCTCATGGAAGGCGTTCCCTGGGTTGGGCGGGCGCAGACGCGATCGCTGAGGCGAAAGCTGAGGCTCTGCGCGCGTTGGATGCTATTGCCGATGCCCTGCCAAACGTTGTTCGGATCCCATTGGAAACGAACGCGATCGTTCCGCCGAGCCGTGGCAGATTAAGGACCATGCTTCGCCGGTATGTGCCGAAACACACCTGGCGATTGGTCACGTTCCTATCAAAGCCCGAAAGCTGTTTGTCTCGACAACCGTGACGCCGCTTCGTCGAAGGCGCGGCGACATCGCATTAAAAGGCAAACACGGCCCGCCCCGGAGTCATGCGACATGGCCTCGCCGCTTAGGGCCGCTCGCGTCCGCCGCCACAGCGCTTCTCCAGACGGCTTATGCTGTCCACCGTCACATGGCGTGCGTTCTCAATCCGAATCACCCCGTCAGCCCGCAATCGCGTCAGTTGGCGGCTCACGGTCTCGCTGGTGATTCCAAGGAAATCAGACATTTCGGCACGCGTCAGCGGCAGATCGAAGGAGGCCGACCCGGAAGCCGCATCGAGACTGGAATCGATATTCCGGGCCATCATGAGGAGAAAAGTCGCCACCTTTTCCGGAGCTGTCTTGCGCCCCAGCGTCACCATCCACTCGCGCGCCTCATCGAGTTCATTCAGCGTCTGTTTGAGCAGGCGATGCTCGAATTCCCGTGACGCCTTCATCATCCGTTCGACGGCCGCTCGCGGAAACGAACACAGCGTGACTGCTGTTGCCGCTTCCGCATTGATCGAGCTTTCCTCCTTGAAAGGACGTCCCAGAAAATCCGGTGCAAACTGGAGACCGACGATCTGCTGGCGCCCATCCGACAGGCTCTTTGATAGCTTTACCACGCCTGAAAGCACGTTGGAGTAGCTGTCGACGTTCTGTGCCTCGCCGGTCAACTCCATTCCTGACTCGATCCGGCGACGCGAGCAAGTCTTGGCGAGCCCAACCAAATTGTCTGGATCGAGCGCACCGCAGACACCGCGACGCCGTGCCTCGCAAGGGAAGCAAAGAACAGGAATGCCGGAACTATGAATGTCTTGCCGAAAGGTCATGCGTTCGCCTTACCCGATCCTAACTGCCGGCAGGATACCCATCCAGGGTAGAGAAATCCTGCGGCGGTTTGTCCATGAGCGCGGCTGATCGAGATCAGGGTCTGCTTCAGCGATGCGTGCAGTGTTCCGGCGGGCAACACGGTGAACGCGAGATGCAATCGGAAATAGCTGTCAAACTCAGCGAGAACGTCCCACGCTACACCAGCTATCCGACGGCGCCGCATTTCCATTCGGGGATCGATGCTGCCATTTACCGTGGCTGGTTGGAGACGCTGGAAAGCGGCGACGAAATCTCGCTGTACCTGCACATTCCTTACTGCGACAAGCTCTGCTGGTTCTGCGCCTGCCACACCAAGCAGACGCACCAATATGAGCCGGTGGCCGCTTATCTGCGCTCGCTGAATGCCGAAATCGTCACGATTGCCGGTCTGGTGAGCGGCAAGGCACATGTCCGTGCAATCCACTTCGGTGGCGGTTCGCCAACTATTCTGAGGCCCGATGATATGGTTGCTCTTGGAGCGGCCTTGCGGGACAGCTTCGACCTTCTCCCGGATGCTACGGTCAGCATCGAAATCGAAACCAACGACATGGACAAGGCGCGCCTTGATGCACTTGCTCAAATCGGCGTAACGCGGGCGAGCCTCGGCGTGCAGGATTTCGATCCGCAAGTGCAAAAAGCAATTAATCGTGAGCAGAGTTTTTTGCAGACCAAGGCAGTCGTCGACGGGGTTCGTTCGCGGGGCGTCGAATCGGTCAATCTGGACCTGCTCTACGGGCTCCCGAATCAGACACGCGAGACGATCTGTTCCACGGTGGCGCAGGCACTGACCTTGGAGCCAGACCGGATGGCCCTGTTCGGCTACGCACATGTGCCCTGGTTCAAGAAGCATCAGACGATGATCGACGAGGCATGGCTGCCGAGTCCCACTGAGCGTTTCGCCCAATCTCAACTCGCGGCGCGGGCAATTGTCGCCAAGGGATATGAGGCAATAGGACTCGATCATTTCGCGAAGCCCGACGATGCGCTGGCCATAGCGGCCCGCGCAGGGGTTTTGCATCGCAATTTTCAGGGCTACACTGAGGATCGCTGCCCGACACTGATCGGACTTGGCCCTTCGTCCATCGGTCGTTTTCGCCAAGGCTACGTGCAGAACATGGCTTCGACTGCCGGGTACGGGCGCATGGTTGCGGATGGCGGGTTGGCTGCCGTCCGCGGCGTTGCCCTTTCCGACGACGATCGCGTCCGTGGCTGGATCATCGAGCGGCTGATGTGTGATTTTGCCTTCTCGGCAGTCGACCTGGTGGAGCGGTTCGGCAAAGCCGGCGAGCAGCTCCTTCATCGCTCGAGGTCCATCGCACTCCACGATCCTGCCCGAGCGCTTGAATTCGATGGTGACAGTTTCCTCGTACGGACTGAAAGTCGCCCCTTCATTCGAACCATCGCGGCCAAGTTCGATACATATTTCAAAGGGGGAACGGCGAGGCACTCGGTGGCGGTCTGAGCAAAGCACAGTGCGCTCGCCGTTTGGTCGATCGGCGAACCAGCTGCGTTCGTTTTGACCGCTCATAGGCGACTACCGCATCAAATCGTCGACCGTGAACAATCCGAGCCCTAAGCGGCGACCGGCTTCGGCCGGATTTGAAGCAGGGCAATCAAGAGCGACAAAAACCCCTTCAGCCACCTGAGCAGGAGGGAGAAGTTGTAGCCGGCGGCGGCCAGGATGGCGTTGAGGGTGTCGCCCTGCTGGCCGGCGAGGTAGTTGCGGCCCATTCTGTGTTCGCTCTTGATGTGGCCGATGACGGGCTCGACCGCCGACCGCCGTCGCATCTGGCGCTTGATGGCTGGGGTGACGCGGCGTTTCTGGCCCGCGGTGAAGACCCTGAGCTTGTGGCTCTGCGGTGCGTTGTGGCCGCGATAGCCGGCGTCGGCGAGGATGCGGCCGATCTCGTTGCCGATGGTCTTTTCCATGTCGGGGATGACGCTTGCCAGCGTGTGGCCGTCATAGGGATTGCCGGGCAGTGCTTTTGCATGCAGGGCGAACTGGCCGCCCCTGGAGCGCTTCAGCGTGGTGGCCACCGACACCTTCACCCCGAACTCGTAGGGCGCATGCGCCTTGCCCTTGCCGATGCATTCCACCTCGTGTGCGTGCAGGCTGTAGATCTTGCGGCCGCGCTGGCGCTGGCGTTGCTCGAGAACGGTGGCGGCCTGGTAGAGCGGCCATTTGAACAGCG
>NZ_VFTA01000076.1:0-6590 GCF_007003935.1 Mesorhizobium sp. WSM4310
CACCAGCACGATGTCGTAAAGCAGCGTCGAGTTGACGACGCGGGTGTTGATCGAATGCAGGCTGGCCGCCGTCAGCAGGCCGGCGATCAGCGCCACGAAGGCGGAGAGCACGTAGCGCAGCACCAGCATCGGCCGCACCGGAATGCCGATGTTGCGGGCGGCGACAGGATTGTCGCCGGCGAAATAGATGTAGCGCCCCCATTTGGTGTAGCGCAGGAACAGGAAGAACAGGAAAGCCAGGCCGGCAAAGACGAAAACCTCGATCGGGATATCGAGGAAGCGCAGGCCGCCAAGCAGTTCGACCCAATGGCCCTGCGGCACCGGCACGGCGTCCTGCGTGATCAGTTGCGAGCGGACATAGCCGAAGACGAATGAGCCGGTCGCCAGCGTCACGAAGATCGCCGGCACGTCGGCATAGGCGACGAGAAAGCCGTTGAGCAGGCCGATGGCGAGCACGCCGGCCAGCACGTAGGCGAAGGCCAGCCCGTCCGAGGTTCCGGTGTTGAGCAGTTGCAGATACCAGGCAACCGACATCGCCATGATCGCCACGGCCGACAGGTCGATGCCGCGCCCGATGATGACGACCGCCATCCCGAGCGCCAATATGCCCAGCACCGACACCGACCTGACGATGGCGACGAGGTTGTTGGGGTCGATGAAGCCCGGCAGGCCGATGGCAGCTGCAAGGAACAGCACCACTGCGATGGCAAAGACAATGCCTTCCTGATTCAGGCTCCTGAGATTTAGCCAGCCGATCGCATTCATGTCCGCGTTTGCCCCGATGGCAGCGCTGCCATCCCGAAAGCAAAAGCTAATCGGCTCTGCGCCGGTTCGTCAAATGAATCCGCATTCAGAACGCGGCCTTATGCTGATATTCGCCGAGTGGACGTATCGATTGCCAAAACTGGCGCAATGCCCGGAAACTCCTGCATTTTTGGCAATCGATTGCGCCCTCGCAGCCATTCGCGAAAGTGCAGCATCAAGGCGAAAGGATGAGGCGGAATTTATCTCCGCATCAGGCGAGAAAATCCGATTTTCAATTCCCCGGCGCGTGGCCGGAAACCTCGGCGCCCGCAGTTGGCGGCAGCACCAGAAAACGCAGCGCCGCCACCAGCCCGATGGCGCCGATCACGAAAAAGGCGATTCGAAAATCGACGAGGTCGAGCGACGGTTGCGCCCTGGCGATCTGCGACAGGTTGAGGATCGCCGCCGCCACGGCGACGCCGAACAGCATCGCCACCTGCTGCAGCATCGAGGACAACGTCGCCGCGGAGCTTCGCTGCGCGGCGTCGATATCGGCGAAGGCCAGCGTGTTGAGCGCGGTGAACTGCATCGAGCGCGACAGGCCGGCGATCAGCATCAGCGCCACCACCAGTGCCTGCGGCGTCTGCGGCGAGATCACCCCGCAAGCCATGATCGAGGCCGAGGCGATGATGCCGTTGACCACCATCACCGGGCGGAAACCGAAACGCCGCAGCGTCGGCGTCGTCACCGTCTTCATGCCGAGATTGCCGAGGAAATAGGCCAGGATCATCAGGCCGGCATCGACAGGCGAGAGGCCGAAGCCGAGCTGGAACAAGAGCGGCAGCAGGAACGGCGTGGCGTTGATCGCCACCCGGAAGATGGTACCGGCGGCAAGCGTCGAGATGGCGAAGGTCAACACCTTGAACGAGGAGAGGTCGAGCAGCGGATGCGGAGCGCGCCGCAGATGCCGCACCGCCAGCCAGCCGATGACGCCACCCGCCGTGATCAGCGCCGTGGTCGGCAGCACGCCATCCTCGGGATGCGCGACGCGCTCGAGACCGTAGAGCAGGCAGGCGAGCCCGAGCGACGTCAGGAAAAATCCCGGCCAGTCGAGCGGCTTCGGGTTCGCCTCGCGATCGCCCGGGATGAAGCGGGCGACCAGCGCCAACCCGATCAGCCCAAGCGGGATGTTGATGAAGAAATTCCAGTGCCAGGATAGATAGGTGGTGATGAAGCCGCCAAGCACCGGACCGACCACCGGCGCGAACAGCGCCGGCCAGGTGATCAGCGCGGTGGCGTTGAGCAGCTCGGATTTCGACGCATTGCGCAGGACGAGAATGCGGCCCACCGGCGTCATCAGCGCGCTACCCAGCCCCTGCACGGCACGTGCGGCAACGAATTCGGTCAGATTTTGCGAGAAACCGCAGGCGAGCGAGGCCAGCGTGAACAGCGCGATGGCCAAGAGGAAAATGTTGCGCGCGCCGAAACGGTCGGCGAGCCAGCCCGACAGCGGCACGAACACCGCCATGGTCAGCATGTAGACGGTGATGCCGATGCTCATCGCCACCGCCGGCACGTCGAAAGACTGGCCCATCTGCGGCAGCGAGGTCGAGATGATCGTCGAATCCAGCAGTTGCATGAAGAAGGCGATGGCAACGATTAGCGCCACGCGCCGTGCATTGGTGGCCGTTTCCGGCAAGGTCTCGGTCTCGGGAATGGCAGTCATTTCGGTCCGGTTTGAACAGCATTTAGCCGGCGGCGTCCAGACACGGCGCAACAAACTTTCGTGTCGCGTCGCGGCCTGCTATGGGATGCGCGGGTGATCGAGGAAAGTGCGCGCGCAAAATGAAGCCCATCTATATCGACTATCTCAATGCCCTCGACATTGAAGCGCTTGCCATGACCGATGGCGAAATCATCGCGGCGGTCGAGGCTGGCCTTGTCGCCCAGGGCAAGGGCCAGACGGTGATCGAGCCGCGCGTTCATCTCGAACCGGACCCATCCTTCCACGGCCATTTCAATGTCTTGCGCGGCTATGTGGCGCCGCTCGACACGGCGGGCGTGAAAATCGTCGGCGACTATGTCGACAACTATCTGCACGGCCTGCCCTCCGAATTCGGCATCCTCAATCTGTTCGATCCACGCACCGGCACGCCGCGCGCCATTCTCGACGCCACCGTCATTACCGACATGCGCACCGGTGCGGTCACCGCGATCGGCGCCAAGCATCTGGCGCGCAAGAATTCGAGGGTGCTGGCCCATGTCGGCGCGCGCGGCACCGCCTACTGGAACGTGCGGCTGCTCGACCATCTGTTCGACTTCGATGAAATCCGCGTCCATTCGCGCCGCCCGGAAAGCCGTGACGGCTTTGCCGCCAAGCTCTCCGCCGATCTCGGCAAGGCGGTCACGGCCGTAGCCGACTGGAAAAGCTGCGTCGAGGGCGCCGACATCGTCGTCGAGGCCTCACGGCTGCCGGAGCCACAACCGCTGCTCAAGACCGAATGGATCAAGCCCGGTGCGCTGGTCGTGCCCTATGGCACGATGAGCGCGGTGGAGCTGTCGCTGACCGACATCATGGAGAAGATGGTCGTCGACGATTGGGGCCAGTGCAAGGGCGGCAAGTTCGGCTCGCTACGCGCTCATGTCGAGACCGGGCGGCTCAGCGAGAAAACGCTGCATGCCGAGCTCGGCCAGATCGCCGCCGGCCTCAAGCCGGGCAGGCAGAGCGACGACGAGACCATCCTGTTCTGGCATCGCGGCCTGTCGCTCTCCGACATTGCGCTGGGCAAGGCGATGCTCGCCAAGGCAGGAGAAAGAGGCATCGGCCAGAGGCTGCGCTTCGCATGAGCGCGCTGGTCCTCACCGGAGCCGGCGTCAGCGTCGGTGATGTCGCCACCGTCGCCCGCCAGGCGCGCAAGGTAGAGATCGGAGCCGACATCATCGGCCGGCTGGACAAGGCGCGAAAAGTGCTCGACCAGGCCGCCGCCTCAGGCCAGCAGATCTACGGCCTGAACACCGGGCTTGGCGCCAATCTTGGCACCTCCGTCGAAGGCGACGCCAGCGCCTTCCAGCGCCAGCTGCTGCACGGCCGCAGCGGCGCGGTCGGTGAAACTCTGCCGGTAGAGGCCGTGCGGGCCACCATGGTCGCCCGCGCCTCGATGCTGTCGGCCGGCGGCTCCGGCCTGTCGCCCATGGTCTTCGTTGCTCTGGTCGACGCGCTCAATGCCGGCGTCCATCCGGTGATGCCGTCGCTCGGCTCGATCGGCGCCGGCGACCTCGTGCCGATGACCGCGCTTGCTCGCCTGCTGATCGGCGAAGGCGAAGCCGACTATCAGGGCCGGCGCATGCCGGCGGCCAAGGCGCTGATAATGGCGCGCCTCGCCCCGATCAGCCTGGCGCCCAAAGATGGATTGTCGCTGATCAACGCCTCGGCCGTCTCCGCCGGCAGCGGCGCCCTCGCGATCACGGATGCGCTGTCGGCGCTCGCCCAGCAGCAGCAGGCCGGCGCGCTGACCATGGAAGGTTTTGGCGCCAACCGCACCATCCTCGATCCGCGCCTGCAGATGGCGCGGCCGGCGGCCGGACAGCAGGAGGCGGCGAAGGCCTTGCACGACCTTCTCGCCCGCGACGAGATGCCGGCGCCCACGACCATTCAGGACCCGTTGTCGATCCGCTGCATGCCGTCGATCCACGGCGCGCTGATCGAGGCAATCGGCCAGGCAAAGAGTGCTGTCGAGATCGAACTCAACGCCGCCGCCGACAACCCGCTGGTGATCGGCGACGATGAACTGGTGATGTCGACCGGCAATTTCCACACGGCCTCACTCTCGCTTGCCTTCGAGACGCTCGGCCTGGCCATCGCGCAATGCGCCGCCGCCAGCGTTGCCCGCTTCATCCAGCTCACCGGTTCGGGCCGCAACGGCTTGACCAAATATCTGTCGCCCATCGGCGGCGCCTCGGCCGGTTTCGTGCCGCTGCAGAAGACGGCGACATCGATCTTGGCCGCCATCCGCCACAAGGCCAATCCGGTGATGCTCGACTTCCTGCCCGTTTCGGAAGGCGTCGAGGACCATGCGACCCAGTCGCCCCTCGCCGTTTCGAAATGCGCCGGAATGATCGCGCTGTGGCGGCGGCTGATCGCCTTCGAATTGATGGCCGCCGCCCAGGCCGTCGACCTGCGTGAAGGGTTGACGCTGGCGCCGCGCACTGGCGCGATCTATGCGGCGGTGCGCGCGCATGTATCGATGCTGAAGGACGACCGGCCGCTGGGGATCGACGCCGAGGTGCTCCACGCCATGCTCACCGACGGAGCATGGCAAGGCGCTGCGGCGGTCAGCAAAGAAATCGAATAATCAGCTCTTTGCGTCTACCCTTTTCATGAACAGGCTGAGCTCGGCCGGGTCCATGCGCACGACGTGCCTGTCCTCGGGATAGGCGCCGCTGTTGACGTCGGCGACATATTCGGAGAACGCCGCCACCCGCTCCGCCTGCAGCCGGTCATACTCGGCGGCGAAATTGCGATAGACCTTGGAGTGACGCGGCATGTGGCCCCGGTTCTGGCCGAGAATGTCGTCGGCGAACAGATATTGCGCGTCGCAGCCGGTCCCCGCCCCCATCGACAGCATGATCAGCGAGGTGCGCTCGGAAATCGCCTTGGCCACCTCGACCGGCACCACTTCGATCTCGGCGCCGACAGCACCGGCGGCCTCCAGCTGTTTCACCGCCTCGAAAACCTGGATGGCTGTGTCGGCGGTCTTGCCGACCGCCTTGAAGCCGCCGGTCCAGGTGGCGCGCGACGGAATGAGGCCGACATGGCCGATGACGGGGATGGCATCGTCCGCCATGCGCTTGATGGTGGCGTAGCCGGCGCTGCAATAGACCGCGTCGGCGCTTGCCTTGTAGAGCCGGAAGGCCCAGCGCACGAAATCATCCGCCGTGCCGATCTCGAAGAAATTCTCGCCCGGCATGGTGAACAGGCTGGGCGCGGCATCGCGATATTGCGGGTTGAGCACCAATTCGGGTGGCACCGAGACGATATCGACCCCTGCCCGCTCGGCGGCCTCCGCCTCATCCAGGTTGAGCACGCGCAGCATGGTCAGCTGACGCTTGCCCTTCATCGCCCGCAGATCGGCGACGGTCGGTCTCTTTCGGCTCATTAAAGCGTCCCCTTTGTGATGCTGGATCGGTTGCCGCGCGTCAAATCTGGATCATCACCTTACCGGCCTCGATCTTCACCGGATAGGTCACGAGATTGACGCAGACCGGCGCGCCCTTGGCGGCACCTGTCTTGTAATTGAAGCGGCCATTGTGCTTGGGGCATTCGATGATGTCGTCCATCACCAACCCGTCGGCCAGATGCGCCTTCTCATGCGTGCAGTAGCCGTCGGTGGCGAAGAACTCGTCATCGGGCGAGCGGTAGACCGCGAAGGTGCGGCCGCCATGGTCGAAGCGGATGACATCCTCTTCCTCGACATCATCCACCGCGCACGCTTCAACCCAATCGGCCATCTCGGTCTCCTGCAAAATTCGCGATCGCTATTCGGCCGCAGCCGACATATCGACCTCGTGGAACTCGCCGCGATAGGGCCTGGCCGTCGGCGGCAGTTCGCGCTTGAGATAAGAATCCTCGTATTTCAGCTGCCTGAGCAGCACCGGCCAGACCTCGCGATAGGCATGCCACATCGACGGGTTCGGCTCCGGCAGGTCGTGTTTGATCAACTCATGCAGCCTGGGCAGCGCGTGATACGGCACCATCGGGAACATGTGATGTTCGACATGGTAGTTCATGTTCCAGTAGATGAAGCGGCTGATCGGGTTCATGTAGACGGTACGGCTGTTCAGCCGGT
>NZ_VFTA01000077.1:0-2500 GCF_007003935.1 Mesorhizobium sp. WSM4310
CGACTAGGCTGGCCTACAGATAGGTATATGGCTCACCAAATGAAAGGGCCGCTTACGCGGCCCGTGGTCCCTTGGCGGGCCATTTTCGTAGAGAGAAGATTTCACTCGATCCGGTTGGATGTGAGTTCAACGTGCGTTTAGCAGACCTGGCAGCGACCTACTCTCCCGCGTCTTGAGACGAAGTACCATCAGCGCTGGAGCGTTTCACGGCCGAGTTCGGAATGGGATCGGGTGCAGCCGCTCCGCCATAACCACCAGGTCGGCAAAACGCACGTTGTTCGAGAAGCTGTTTTTTGTGCCAAGGCGACGTTTGTGGCTTTCGGGCGTAAGCCCGCAAGCGCGACTGCGCGTCGCCGGTTTTCCGGCGCCCTCGCGGAGCATAGGCCCGTAAGGGCCGCTCATGCGTGAGCGCTGGTCAGACCATCGTGTTACACGATGGGCATAAGGAATGAGAACGATCAAGCCGATCGAACTATTAGTACCGGTAAGCTTCAAGCGTTGCCGCTCTTCCACACCCGGCCTATCAACGTGGTCGTCTTCCACGGTTCTCAGGGAATACTCGTTTTAAGGTGGGTTTCCCGCTTAGATGCCTTCAGCGGTTATCCCGTCCGGATATAGCTACCCTGCTATGCGGCTGGCGCCACAACAGGTCCACCAGAGATCCGTCCATCCCGGTCCTCTCGTACTAGGGACAGATCCTTTCAATATTCCTACACCCACGGCAGATAGGGACCGAACTGTCTCACGACGTTCTGAACCCAACTCACGTACCGCTTTAAATGGCGAACAGCCATACCCTTGGGACCTGCTCCAGCCCCAGGATGCGATGAGTCGACATCGAGGTGCCAAACAACCCCGTCGATATGGACTCTTGGGGGTCATCAGCCTGTTATCCCCGGCGTACCTTTTATCCGTTGAGCGATGGCCCTTCCACGCGGGACCACCGGATCACTATGACCGACTTTCGTCTCTGCTCGACTTGTCAGTCTCGCAGTCAGGCAGGCTTATGCCATTGCACTCAGCGAACGATTTCCGACCGTTCTGAGCCCACCATCGCGCGCCTCCGTTACTCTTTAGGAGGCGACCGCCCCAGTCAAACTACCCACCATACATTGTCCCGGACCCGGATAACGGGCCGCGGTTAGACATCCATAGTAATAAGGGTGGTATTTCAAGGGTGGCTCCACCTGAGCTGGCGCCCAGGTTTCAAAGCCTACCACCTATCCTACACATGCCACTACGAATGCCAATGTAAAGCTATAGTAAAGGTGCACGGGGTCTTTCCGTCTAACCGCAGGAACCCCGCATCTTCACGGGGAATTCAATTTCACTGAGTCTATGCTGGAGACAGCGGGGAAGTCGTTACGCCATTCGTGCAGGTCGGAACTTACCCGACAAGGAATTTCGCTACCTTAGGACCGTTATAGTTACGGCCGCCGTTTACTGGGGCTTCGATTCAGAGCTTGCACCCCTCCTCTTAACCTTCCAGCACCGGGCAGGCGTCAGACCCTATACGTCGTCTTGCGACTTCGCAGAGCCCTGTGTTTTTGATAAACAGTCGCTACCCCCTGGTCTGTGCCACCCTCCTCCACTTGCGTGGAAAAGGGTCACGCTTCTTCCGAAGTTACGCGTGCAATTTGCCGAGTTCCTTCAGCATAGTTCTCTCAAGCGCCTTGGTATACTCTACCAGACCACCAGTGTCGGTTTCGGGTACGGTTTATAAGGAGGAGCTATTTCCTGGAACCACGCAGCAGCCCGTTCAATCCGATAAGATTGGACTACCTCAATGATCCGTCACTACCTCCAAGCCCACGAATATTAACGTGGTTCCCATCGACTACGCGTTTCCGCCTCGTCTTAGGGGCCGGCTAACCCTGCTCAGATTAGCTTTAAGCAGGAACCCTTGGTCTTTCGGCGGGGGAGTCTCTCACTCCCCTTACGTTACTCATGTCAGCATTCGCACTTCTGATACCTCCACCACCCCTCACGGGTATGGCTTCATCAGCTTACAGAACGCTCCGCTACCGCTCGTGATTGCTCACGAACCCTAAGCTTCGGTGTATGGCTTTAGCCCCGTTACATTTTCGGCGCAAAGACCCTTATTTAGACCAGTGAGCTGTTACGCTTTCTTTAAATGATGGCTGCTTCTAAGCCAACATCCTGGTTGTTTTGGGATCCTCACATCCTTTCCCACTTAGCCATAACTTGGGGACCTTAGCTGTAGGTCAGGGTTGTTTCCCTTTTCACGACGGACGTTAGCACCCGCCGTGTGTCTGCCGACTAGTACTCCCAGGTATTCGGAGTTTGGTTAGGTTTGGTAATCCGGTGAGGACCCCTAGCCCATCCAGTGCTCTACCCCCTGGGGTATTCGGTCGACGCTCTACCTAAATAGATTTCGCGGAGAACCAGCTATTTCCGAGTTTGATTGGCCTTTCACCCCTAGCCACAAGTCATCCCGAACTATTGCAACAGTTATGGGTTCGGTCCTCCAGTAAGTGTT
>NZ_VFTA01000078.1:0-6006 GCF_007003935.1 Mesorhizobium sp. WSM4310
GAGCCAGGCGCGGCAGCTCCTGTCTTCCCAGATGCGCTCGACATGCGAGATGAAGCCGGGAACGAGCACGATATCGGCCGGGCCGCTGCCCATCGTCTGGTAGGCGATATGGATGCCGTCCACGGCGACATAGCGGGTTCTGGGCCTCCGCGCCATCGCCTGGCACCATGTCTGCATGAACACCCACAACGGTGCTGATGCCCGATACCGCTGAGCGCACAATCGATAGGGATAGCCCTTTTCCTTCGGCGGCAACCAAATCTCGCCGCAGATGCCGGAGGGGACAAGGCGGATCCTGTTCGGGCTGATCGTGCTGTTCGTGACGGCGGCTTATTTGCGGATCGTGGAGGAGCGGTGACAAGGACCTTGAGCGGCAGGCCATGAATTTGTCGCCTGCGCGCTTCCAGATCCCATCAAAATACAATCAATTTCCAGAGGCTCGTCGCCTTTGCGGATTCGCCAATTATATTAGCTGTTGTTGAATTGTATTTGGCAAGCGCTACCGGGAGTAACTATTTCCTCCCGGCACTCACTTTCGACCCTTGCTTAACTGCGATGCTACATTCTGCAAATCGCAGGCAAGAAATTCAAGGATTGCTCGATGCAGGTCACCTCGGACCTCACCGTTGCGATACGGAAGCTGCTGTCGGCCAGGAGCGGTGTTGCTGGCACCAGCCAGCAGACGTTCGTCAAAGCGGGCACAGCGCTGCGGACCGAGGCCCCGGTCATTCGTCCGGCCGCGACCGGCGACGAGGATGGCACGTTCGGCAGCTTTGGCCAGGCCCCCGAGACCGACGTGCCGGCTGCAGCGGGAGGGATATATCAACGCACTGCTCGATGCCCCAGTGTTGCAGTCCATTCAATCTGGCCGGCGTGGTAATGCCCATATCGGTCTCCTTCGACCAATATGAATCATAAGCCGTCCATCAAAGGGATCCGCAATCCTTTAATTTGCGGACTGGCTTTGGCCCGGTGGCGGAGCAGCCACAGGGTGGACATTTCGGCCCACATGGAAAATGATCATGTTGCCATGCACAACACTGCAGTGCTCTGATCTCAACGAGAAAGCCTTAGCGTAGAAGCGGATCAACCGACCTCCGGGTCCAGCGAGCGGGGACGCAAATGGACACACCAGAGAATGCGCAATTGCATCGCGACGCGGGCGGGCGACCCGGTCGATCGGCCGGCTGGCTTGCCCGCGCCGCCGTGTCGGCGGCATTCCTGGTCGGCATGGCTTTCAGCAGCACTGCGTTTGCGCAGGACCAGCAGCTACCCGTGGTGACGGCGGCCAAGCCGGTGGTCCGTGACATCGTCGAAGACGACGAGTTCGTCGGGCGCTTCGAAGCCGTCGACCAGGTCGCCATCCGTTCGCGCGTCAGCGGCTATCTGGACAAGGTCAGCTTCCAGGACGGCGCACTGGTCAACAAGGGCGACCTGCTCTTCACCATCGACCAGCGTCCGTATCAGGCGGCTTATGATGCCGCCAAATCGCAAGTGGATGTCGCCAAGAGTCTGCTCGAATTCTCCAAGATGCAGCTGGATCGCGCCGACGAACTCGCCAAGACCGGCAATATATCAACCGCGACGGTCGACGACCGCCGGCGGGAATACCTTTCGGCGCAGGCGCAGATGCAGGGCGCGACGGCTGCGCTGACGACCGCCAGCCTGAACATGGAATTCACCGAGATCAAGGCGCCCTTGTCCGGCCGCATCGACCGCCGGCTGGTGTCGGTCGGCAACCTCGTGCAGCCGGATTCCACCTTGCTGACGACCATCGTTACGCGCGATCCGATCGACTTCTATTTCGACGTCGATGAGCGCCTGTATTTCAGCTACGCCCGCGACGCGAAGGCGCGTGGCGGCACCATGCAGGAAGGC
Source organism: Mesorhizobium sp. WSM4310 (assembly GCF_007003935.1). Classification (NCBI taxonomy): domain Bacteria; kingdom Pseudomonadati; phylum Pseudomonadota; class Alphaproteobacteria; order Hyphomicrobiales; family Phyllobacteriaceae; genus Mesorhizobium; species Mesorhizobium sp. WSM4310. The sequence continues at coordinate 1,879 of NZ_VFTA01000078.1, forward strand.
GCTGGCGGGCTCGAGGTGGTGGTTCGCGTCGCCGACCGCGCGGAGGCGGTATTCAAAGGCAAGCTCGATTTTGCCGAGAACCGGATCGACAACGCGACCGGCACCATGCGGGTGCGTGCGACGTTTCCCAACGCCGACGGCATTCTCCAGCCAGGCATGTTCGGGCGCATCAACGTGCCGGGGTCGCTGCCGCATAGCGGCGTGCTGGTGCCCGACGAGGCGATCGGCGCCGATCAGGATCGCCGCATCGTGTTCCTGGTGGATGAGGCCGGGATGGTTTCGGCCAAGCCCGTGCGCACCGGCCCGCTTCTCGACGGCTACCGCGTGATTCGCTCGGGCCTGGCCGGCGGCGAGACGATCATCGTCAACGGCCTGATGCACGCCAGGCCCGGCACCAAGGTGAAGGTCGAGATGGTGACGTTGCCGCCCAAGGCCGAGACCGCCGGGTTGCAGCAATGAGGTTCGCCCATTTCTTCGTCGACCGTCCGATCTTCGCATCGGTCGTTTCGATCGTCCTTTTGATCCTCGGCGGGATTGCCTATACCCAGCTGCCGGTCGCGCAATATCCCGAGATCGCGCCGCCAACCATTGTCGTTCGCGCGCAGTATCCGGGCGCCGACGCCGAGACGGTCGCAGCGACTGTGGCAACGCCGATCGAGCAGGAGATCAACGGCGTCGAGGGCATGCTCTACATGTCGTCCTATTCGTCGGGTGACGGAGCGATGGCGCTGACCATCACCTTCAAGCTGGGCACCGATCTCGACAAGGCGCAGGTGCTGGTGCAGAATCGCGTGTCGGTCGCCGAGCCGCGCCTGCCCGAAGAAGTCCGTCGCCTCGGCATCACCACCACCAAGAGCTCGCCCGACCTGATGATGGTCGTGCACATGCTGTCGCCCGACAATACCTACGACCAGCTCTACGTCTCGAACTACGCCCGCTCGCGGGTGCGCGACATACTGCTCAGGCTGGACGGCGTCGGCGACCTCATCATCTTCGGCGAACGCGAATATTCGCTGCGCATCTGGCTCGATCCAGAAAAACTGTCCGCCCTGGGGATGACCTCGGGCGATGTGGTGCAGGCGTTGCGCGACCAGAACGTCCAAGTGTCGGGCGGCTCGATCGGCGCGCCGCCGACCAACACCGGCTCGGCGTTCGAGTACACGGTCACCACGCAGGGCCGCTTCAACGACGCACGCGACTTCCGATACGTGATCGTCAAATCGACCGACGACGGCCGCCTGATCTCGCTGCAGGACGTGGCGCGCATCGAGCTTGGCGCCAAGGATTACGTCACCAACTCCTATCTCAACGGCAAACCGGCGGTGGCGCTCGCCATCTTCCAGCGGCCGGGCACCAATGCGCTCGCCGCAGCCGCCGAGATCCAGGACAAGATGAAGGAGCTTTCCCGCGACTTCCCGAAGGGGTTGAGCTACGACATCGTCTACAATCCGACCGAGTTCGTCGCCCAGTCGATCCACGAGGTCTACAAGACGATCCTCGAGGCGATGCTGCTGGTCATCATCGTCATCATCGTCTTTCTGCAATCGTGGCGCATGGCGATCGTGCCGATCGTGGCGATCCCCGTGTCGCTGATCGGCACGCTGGCGGTGCTTTTCGCCGCCGGCTTCTCGCTCAACATGTTGACGCTGTTCGGCCTCGTTCTGGCCATCGGCATCGTCGTCGACGATGCGATCGTCGTGGTCGAGAACGTCGAGCGCAATATCGCCAGAGGGCTGGCGCCCAATCCGGCGGCGCACCTGACCATGGACGAAGTCGGAACGGCTGTTATCGCGATCTCACTGGTGCTGATAGCCGTGTTCCTGCCGACAGCCTTCATCCCCGGCATTTCCGGGCAGTTCTACCTGCAGTTCGCGATCACCATCGCGGTGTCGACGGCGATCTCGGCATTCAATTCGCTGACGCTTTCGCCGGCGCTGGCAGCACTGCTGTTCAAGCCGCATCACACTGCTTCGGCGCCGCCGCGCTTTTTCCTGGCGCGGTTCGGACGGGCGCTCGCCGACGGCTTCAATAATGGCTTTGACAGGCTCGCCCATTGGTATTCGAGCATCGTGCGCGTGCTGGTCGGCTCGTGGATAGCGATCGGCGCCATGCTGACCGTTTTCGCGGCCCTCATCTGCGCCACGGTCTACATGGTGCAGGCGGTGCCGCGCGGTTTCATTCCGTCGCTCGACCAGGGCTATGCGATCGTCGTCGTCCAGCTGCCGGACGGCGCCTCGCTGTCGAGGACCGATGCGGTCATCCAGCAGGCGTCGCAGATCATCCAGAAAACGCCAGGCGTCGACTACGCAGTCGCCTTCGCCGGCTTCTCCGGCGCGACCTTCACCAACGCCAGCAACGCGGGCGTAATCTTCGCCAGGTTCAAGCCGTTTGATGAGCGACTGAAAGCCGGCCAGTCGGCGACCCAGGTCATCGGCAATCTGTTCGGCAGCCTGCAAAGCATCAAGGAAGCCTTCATTATCGCACTGCCGCCGCCCCCGATCCGCGGCGTCGGCAATGCCGGCGGCTTCAAACTCCAGATCCAGGAGCGCAACAGCGCCGACATGCGGCAGATCCTGGCGCTTGCTTACGAAATCGCCGGTAAGGCCAACAAGACGCCGGGGCTGACGGGCGTGTTCACCACGTTCTCCGCGTCGAGCCCGCAATTCTTCCTGGCGATCGATCGCGACAAGGCGCGCATCCTGAACGTGCCGATCCCCAACATCTTCGAGACGCTGTCGATCAATTTGGGCACCGCCTACGTCAACGACTTCAACGCTTTCGGGCGCGTCTACCAGGTGCGGGCGCAGGCCGACCAGGCGTTCCGCCTCGATCGCGCCGACATCTTGAAACTAAAGGTGCGCTCGGCGACCGGCGCGCTGGTTCCGCTCGGCACGTTGATCGAGATCCGCGACGTCACCGGCCCGGCGCTGGTCCAGCACTACAACATGTACGTCTCGGTGCCGCTGCAGGGCAACGCCGCGCCCGGCGTTTCCACGGGCGACGCGCTGGCCTTGATGGAAGGGATCACGGCAAAGACGCTGCCGGCCGGTACCTCTTATGAATGGACCGAGCTCGCCTATCAGGAGCACAATACCGGCAATGCCGCTGTCTATATCTTTGGACTGTCGGTGCTGTTCGTGTTCCTGGCGCTGGCGGCGCAATATGAAAGCTGGGTGCTGCCGTTCGCCATTGTGCTGGTGGTGCCGCTCGGCGTGCTCGCGGCGTTGCTCGGCGTGTCTTTCCGAGGGCTGGACAACAACATCCTCGTGCAGATCGGCCTCATCGTGCTGATCGGGCTTGCCGCGAAGAACGCGATCCTGATCGTCGAATTCGCGCGGCAGGCGCAGGAACGCGGCCTGTCGGCGGCCGAGGCTGCCGTCGAAGCCTGCCGGCTCAGGCTGCGGCCGATCCTGATGACCGCCTTCTCGTTCATCCTCGGCGTCGTGCCGCTGATGATCGCAACGGGCCCGGGCGCGGAAATGCGCCAGTCGCTCGGCACCGCGGTGTTCTCCGGCATGCTCGGCGTTACCTTCGTCGGCCTGTTCCTGACGCCGGTGTTCTACGTCACGCTCAGGTCGCTGTTTTCACGGCGCAAGCCCCGTGCCGAGGCCGAGCCCGAGCCTTCGGCGCCGGCAGAGGCGCCATCGGAGACGGCTGCCGAGTAGGGTTACGAATTCGCCGTGTCGAGCGCGGCTTGTCACTCCAGAAAATCGGCACGGCGCGGCAACGGCCACGACGGCATGGCTGAAGACCAAAAGCTCTGCCGTAAGCGACCTCGAATTGCTCGGCGTCGAGCGGGAGAGGGGCACGCCGGCCTTCGCCCTCGTGGGAGAGCCAGGCACCCGCAAATATGACATGGCCATTCAGGCCCGACCTGACCCACACCGTCGCCGGCTGAACGCGTCGTTCCAGGGATTGTTTTCGGGAGGTTCGAGCACTAGAGGTGCAAAGCTGACGTTGAACTAGCGTGAGCGCAACGTGTCGGTCCGCAACCGACTGATCCGCGCCCGAGCCTACAGCCTGTCTCCGCTGTTAAGCAAGCGTCGGTTGATGCACTGCCTTGCCCCTTACCATCCCCGCAATCCCCTCCAGCAGCGCTCTCTGCTCGCCCACCCAGAACCAGTGGTC
>NZ_VFTA01000079.1:0-5747 GCF_007003935.1 Mesorhizobium sp. WSM4310
GGGGTGGCTGACCGCCGGCTGCCCGGTCGACCGCGCCCTGGGCGCGGTCATTTCCGGCGAAGCCAACCGGCAGCGGCGCCAGCAACTGCAATCGGTGCTCGACCTGACGACCGGCGGCCGGCCGATCGCCGAAGCCTTTGCCGCTCTGCCGGGCATCACCCCGGACGTTGCCGCCTTGCTTGCCAGCGGCGAGCGCAGCGGCAAGATGGCCTTTATCTGCCAGCGGCTGGCGGACACGTTCGAGGCGACGGCCAAGCGCCGCGCCGCGATCATCGAGGCGCTCGCCTATCCGGCCTTCCTGCTCCTGGTCATGAGCGGCGCGCTGGTCATTCTGGCAACGGTCCTGGTGCCGGCGCTGGAGCCGATCTTCGAGGGCTCATCGGCCCCCAAGCCGTTCACCATGACCATGCTTTCCGCCTTCGGCACGGTGTTCCGCGACTACCCCTTCATTTTCCCGCTGGCTGCGGTGCTTGGCCTGCTTGGTTATCTCCTGCTGTCCCGTTCCGCCGGCGCCAGAAGACAGCTTTCGCGCTGGCTGCTGAGGATCCCGCTGATCGGCGCGCTGGTCAGGGACGCCGTGATCGCGCGTTATCTCGAAACGCTTGCGCTGCTGCTCGGCAATGGCGTGGCGATGACCGAGGCGCTTGGCCTTGCCGCCAATGTTTCCAGGCAGAGTTCGCTGGCGGCAAGCTTTGTATCGATCGAAGACAATGTCGCCAATGGCGCCCGCCTGCACGGCGCGATCGTCAAGGCAGGGATTTTCGACCATGCGACAATGTCGCTGGTCTCCCTTGGCGAAGAGGCCAATGCGCTTCCCGTGGTGCTGGATCGCGCCGCCAGGATGCTTCAGCTGACGCTGACGCGGCGGATCGACACCGTGCTGAAGCTGTTGACGCCGGCGCTGACGATTTCGCTCGGTTTTCTCGTCGGCAGCCTGGTCATTTCGGTGATGACGACGATCCTCAGCATCAACGATCTGGCGCTGCAATGACCGCCGCTTCCGGAGCCAACGCACCTGCGGACGCAACGGCGGGGTTCACGCTGGTCGAGATGCTGGTGGTGCTGGCCATCATGGCGCTTGTCGCGGCCATCGCCGCACCGGGGCTGGTCAGCCACTATCGCACCAAGAGCCTGGAGACGGTGGCCGGCGAGATCACCATGCGGCTGCGCCTGTCGCGCACATTGGCCATCGCCACCGCCCGGCCGAAGCAGGTCCTTGTCGATCTGGGTAGCCGTTTCATCCGTTTCGGCGAACGAGACAGTCTGGCCTTGCCGGACGATGTCAAAATGACCGTCATCACCGGCCGGGAGACTGTCGTCGCCGACCGGCAGACGGTGCTGACCTTCCTTCCCGACGGCCGCGCTTCCGGCATGGACATCACGCTGCAGCAAAAAGGCCGGACCGCGCGCATCGGGGTCAACTGGCTGACAGGGCTTCCGACATGGCGAACCCTGCCATGACCGGGCCATTGCCCCAATCCTCGTCCGAAGATGGATTCTCGATCCTGGAGATGATCGTCGCCATGACGATCCTGGCGCTCGTGCTGGGCATCGCCAGCCAGTCGATCGTGCTGTCCAGCCGCAGCATTGCCGCGGCCAAGCGCCAGGTCGAGGCGGCCAGAACGGTTCGCATGATGCTGGCCGACTACGAGGCCCGGGCACAAACCGCGGCGCAACCCGGCTGGACCCTGAAGACCCGCACGATAGACGTCGCGAAAGCGAAGGTGACCGCTGTTCTCATCGAGAAGCCGGGCGGCGCGTTTCCAAGCGGGTCGTTTCTGACCTTTGTGCCGGCGCAAGGCCCGGCCGCGCCATGAGTTGGCCGCTCTCCCGCACTCGGACGAAGGCCCGCGCCGTTCGCCGTCATCTTGCGCGTGCTTCTTCATTGGGCGTCGATGCGCATCCGCAACCCTCTGCACCGGTGGCGGGTTTTGCGCTCATCGATGTGTTGGTGGGGTTGGCGCTGATCGGCGTCATCACATCGCTGATGGTGGTCTTTCTTGGCCAGGCCCGAACGATGATGCGCATCGAAAAGGCAACCGAGTTCCAGATGGAGGCCGATGCCGCATCGCGGTTCCTCGAAACGGCGATCAGCCATGCCGAGCCTTTGCCCCTGTCGAAATCGTCGCCGGACCAGGTGCTCTATCTCGGCGGCGATGCTGCCCGGATCGAGTTCAATGCCGTTCAGGCGATCGGTTTCAAATCCTCCGCATTGCGCGAGATTACCGTGTCGCTTGGCGACGGAGGCCAGACGGGACCCGCCCTGGCCATCGTCCAGAAAACGCGGCGCGGCGGCAAACCCGGCGCAGCGGTGCCCGGCGAACCGGTGCGGCTGATCGGCGGCGTGAGTGCCATGAAATTCGAATATCTCGACAACGCGCTGGCGCCGCCATCATGGCTGCCGGGCTGGAATGCGCCGCGGCGACTGCCCGCCGCCGTGCGCTTCACCCTTTCGGTGGTACGCGATGGCGCGGCCTATTCATCGCGAGGGTTTGCCCGCCTCGATCTGGCCGGCCCCCCTCGCACGAATTGAGCGCGCTCTCACCGGCCGCCCTCAGTTGGTGACATCCTGGTCCTCGCCGGTTCCGTCGGGCTTGCCATCCTTGCCAAGGCTGCGAATGACCACGCCGCTGGCATCGGCCTTCACTTCGTAGGAGTAGGGCCTGCCCCATGGATCCTTAAGGCCGGTACTTCCCTTGAGATAAGGCCCGTTCCAGCGCGTTTCACCGGCCGGCTGCGCGACCAGGGCGTTGAGCCCCTCTTCGTCGCTCGGGTATTTCGCATTGTCGACATAGTAGAGTTCGAGCGCGCTTTCGATGTTGCGGATCTGCGCCTTGGCCGCATTGGTCCTGGCCGCGCCGAGATAGCGCAGCACCTGTGGCGCCGCCAGCGTGGCGATCAGCGCGATGATGGCGAGCACGACCAGAAGCTCGACCAGGGTGAAGCCGCTTTCGCGATCGTCGCGAGCACGGCCTTTTGCTTCGGAGGATTGAAGGTTTTCGGAGGGTTGAAGAAAGCGCATCATCAGAGCAGTCCCATGGCTAGACCTGCAAATTGCTCCAGCGCCCAGCTTGCGCCGAGGCCGATGGCGATGAACGGACCGAAGGCGACGCGGGCCCGCGCTGCCGCCGGCCCTGTCGCGACCACCTGTCCGCCGACGAACAGCAAAGCGCTGGCGCTGGCGATGAACAGCAGCACCGGCAACAGCAGCGGACTGATCCAGCACGAAGCGGCCGCCAGCATCTTGACGTCGCCGAGGCCGAGGCCGATCCGGCCGGTCATCAGGAAATGGCCGCGCCGCAGCAGCCAGGCAGCCGCGAAAGTCGCGGCGGCGAAGAGGATCTGCACCGGCACCCCCTCGGCGTCCGCCGCCAGCTGATAAGAAAGGCCGATGCCGGCGAGCGCCAGGTTGAGCCCGTCCGGAATGATCTGCCGGCGGAAATCGGTGATCGAAATGGCGGCGAGAACGGCCGCCAGGGCGACCGTGGCGGCAAGCACGAGAGAGGGGTGCGTAGCCATCGTCAATATGCCAGCCTCTTCAGATCCTGCTGCAGCTTGGTGCCGCCGCGCCGTTTCTGGATCGGCGTCTGCAGGCTGATCTTGCCGCGGAATTCGTCGGTCACCTCGCGGGCCTCATTGATGTCGCGCACGACATGCGGCCGGATGAAGATGATCAATTCGGTCCGCCTGATGGTGTCGTTCTTTTGCTTGAAAGCATTGCCGAAGATCGGGATGTCGCCGAGGATCGGCACCTGGCTGCGGTCGACACTGTTGTTCTGCTGGATGAGGCCGCCCAGTGCCAGGCTCTCGCCGTCGTTGACCAGCACGCGCGTCTGGATCTTGCGCTGCTGGATGGTTGGGGAGTCGATATCGGAACTGTCCGTCTTGGTGACGTTGCTGACCTCCTGCTGGATGTCGAGCATGACCCTGCCGGCATTGTTGATGCGCGGCGTCACCGTCAGGATGACGCCGGTATCCTTCATCTGGACCGAGTTGATGATCGGCGCGCTGCCATTGCCGGTGTCCTGCGACTGCTGGGTCAGGATCGGCACCTGGTCGCCGACCTGCAAGATCGCCTTTTGGTTGTTGAGCGCCATGATGGTGGGCGCCGAAATGACGTTGACGTCGGTGATCTTGGAAAGAGCGCTGAGCGTCACCTGGATGTTGTCGGTTGCATAGCTCCAGTTGAAGCCGGGCAGGGTGGCCGCCGCGGCGGCCTTGGCCACGTCGGTCACGGAGACCTTGGTGCCGCCATTCTCGAAGAACCAGCGCAGGCCGTATTTCAGGTCGTCGTTGAGCGTGACCTCGGCGATCACCGCTTCCAGCATGACTTGCGTCGGCAGCACGTCGACCTTGGTCAGGATCTGCTCGATGCGCTGGTAGTCGCGCGCCGTGGTCTGGATCAGCAGCGCATTGTTCTCGACATCGGCGACGACAGTGGCATGGGCGGGCGCCTCGTTGTCCTGCTGCGGCAGCGAGGGCGAGGGCCCGGTCAGCGGCGCCGGCGTGACGCCGTCCGACTGCATGGCGATCGGCGTCTGGTCGGGCGACACGTTCGAGCCGCCCGACTGGCCTTCGGTCTTCACCGTGGTGCCGAGAACCGAACTCAGCACCGATGCGAGTTCCTTGGCCGGCCGGTTCTGGATCTGGTAGACGAAGAGCTGGCTTTCATTGGTCTCGGCCAGCCTGTCGAGCTTGTTGATCCAGGTCGCGGCGCGCGCCAGATAGGCCGGGCGCGAGGTGATCACCAGCACCGAATTCAGCCTGTCATTGGGGATGAACTGGATGAGCTTGGCGCCCGGCCCGTCCTTGGTGCCGAAGATCGAATCGAGTTCGGCGGCGACCGCTTCCGGCTTTGAGGTCTTCAACGGATGCAGCGCCACCGACATGCCGCGCATCCAGTCGACATCGAACACCGAAACCGCTTCGCGGATGGCGTTGAGGTCGCTGTCGCTGCCGGCGACGGTGATGATGTTGCGGGTGGAATCGACGCGCAGCACCGAGCCCTGGCGGGTGATCGGTTCCAGAATGGTCTTCATCTCGTCGGCGGCGATGAACTGCAGCTGCAGCACCTGCACCTTGACGCCGGGGCCGGACGGCGAGGTCGACGGCACGCTGACCGGCGGCGTCGAGGCCATGATCTCCGACAGCGGCACGATCTGGTAGGTGCCGCCCCGGCTGGTGATGCCGGCGGCGTTCACCGCCAGTGCCGATTGCAGGATATCGACCAGCGCATCCTGCGACACCGGCTGCGAGGTCTGCAGCGTGACGGTGCCCTGCACGCGCGGGTCGACGATGTAGTTGAGGTGCAGCGCGTCGCCCAGCACCGCCTTGGCCGCGTCGGCGATCGGCGCGTTGACCAGATTGAGCTGGAACTTGCCGGATCCATCGCCAGTCACTTTGGTGACCGGGGCGCCCGACGAGACGAACTGGCCGGTGCCCTGATATTGCGCGCCGTTGAAGCGCTGTGCCGCGTTCGACGCCGAAGTGACGGCGGCAGGCCCGCTATAGCCCGCCCGCAGGGGCGAGTTCTTGGCGTGCAGGCTGTCGATGGTCTCGGTGAAGAAGTCCTTGCCCGGCGCGGAGGTGCAGCCGGCAACAGCCAGCAGCGTGAACAACACGACGCAACGACTCGGCTTGCTCGACATCCACCCGATTCCCCAAGAGCCTCAGTCTAGGGCTTCTTGCAAGCCGATGTCGGGAATGATGGGGGTGTCTGGGGTCTATCCACAGGGTAGGTGGGGGAG